>JALVKT010000198.1 GCA_027027675.1 Thermofilaceae archaeon | reverse complement strand
TCATAGGCACGGACTACGACGTGCTCGGGCTGGACAAGGTGCAGCAGGTCAACGTGAACGTCGGCCTAGTCGACAAGTTCTACGGCACAGGCAGCATAAAGGTGCAGGCGATAGGCGTCGAGCCCCTCACGCTCCAAGCCGTCAAGGAGCCCTACAAGGTGCAAAAGCTCATCCTCAAAGCACTGGAGGAGGCCCGCCGCGCAGCATCGCTTACACAGCCCTAGCCCCAAGCTAGGGGCGCTACGCGGCGAGCTGCCCGGCGGGCCTAGCGGGCCGCCCGCTTCTCCCCAGCCTCTCTCGCCAGCTCTACGAGCCTCTCAGGGGTGAAGTACTCCACCCCCTCCACGCCGACCTCGTTTCGGGAAACAAATATCTTCCTAGCCTTGAAGCGTTCAACCTTCGAGAGGAACCTGTACACGTCATCCCTGCCCGCGCTCCCATACTTTACCTCAACCACCGCCACAACCCTCCTGCCACGGACGAGAACCCCGTCGATCTCGGGCCTCAGCCCCTTCTCCACCTCTGCCCCCAAAGCCTGGGCCAATAGCTCCACTACGAACTTCTCATAGTACAGTGGAAGCTTCTCCAAAGCCTTAGAGACGACTATGTCGACGGGCAGGTCGACCTCGTAGAACCCAAGCCTCACGTCGAGGAAGTAGAAGAGGTCTAGCAGCGGGGACTCTATACTGTAGAGGAACCTCTTCTTGCCGTGAACCCTCCTCCTCTCAACAACGCCCATCTCCAACAAGTTAGAAAGGTACTTCTTAACGTCCTGCGACTTAAACGACCCGCCCAGCACGTTAGAAACATAGCCCGCGACCAAGCCGGGAGTAGCGTAGCCGTCGGCGAGGGCCCGGAGCACGGCCTCATACCTCTCCGTAAGCTCCCTGTCCTCCTCCAGGAAAATCTCCCCTATCAGGCCCTTACAGCTAAACCTTATCGCCCTCACAACCCTCTCCAAGACATCCTCCAAGCCCCCCTCCAAGCCAACAAGCCCCAGAACCCACGGGTCCCTCACCAGAGAAGACAGGGCGACAGCCCTGAAAGCGTCGAAACGCCTAGACAGAGCCCCCACGACGTCGACGGGCCTCACAAGTCCAACCCTCACCGGCACCACGATCCCCAGCAAGGGGCTGCGCCTCGAAAGAATCCTCCTAGACACGAGCAGGCTAGACCCTACAAGCACAACCTTCGCCCTAGCCCAGCTCCTAGCGAAATGCAGGAAATCCAGGAAGTCCTCGGGAAGCCTCTGAAACTCGTCGACCACGACGGTGACGTCTCTCCCAAGCAGGCCCCTCAGCCTCTCAAGAAATACGGGGTAGTAGAGCCTGGACACGCCGCCGCCCGCCTCGAAGACCTCGCCGCCCCTAGTCACGAAGAAGTAGTGGTCGTGCTTGACGAAGTTCTTCACCAGGAAGGTCTTCCCAGTCTTTCTCCTGCCGAAAACGAGCACCCACCCCGCAGCCTCCTCGATCTCCCTCGCCTCCGAACGGGGAACCACGATACCCATACTCACGGTACCCATAATGCAGGGTCCCCTAATAAGCGTGCGGCCTAGCCCGTAGCCCTCTAGCCGCTCAACATACGCTCCACGGGCGGCGAAAATCTCCGTTACACCAAACCTCTTAGACCAAAACTTAAGCAGAGGCCCCCCGGGCTTGCCTAGCCGGGGCTGTTTATTCTATGTTTCATTTGCTGGCGGGACATAAAGAATAAATATGTTTTCCCTCTACCCTAGACATGGGAACATACCGGGAAAAAGTCCGCAACGCCATTGAAGGGCTCAGCTTCGACGACGTCCTCCTCCTACCCAGGTACTCCGACGTAAGGCTCGACCAGGTCTCCATAGAGACAAGCCTGGCCCCCGGCCTCCACCTCAAAGCCCCCATCATCTCCTCCCCCATGGACACCGTCACCGGCCGCCTCACAGCCCTGAAACTCGCGGAGCTGGGGGGCCTCGGCGTGCTGCCCAGAAACATGCCCCTACCCGAGGCCCTCGCGGTTGTAGAGGAGGCTGAGGGGCGGGGCCTAAAGGTGGCCGCCGCCGTCGGCCCCAGGGACGACGAGAAGGTTAAAGCGTTCTCCGACAGCGGAGCAGCACTCATAGTGGTCGACACGGCCCACGGCCACAGCAGGGACGTCGTCGAGGCGGTGAAGAGGTACTCCGGCCACCCCGTCCCCGTGATGGCCGGCAACAT
>JALVKT010000197.1 GCA_027027675.1 Thermofilaceae archaeon | reverse complement strand
GTTTCAAGCGCATGAGGCAGGGTTCCCAGAACCACGTCGATAACAGGCTTTATGTCTGCGAAGAGCCTCGTCCTGGGCCGGGGCACCTCCACGTGGCGCCCCCTGTCGCTCCACTCGAACACGTCCCCGGAGACGCGGCCTAGCTTGGCCGAGGCCAGGACGTCGGCGACGAGCCTGGCGAACACGGGGTCCCTGAACTCGCTCAGCGGCTTCCCGGCGAAGTCGACCCCGCTGGACTGTATCACGTGGGCGGCGCGGCGGGGAATGTAGGTGGACACGTCCTTGAGGGAGGCTACAACCTCCTTTGTCTCCGGGTCCCTGAGCGCCCTGAGAAGTAGCTTTAAAACCGCTATTTTGAGGCCAAGGTCAACCATTGTCTTCACCTCTCCCTGACCATGCCGAGCCTCCCAAGGGCCTCGAGGGCGAGGAGCACGTCGCCCCTAACCCTCTCCGGCCTCTCCCCGGCCCTGAGCAGGAGCCTCACGTCGGCGAGGTACGGCCTCAGAGTATCTGGGACGAGTGGGGCCAGGTCCTCGTTCAAGGCTAGGTTTCCAAGCTGGAGCACAGGCTTCTCTATTATGTCGGTTCTGTTGACGTGCCTAACCTGCTCCACGTCCAGGTTGGCGCCTACGAGGACTAGGTTTACGGAGCCGCAGCCGGGGCAGAGATAGATGTTTGTGCCGGGCTCGACGGTGAGAAGCGTCTCGCGGCCGCAGACAGGGCATGTGACGCGCGCGGCCCCTTCCTTTTCTCCAGGCTTTACCATACATTATGTGTATTGTATTAATGTAGAGAAATACGTTTGCATTTGTAGTGGAAAAATATGCGTTAATCTTCTATCGAACCCCTGTATGTCGGAGGGCTACCGTGCAATGCGCAGAACAAGGGGGACGACATATATATTCCGGGGGAGTCTGAGACGCAATCAATATTCGCCCTCCCCCGCCACTTCCACCTATGGACAAGCTCGGCCCCAGGGATCCGCAGGGCTACTACGTCGTCGTGCTTCCGCCCAACGCGAAGCCCAAGCTCGAGGGCGACGACTCCTTGGAGCGCGTGGGCGACAAGCTCATCTATAGGACGAGGAGCCGAGCCCGCGCAGTCAGGGCCCTCCGGCTAGCCGGCGCCGGGGAAAGGGGACAGGTTTAACTACCCCGGGCGGCGAGGTAGAAGCGTGGAGGGCGGAGGCATCCTCGTGGCACGTCTCAGGCCTCTCCTCAGGGCCATGGGCGTCTCCAGGAGGAAGAAGAGGCCCGGCGGCCCGCGGCTGAGGGAGGCGGCGTGGATAGCCCTGCTCTACTGGGAGATGTACCGCGTGGTGGAGTGGAGTGATGGCGAGCTCCAGTACAGGCCAGGCGGGAGAGCTGGCGGCGAGGATTAGGAGTCTAATTTCGAGGGGCTCCAGCATCCTCGAGGTGGTGGCGGCGATCAACGCGTTCTATGAGGAGCGGGGCCTGGGGAGGATAATAATTGTCGGCGGCTACGCAGCCGAGATATACACTGGCTCCGCCTACAGGACGGGCGACGTGGACCTGGTCGTCGAGGGGGACCCGGAAACGCTGAGGGAGGCGCTAGGCCTCATAGAGGAGTGGAGGGGGAGAGTCTGGGCGGCGAGAGGGCTGAGATACGCGATAGACATAGTGTCCACCGAGTACGGGGGGAAGCGTCCCCCGGTTAAGCTGAGGGTGGGCGAGACGCACGTCTACGTAGAGCCTCCCGAGGAGACTATTGTGTCGTCGCTCAACGCCTGCGTGTACTGGGAGTCCGACCTGGACTGTGAGAGGGCGGCGATGGTCATGGCTGCCCAATGGGACAGGCTGGACTGGGAATACCTCGAGTCGAGGGCCCGGGAGGAGGGGGTTGCGGAGAAGCTCCACGAGATCCGCCGGGCCGTGGAGCCGGTAGTCTCCGGGGGCGGGCTGGGAAGCGCTTAATAATAACCGGCCTTATTTTCCAGGCGGGACTTGATGCCCCAGTTGCAGCTTGCGCTCGACTTTACAGGCCTCGAAGACGCTTTGAGGGTTGCGCGCGCCGCCGCCGGCTTCTTCGACGTCATAGAGGCTGGTACACCGCTTATAAAGTCCGTCGGGATGGATGCCGTTAGGAGGCTCAGGGCGGAGTTCCCGGGCAAGCTCCTCGTAGCCGACACGAAGACCGCCGACACCGGCGCCCTAGAGGCCCGCATGGCCCTGGAGGCCGGCGCAGACATAATGACGGTTCTCGCCT
>JALVKT010000196.1 GCA_027027675.1 Thermofilaceae archaeon | reverse complement strand
GCTACGCCCATTATGAAGCCGACGGCGAGGTCGAGGACGTTGCCGCGCATTATAAACTCTTTGAACTCGTCTATCAGGCTCATTGTCTTCAAGGCCTCTTCAATATTATTTAAACATTGATGTTCCGTTTCGCGCACAACCCCGGTTTTTATCAAAGCCCGCCATCCCCCGGCGGGGCGTCCGGCTGGGCCGGCGCTTCCCAGGGGGAGCTTACAACCAATAAACATATGCTGGGCGCTACTGTTTGGCTATGCGGCCCTACATATGGGTGGCGGCTGCGTCTGCAAGGCTGAGGGTCTAACAAAGCTTTACGGCGACTTCAGGGCTGTTGACGGCGTCAGTTTCTGCGTGAAGCCTGGCGAGATATTCGGCTACCTGGGCCCGAACGGGGCTGGCAAGACTACGACTGTGAGGATGCTCGCGGGGCTTACGAGGATATCCTCGGGGAGGGCTTGGATACTGGGGCATGACGTTGAGAGGGACCCGTTGGGCGCGAAGGCGGCTATGGGGCTTGTGCCTGACTCCTCAAACCTGTACTCTGAGCTTACCTGCTGGGAGAACCTGGTGTTCCACGGGGAGATGTATGGCGTCCCGCGGGGGGAGAGGGCGGGCCGGGCCGAGTACCTGCTGAGGTTTTTCGGCCTGGAGAGGTTTAGGGACGTGAAGTTCCAGGCCCTCTCGAGGGGGCTTAAGAGGAGGCTCACCATCGCGGCGGCTCTCATGCACAGGCCGAGGCTCCTCTTCCTCGACGAGCCGACGATTGGGCTTGACGTGCTGGGCAGGAGGCGCGTGTGGGGGCTCCTCAAGAGGCTGAACAGGGAGGGCCTCACGATATTCCTTACGACGCACAACATCTACGAGGCGTTCGAGCTGTGCGACAGGATAGCCGTGATTAACAGGGGCAGGCTGGTCGCCGTGGGGACGCCCGCTGAGCTCAGGTCGAGGTTCGCCGCCAGCGAGGTGGTGGAGGTAAGCTTTTCCCCGAGAAACCCGGCGCCCGAGGAGCTCTCGCGGCTGGAGGGCGTCGCCCACGCGGAGGCGGCTGGGAGCTACGTGAAGCTAGTGGTGGAGGACTCCCTGAGGGCCCTGAGGAGCATCCTGGACTTCGCCGTGGAGAGGGGGCTGCGGTTGGAGGCGCTGAGCCTTAGGGGCGCGGACGCGGAGGAGGTTTTCCTCAAGATAATAGGCGAGGGTGGGGGGCGTTGATCGAGGTGTTGCTGCACGCGTACTACATTGCGAAGAAGGACGTTAGGGAGTACTACATGAAGCCGGCAACTGTGAGCTGGGGGCTCCTGTTCCCGGTGGTGTTCACGGCGGCCTTTCTCGTGAAGAGGGGTGTCTACTCGGCGTGGGTGGCGCCGGGCCTCCTCGCCCTCTCAGTGTTCTTCAGCAGCACGTCGATGACGGGTAGCTCGATAATGTTTGAGAGGAGGTTCGGCTCCTTCGAGAGGCTCCTCCTCTTCCCCACGAGGCTGGTCTCCATAGCCCTTGGCAAGTCGTTCGGGGGCATAGTGTTCGGCCTCATAGCCTTCTTCATATCGCTCTCAGTTGTTCTGCCGCTGATAGGCGCTCCCCCAGCCAACATGGCGCTGCTCCTCCTGGCGACCCTGCTAGCGGCGGTGCACTCAGCCTCTTTCGGCCTCCTCCTGGCCTTCGCGGTGAAGGACCCGACGAGGATTATGACGACGTTTAACATGGTGAGGCTGCCGATGATATTCCTCTCAGGCATAATAATACCGCTCACAGCCATGCCCCCGCCCCTGAGGGCCCTGGCCTACCTCATGCCCCTCACGTACTCCGCGGAGCTGATGAGGTACGCCTACCTGGGGGCCAGCGAGACGCCGCCCCTAGCCTCAGCCACGCTCATGGCCGCCGAGACGCTGCTCTTCCTCTACCTCTCCGCGCGGGCCATCAGGCGCACGCTGGAGTAGCCTGGGCGCCACGCTTTTTACCACCCAGACCCTTCAGCTGCCGCCGAGGGGCTGGGAACGCTTATCCAAACAGCCAGAAACTGGCCGGCGCGGCACTTGATGCACAATCTCCCCCGGGGAGGGGGAGTCCGTCCAACCTCGCTACGCTTGCGGCGGATAAGCTTGTGCCAGGGGCCGGGGCCTAGATATAGCGCTGGCCGCGAGTATAACGTGTGGAGCCGGTACTCGTAATCGACCAGGGGACCACGGGGACGCGGGCAGCCGTCTACGTAGGGGGCAGGCGGGTCGCCTACAGCTACCTG
>JALVKT010000195.1 GCA_027027675.1 Thermofilaceae archaeon | reverse complement strand
AGCGGCGGCAGCAACCATTACACACTCCTCATAGCGGGGCTCGATGGAAGCCTCACCGCAATCTACACGCTGGAAGGCGCAGCCAACAAGCGCGGCGGAGAAAAGCCTGCTCCACCTGTCACGGGGGGAACCCCCAAGAAGGGAGGCGAGTCGAAGCCGAGCGCGGCGAAGCAGAAACGCGGCGTGGAGAGCGTTAATGCTTCCCGCAGCGGGGAGGCTGAAGGCGGGCCCGGCGGGGGACCTGAGGTTTTGCTTCTCGCAGCTGCTGTGGCGGCGGCCGCGGTGGCGGTATATGTGTGGCGGAGGCGCAGGTAAGGTTTAAATCTAACTTAGTTTCTAATCTAAGTGATGATTAGAACCATAGACAAGATTGGAGGCTTACTGGTAAAGCCGGAGGAAACAGTGACAACACTGCTGCACGGGGCAGGCCGCTTCGCCGAGTCAATATTCATCGTAGTGCTCTTCTCAGCCTCCTTCTCCCTCTCCGTGGCGCTCATAATCACCAGGCTCGTCTCAGCGGTCCTCCCCCTCTTCCCCATGCCGAGCCTTGTGACGCAGCTCACACACAGCTACGCGGCGCCAGCGATAATAGGCTCAATCCTCATGATAGGCCTCACACACGACCTCATCAACTTCTTCGTAGGCGGCCTCGTAACCCATGCGGCCGCAAGGCTCCTCGGCGGCGCCGGGGAGCTCAGCCAGGTACTCCTCATAAACGGCTACACATGGGTCTCCCTCACATTCATGCTGGCCGGATGCATAGTCGCAGCGCTAAACTTCCTCGCAGGCATACTCGTGCTCGTAGCGCTCGCCCTCCTCACGTGGGTCTGGCACATCTACCTCTTCTCCCTTGGAGTCTCCGAGAGCCACGGGATATCGACCGGCAAGGCGCTCCTCGCAGTACTCTCCTGGGACGTAGCCAAAGTAGTCGTCCTCGTAGCAGCCATAAAGATACTCGAGGTGGTCTAAGTGTCCGAGTGGAGGAGGCCTGAAAGGATAGCCGGGCTCATAGCGGTCGCGATAGCGGTGTTAGCGGTCATAACGCCCCTCGTGGCGCCCCCGCCATCCCCGCTCCCACACATCCTGCCCCGCGGGGGGACGTGGCCCACCGTGCCGTCTACGGGCAACAAGACAGCCACCTACCCAGCGGCCCCCACGGTGCAGGTATCGGCTGCCAACAGCGTTGTAGTGCTCGACGAGGCCCCCCAGGACAACATTACGGTCTCAGCGGTGGGACTCCACAGCGCATACGTCGAGGACGGCGTGCTCCACGTAGAGGCTAACGGTGGCGTAGTAAGGATAAGGATCCCCCACACGGTAAGGGATGTCCAGCTGAAACTCGTAAACTCCAAGGCGGCCGTCGCGACAAACGCTACCCTACACGTCAAGGCCGTGAACAGCAGGTTCACAGTAGTCCTCGCCGCGACGGGCAACCGCTCCTCAAGCATGAAACTCCTCAACAGCTACGTGACCCTCGTCGTCAAGCACGGTGGGAGCGGCGTGAGGCTCAAGCTATCCTCGATGGGCGGCGTGGTAAACGTCGAGGGCGACTACAGCTACCAGCTCACAATGGGAACCGCGGAGCTCGGAAGCGGCCCCTACCTGCTAACAGTGGACGCGTCGAACAGCCACATAACGATAAGGGTTACGGGACAATGAGCATCAGGGTACCCCGCAACAGGCCCTTACTAGCGCTCCTCGTGACGGAGGCGCTGGCCAGCGACTCGAGGCGCGCAATACTCAGGGAGCTGCTCGCGTCCCCGGACGGCTTGATGGCCAGCGAGCTGGCGAAAAGGCTCGGACTGACCCTCCCCACAATACTCTCCCACATAGACAAGCTGGCGGCCGCGGGCCTCGTAAGGGCGGTGCCCTACAGGAGGGGAGGCAAAGTGTACAAGAAGTACCGGGCGGCGGGGAGGCGGGTGGCGATGGACGTGGACTTGGCGCTGCTATCCTCGATACCGCCGAGAGAGGTTCTCGAGGAAAAGCTCGCCTCGCTCGTGGACAAGGCTAGGGAGAAGGGGGAGCTTCCCGAAACAATGGATCCGGCGAGCGTAAGGGAGGTGCTTGGGGTGGACCCGGGGGAGGCGGTCATACTGGCCGACTACTACAACATGAGCAGGGACCGCATAGTGGACATTCTTGTGGGGGAGGCGGAAAAGCTGTTCCAGGGGAAAAGCGAGGTGCAGCTCTCGGAGATAGAGGAGAAGCTGCGCGTAACCACATACTGGGCTGTAAAGGTTGCCGGCCGCCTGGAAGAGCTGGGCATCATGGAGGTAAAATACTAGCCTTTTTCCCTGAAGCTATTTTTCCTCCAAGCCTGGGCCGAGAAGCTCCGCCAAAAACTCGCTTAAACCTTTTTCCAGGGGGAGCTTTACGAGAAGCCTTGTCGGCCTGATAAACGTTATACTCGCCTCCCCGACCCTAGCGCCTACCACGCCGCCAGCCTCGTAGACGACGTGCCCCCTCGCCCTGATCGCTGCCTCGACGAGGCTCGCGCACTCGGGCTTTATGAGCACCATGTACGTGTTCGACGATGGACATGTGAGAGCAGCTGCTTCCACGCACCCCATCATATCATTACATGTACATATAGGCCTCCTGATAAGCGAGACGCCGCCAAGCAACTAATATACACGCACCCTCCACACCCACTGATGCACGTACCCCTGGCGGCGATACACGGCCTCGCAGCCGTGATAATACCCGTCGCCGCGATGGGCCTCCTAAAGAGGAGCGCCGCAGAGGCGGCAGCCGCGACGCTCGCCTACATGGCGCTGGCCTACTACACGTCAGCTATGCAAGGCAAAGCCATCCCCTACATGCTGGACGGGGCCAGGATAGGGGCCCTGATAAGCGCCGTAGTCCTCTCCTCCATATACTTCTACAACGTCTACAAGCGGGCAGGCTTCGAAGAAAGACTCGCCTCACAGCTGCAGGGGCTCGAAGAACTCCAGCTAGCACTCGCAGTCTTCTTCGCAGGCTTCATCGAGGGGGTCTCGGGCTACGGCATACCAGTGGCCGTGGTAGCACCCCTCCTCTACGCCACAGGCGTGCCGGCCGAGACGGCGGTGGCGGCGGTAATGGTGGGGCACGTGTGGGCCGTACCCTTCGCCAGCATGGGGGTTCCAACAGCCGTCCTCGCCGAGTTCACGGGAGCCCCCCTATTCGAGGTGGCGGCGCTCACAGGCGTCTACATGTCATTCTCCATGGCCGTCGCAGTCGCAGCAATAGCGAGGATGCTCGGCACCCACCCCCTAAGGGCGGCCATATACTCCCTCATGTCCTTCATAACGGTACCCATAGCCATGGCCCTCGGCCCCATAACCGGGAGCGTGGCCGGCATAACCCTCTTCACTCTTGCACTCATAGAGTCCACGGGCCTCGAGGGGGCGGCAAAGGTGCTCAGGGGGCTGACACCCTACATACTCCTAACACTCGTGCTAGCCACGAGCTTCTACCTAGGCTACCGCGGGCTAGCAGTCACAGCCACGCTCATAGCCGCCACGGGCCTCGCCGTACAGGCGGCGACGCGGAGCGGAGGGCTAAAGCCCGTCCACGACGCCCTCAAGATGGCCTGGAAGCCGGTGGTCGCCATAACCCTCTTCGCGGCCGCGGCCCAGATGGCGGCCAGGGGAGGATACATGCTCGCCCTCGCCCAGCTCATAGCCGAGGCGGCAGGCCAGGCGTACCTCTACCTCGTACCGGTCGTAGGCGCCCTCGGAGCGTACTTCACGGGAAGCTGCACCACGAGCAACGTCGTATTCGCCGTCCTCCAGGACAGCTACGCCAGGCTCCTCGGGCACTACAGGCTACGCATACTGGCCCTCCAGAACACGGGAGGCGGGGTGGGAAGCATGGCGTCGCCCTCGAAGATAGCTGTGGGCGCGTCAACCACAAGGGGCGAGGAGATAGAGCCAAAGGTTTTCTCAAGGGTCGCGGAGACCCTGCCGTGGGTTCTGGCCCCACAGGTAGCCGTGGCCCTAGCAGTGCCGCTACTAGGCGAGTAACATGATAGTGGTCACCGGCTTCAAGCCCTGGGGAAGGCACAAGCACAACCCCTCAGAAGAGCTGGCCAAGCTGCTCCACGGACGAGTCATAGCCGGGCAGCGCGTAGAGTCAAAGATACTCCCGGTCTCATACAGGGCCGCCCTGGAAGCGGTGGCGGAGATACACGCCATCTCACCAAGGCTCACACTCCACCTCGGCCTAGCGGCCTCGGCGCCAGCACTGAGGATGGAGAAAGTGGCCGTCAACATCGCAGATGCCGGGCCGGACGTGGAGGGCGTGGAGAAGAGGGGCGAGCCCGTCGTGCCCGGGGGCCCGGCAGCCTACTTCGCCACGGCACCCATGGAGGAGATGGTCGATGCATCGCGGAGGGCCGGCGTGCCGGCGAGGCTCTCCTACACCGCCGGAACCTACCTGTGCAACTACATATTCTACCTCTCGCTGCACCACGCGGGGAGGGGCGCTGCGGTCGGCTTCATACATCTCCCCCTGACGCCTGAAATGGCGCTCGAGGGCAACGCGCCCTCCATGCCCCTGGAGCTCCAGCTGCGCGGAGTATTGGCTGCTGTCGAGGCCGCCCTCAAAGTATTACGGTAATATTTTTATGTAATACTGTGATAATGGCTCCGGCGGGACAATGCACATCCCGGACGGCTTCCTCGACCCACTCGTCTGCGGGGCGACTTACGCCTTCATTATACCATACACGCTCTACGCATTCTCCAAGGCCAAGGAGATACCCCGCGAAAAGAGGAGCCTAATCCCCGTCCTCGCAGCCGCGGTCTTCGCGGCCCAAATGCTCAACTGGCCAATCCCCGGCGGGACGAGCCTCCACTTCGTCGGCGGAGCCCTCTCCGGGATACTACTCGGCCCCTGGGGCGGATACCTCGTAATGTTCCTAGTGCTCCTCGTCCAGTGCCTCGTCTTCCACGACGGAGGCATAACAACCCTCGGAGCCAACCTGTTAAACATGGCCGTAATTGACGTACTCGTAGGCTACGCGGTCTACAAGGCGGCGCCCCCACGCCACAAAACCCTAGCCGCCTTCCTCGGCGCATGGCTGGGCATAACCCTCGCCGGGATAGCGGCAGGGATAGAGCTCGGAGTCTCCGCGTACACGCCCTACGGGCTACAGATAACCCTCCCAGTGATGGGCGGCTGGCACGCGGCGCTCGGCGTGGTGGAGGGCGCTATAACCGCGCTAGCCTACAGGTACCTCGAGTACAGGGCTCCATACCTGCTGGGCGCCCAGCAGGCACGGCTGGGGTGAAAGTATGGACAAGAAGTGGGCCCTAGTAGTACTCCTCGTAGTCATAAGCCCCCTCTTCGGCGTCTACCTCGCAGCACTGGTGGGCTACCACGAGCCCCTCGACGTGGCGGCTGAGAAGCTCGGCCTCCACGACCTCACCGAGAAGACCAACTGGACCCCCTTCCTCGACTACACGGTGCCCGGCCTGCCCGACTGGCTCGGATACATAGTCTCAGGCTTCATGGGAGTCGCCATCGTGGCCGCCCTGGGCTACGCGCTGGCAAGGTACATGGGTGGCGGAGACAGTGCTACTGGAAAAGTACCTTAAAGAGGCGGCCCGTGTCGTCGACGAGCTCTCAGGAGGCGTGGACGCCCCCTTCACACCAGAATACGTTTTTCTCGGAGGCCTGGCCTCCTCCACGCTAATAGCACTCTCCCCCCACGCGGCGACCTACCTTATAGGCCTGGCGGCCGCAGCCGCCCTCGCGCTCTATGCCAGGCAGAAGCTACGCGAATGGGCGATCCTCACAGCGTACACCGCCGCAGCCCTCACCCTCATATCGCTCCCCCTCCTACTCCTCCACTCGCCGCAAGCGATACCCTTCATACTCAGAGGCACCTCCTCCACAGCCTACCTAGCAGCTATGACCGCAGTACTCGGCTGGAGAGGCATACTCGACGCGCTCTCAGCCCTCGGCATGGAAACGCTAGCGCTAGACCTAGCAGTGCTCCTCAGGTACATCCCCCTTTTCCTGCGGGAAGCCGCGAAAATGCTCGCCGCCCGGGAAGCCAGACTTGTAGGGAGGCAGAAGGCCTTCTACGCGGTCTCCACGGTAGTCGGCGGCCTCCTACTCAAGGCCTACAGGAAGGCCTCCGCGGTCTACATGGCCATGGAGGCCAGGAGCATAGGCCGGCACAGGGAGAGGCGGGCCCCCAGGCCCACGCCCATCGACGCCCTATTCATATCCATGCCCCCCATACTCCTACTGGCCACGGTGCTCACACCATGGTAGAGGCGCTCCACATCAGAGACGTACACTACACGTACCCGGGCGGCCCCGAGGCCCTCAAAGGCGTAACACTCTCCCTAAAGCCGGGAGAAACAGCCGCCCTCCTCGGCTACAACGGCAGCGGAAAAACAACACTGCTGCTAGTGGCCGCAGGCCTCCTAAAGCCCCAGCAGGGAGAAGTACTCGTTGCCGGGATAAACGTCTCCCGAAACCCCGCCAACGCGCGCAGACACATCGGACTCCTATTCCAAGACCCCGACGACCAGCTCTTCAACCCCACAGTCTTCGACGAAATAGCCTTCGCGCCCAGACTCCTAGGCGTCGAGGGAGACGAGCTGCACGCGCTCGTAGAGGAGTACGCGGGGCTCGTGGGAGCAAAGCACCTCCTCAACAGGCCCATCCACACGCTAAGCCTAGGCGAGAAAAAGAGAGTCGCCCTAGCATCAATACTCGTCTACAAGCCGAGCCTCCTGCTCCTAGACGAGCCCCTCGCAGGCCTAGACCCGCCCGGCGCGGCGTCACTACTAGCCCTCCTGTGCCGGCTCCACCGCCAAGGAACGTCCATCCTGCTCTCGACGCAGAACATCTGGCTCGCCGAAGCCCTAGCCGACAAGGCCCACATAATAGAGGACGGAAAAATCGTGTGGAGCGGGCCTCCAAGGGGGCCCGAGTGGGAGAAAACCCTTGAGGAGAGAAAGCTTTACCCACCCAAGCTCTTCTCCGGATGCGGCTCTCCGGGCTAAAAAGTGGGATTAGACTATAGTCTTCCCAGTCTTCTTGTCAAAGACGTGTATATTGTCCACGTCAAACTTGACCCTTATCTTGTCTCCAGGCTTAGCCTTGAAAAGGCCCGGATACTTTATCTTCAAAATCTTGTCCCCATGCTTAAAGTCTATAATCGTCTCCCCGCCCAGCGGCTCGGTGACGAAGACCTCCACCTCCACCCCGTCCCCGTCCACAGTTATATGCTCAGGCCTAACACCCACGATAACCTCGCTCGGCGGGCCGGCCTTCCTCAGCGCCTCGGCCATGTAGTCGGGAAGCTCAATCCTAAAAATCCCCGTATCCAGGACAAGCCTGCCGCCCTCCTCCTTCACAGAGGCGTCCATAAAGTTCATCGGCGGCGCGCCTATGAAGCCGGCGACGAACACGTTTGCAGGCTTATTATAGAGCTCCTCCGGCCTGCCAATCTGCTGTATCCTACCATCCTTGAGAACAACAATCTTATCCGCCATCGTCATGGCTTCGGCCTGGTCGTGCGTGACATAGATGGTTGTTATGCCGAGTTCCCGCTGGAGCCTCTTAAGCTCCGCCCTCATATAGATCCTCAGCTTCGCGTCAAGGTTGCTTAAAGGCTCATCCATTAGGAAAACCTTCGGCTCCCTCACAAGAGCCCTCCCAAGGGCTACGCGCTGCTGCTGACCACCACTAAGCTGAGCAGGCTTACGATCGAGAAGCTCCTCGATCTGCAGGAGCTTTGCCACCTCACGAACCTTCCTGTCAATCTCGTCCCGCGGCACCTTCCTCACCTTCAAGGGAAAGGCGAGGTTATCGTAAACCGTCATGTGGGGGTAGAGAGCGTAGTTCTGGAACACCATAGCCACGTCCCTATCCTTGGGCGGCAGGTCATTCACAAGCCTGTCACCAATCCATATCTCCCCCTCGTCGGGGTACTCTAGGCCCGCTATTAGGCGCAGCGTCGTCGTCTTGCCGCAGCCGCTGGGCCCAAGCAGAACCACGAACTCGCCGTCATTGACGGAGAAGGACACGTGGTCTACCGCTACGACCTTCCCGAACTTTTTTACAAGGTTTTTTACTGATACGCTTGCCATTGCTATCTTGTAAGGTTATTTCGTGCCCTTAAATATTTTATCATATTTGTGTAAATACGGCGTATTTAGCTATCTTATAATAAAATCTTTCTCCCATACTTACATATAACAATAGTTTTTTACTAACTCTATGTATTATTCATTCATTGCTGTTATGGCGTGTTATATACTAAATTATGTGCAATAGTTCAGAAATATGCAATAAACGTATACATTGCATTATACATAATAGTAGAAGTTATTACTATTATTTATTGAAATTTCTGTGAAATCTGTAGAAAGAATTCTTTATATATTATTCCCAGAAAAAATATTTGAGAAAAAATGAGCAGCCAGGGAGGCCTTCTAAAGGCTGCCATAGCCCTGTCGCTCATAGCACTTCTAGTATCCCTAGCCGCTATAGCGCTCCTCTACTCCCAGATAGGCGCCCTCGAAGCGAAAATTAACACCCTAAACGGGAAAATATCCGAGCTAGAATCCAAGGTGGGAGCCCTCGAGCAGAGAGTCGGGGAGCTTGGGAAGCCTGCCCCGACCCCTCAGCCACAGGAGCAGGTAGAGCTCGTAGTAATAGGCCCCTGGTCGGGCAAAAGCGCGGAGTACTTCTCAAAGGTAATCCAGGAATTCGAGAAGAAATATCCTAACATTAAGATAAAGTATCTCACAAAGAGGGCGGAGGACCTCGCCCAGATCCTCCCCGTACAGTTTGAGTCCGGGCTTACGCCCGCAGACGTGATAATCACCCCCTGGGCATGGTTCATCGTAAAGATGGCCCAGAAGGGCTACGTGGAGGACGTGTCCAGCTATGTTAAGGAGGACGAGTACATCGGAGGAGTGGTTAACAACGTCAAGTGGGACGGCAAGATATGGGGCGCGCCCTTCACAATGTGGCTCAAGCCTGGCTTCTGGTACAGGAAGAGCTTCTTCAAGAAGCATGGGCTGCAGGAGCCGCAGACGTGGGACGAGTTCGTGGCCCTCCTGAAGAAGATAAAGCAGATACCCGGCATCAAGAACCCGATAGTCACCGGCGACGGGGTAGGCTGGCCTGAGAGCGACATTACAGAGCACTTCCTCATAACCTTCGGCGGCCCGCAGCTCCAGTACGACCTCATAAGCTGCAAGAAGAAGTTCACCGACCCAGAGGTAGAAGCCATATTCAAGGAGAAGCTTGTCCCGCTCATAAAGGAGGGATACTTCAGCGAGCCCATGGAGTGGACCTCCGCGGTCGAGCGCTGGTGGGCCGGCGAGTACGCCCTCTACTTCATGGGCACGTGGATCGCAGGCAGGGTTCAGGACCCGACGGACATAGACTTCTTCCCGCTGCCGGGGTGCAAGGCGGTGGTGGGCGGGACGGACTACGCCTTCATACCCAAGTTCACCAAGCACAAGGAGGCGGCGATAATCTTCCTCAAGTACATAGCAACTGAAGGCCAGGCGGTGCACGTCTCCGGGCCTGCAGGGAAGATCCCCACCTGGAAGGGCGTAAGCGTCGACGTCATATGGACGCCGATGAAGAGCGTCTACAACAAGATCAAGGAGAGGAACATGAAGATAGTGCCCGACCTCGACGACACGGTGGGCGGCGACTGGCAGACGCTCTTCTGGGACCAGCTTAAGCTGCTGTGGGTGCAGCCGGACCAGGTGGACAGCGTACTCCAGACCCTGACCGAGCAGCACCCGGCCTGCAAGGGCTGAGAGTTCAGGGCTGGTAGGCCATGCCCTTCAGGGAGAAAAGGTACTTTCTTTTTTTCACTCTGCCAGCGTACATCCTAATAGCAATCTTCGTTATCACGCCCATCATAGGCACGGTTATTATTAGCTTCGAGACCAAGAACGGCTTCGGCCTGGACAACTACGTGAAAGTTATAACAGAGACGTCGCCGGAGAAGGCCCTCGTCTACCTCAGGAGAATGCCCCGGCCGCCGCCCTGGGGCGCGATGATACACAACTTCATCTGGATAGCGATACACCTCCCCCTGTCGATACTGCTAGGCCTCGTCCTAGCGTACCTGCTACGCTCCGTGCGGGGCAGCTCCATAGTCAAGTCGATAATGTTCCTCGGAATGGTTGTGCCGATGATCGTGGGCGGCCTGCTCATACGCTTCATGTACGACGAGTTCATAGGAATATTTCCCAGGCTCTTCGCGCTCCTAGGCTTCAAGGGCATACTGGCCAAGGACTGGCTGATATACCCGCAGACAGCCCTCTTCGCACTAATACTGGGCGCCGTGTGGCTCTGGACAGGCTTCAACCTCACGGTCTTCGCGGCCGCCCTCGAGTCCGTGCCAACCAGCACCATCGAGGCGGCGATGATAGACGGCGCGAACTCGTGGCAGATATTCTCAAGGATAGTTGTGCCGCAGCTCAAGCCGGCCATTATAATAGCGGTCATAATGACCGTCCTCTGGGACCTCAAGATATTCGACATAGTCTACGTGAGCACGTTCGGCGGGCCCGGCGGGGCCTCAAACGTCCTCGCCCTTGTAATGTACCTCTACTTCGCCAGAGCCCTCGACTATGGCAGGTCGGCCGCGGTCTCGATAATCCTGGCCCTGCTCACGCTGATACCGGGTATATGGTTTATCCGCGAGGTGAGGAAGAGTGAGAAGGGTTAGCTTGACGGGCCTTTTAACCAACGCGGTCGTCTGGGCCCTCGCGGTGGTGTGGGCGCTGCCAGTCGTGGGCCTGCTCATGGTCAGTGTTAGGCCGTTCAGCGAGGTAGTCGTCCACGGCTGGTGGACGCCCTACGGCCACTTCACACTCAACAACTACGTGGAGGTGCTCTTCGACCCCGCCTACGCGTTCCTCCAGGGATACCTCAACAGCTTCATAGTGACTATCCCGAGCACGATAATACCCATACTCCTCGCGGCCATGGCGGCGTACGGCTTCTCACACTTCAGCTTCCCCATTAAGAACTACCTCTTCCTAACCCTTCTGCTCATAATGGCCGTGCCGCAGCAGATGGTGGTGATACCCCTCTACTTCATGCTGAGGAACGCGCACCTCATCAACACCTTCCTCGGGCTCATACTCATACACAGCTCGTGGGGGCTGGCGTGGATAACATTCTTCATGCACAACTTCTTCAAGATGCTCCCAAGGGAGATAGAGGAGGCGGCCATGGTGGACGGCGCGGGCTACTTCACCATTTTCTTCACAATAGTGCTCAGGCTGAGCATGCCGGCCCTCCTCTCAGCATCGGTCATCCAGTTCACGTGGGTGTGGAGCGACTTCTTCTTCGCCCTCATGTTCCTCATAAGCCCCGACAAGTACGTGGTGACGCAGAAGGTCGCCTACATCAGGGGCGAGTACCACATCGACTGGGGCCTCCTCTCAGCCGGCAGCGTGCTCACCATGCTCGTGCCCCTCCTGCTCTACGCGTTCCTCCAGAAATACTTCATAAGGGGCATGGTCGGCTGGACGGTGAAGGGCTAGGGCGAGCCCCCACATTTTTTACCCTTCTACGATGGTATGGTGTAGGAGTATGGGAGGCATAGACAATATAATATCCCGTCTCTCCAGGATACCTCCCCGGAGAGCCCCCGAGTGGGGCTCCGGAGGCATATATGGGCTCAAGTTCCACAGAGACATCCTGTACTTCACGGTGGCCTTCGAGGCAGAAGCCAGGTTCTACGGGGAGCATGGGCTGCGCACTTACCGGTTCGAGAAGGTGGGCTACCTCCCCGTCTCCGGGGGCGACACCTACAACGCGGTAGACGCCGTGGACGACGAAATATTCTTCGGGGGGTGGGTTCACGCGCCGGCAGTCTTCGGGGGCCGCAGGGGCAGGGGCGGTTTCGTCCTATTCTACAACAAGTACAGCCACGTCCACTCGTACAGCGTCGCCGACGACGAGGTGAGGCTTCTCTGGAAGGAGGGCGTGGGGGAGAGAGACGTCTGGGCCGGCGAGGTCACAGACATAATCTACGACCCCGTAAACGACAGGCTCCTACTGGCCCGCGGCGACGGGCACCTAAGGCTCGGCGTGTACAGCCTCCCCAGGCGCGGCGGCGCCGCGGCCCAGCTCAGCCCCAGGAGGGCGCTCAAAGGGGCGCTGCACTACGACCACGCCTGCTTCGACTCCATGAAGGCGTGGAGAGACGGGGTCCGCGAAGTCCAGTGCCTAGACCTCGTAGAGGGCAGGTGGCTCCGCGTAGGCGTGGACTATGAGGGGCACAGCGTGGACGGAGCCCCCCACTCCTCGACGCCCCTGTCGGGATGTGCAGCGTCAGCCTACGGCAGGTACCTGCACTTCATCCGCGGCGGCTTCATAGCCGGCAACCCCGTCGCCGGGGAGCCTATGTGGTACTACAGGCTCATGGACTTCGGCCCCTCTGGGTACGGCCCCCTCAGGACGAACACGGTGACCCTCGGCGGCGGCGTACTCGTCGCCTACAACAGCTACTCGCACGGCCTACTCTACCCGAGGAACAAGGCCGAAGAGGAGATGGCCCGGGAGCGCAACACAACCGTGGCCCCAAGCGTCCTACTCTACATCGCCCCACCCCAGGTCAAGGTAGTCGCCGCCCTGGGAGCCCGCATAACATCGATTGAATCGGCCGGCAGGTGGATCCTCCTGGGTACGTCGACGACGGCGAACTACGAGGCCCTCGACGCGGCGCCGGTCGAGGCCGGGTGGAGAGACGTGCTGCCCCTCCCCTCAGATATTATCCAGAGGGCCCCTCCGCCCCTCTACGCCTCGGCGCCGGGGTGGATGGTTTCCGGCAGGTGGTGGGGCGGCATACCCCTCACGGGGTACCGGGAGGCCAGGCTCACCCTCTACACGAGGCGCGGCGGCACTCTGGAGCTGAGGAGCTACGACGCCTCGATGCCCCCCGTGGGCTACGATGCCGACCGCGTATCCCTGTCTCCGGGGCGGGAAAGCATAGACCTCTCCGGGTACGGCCCCATGGTGAGCCTCAAGTTCCTCGACGAGGGGTTGGAGAAGGCTTCCGTGAGGCTTGAACCCTAGCCGCAAAAAATTAAAGATTTTTTATTGACTATCAGCACTCCTTAACTCCAAGGGCCTCCTTTATGTAACGTATCATGGCCGGCATGGCCGAGGGGTCGGTGCCCGTCACCAGGTTCCCATCCCTGACAGCCTTCTCCTCGACAAGCACGGCGCCCGCATTCCTCACGTCGTCGTGTATCGCGTAGTACGCGGCCACACGCTTCCCCCTTATTATCCCAGCCGATATGAGCACCCAGGGCGCGTGGCACACCGCGGCTACAACGCCGCCAGCCTCGTACACGCGCCTCACAAACTCGAGTACCTCCCTGCTCCTCCTAAGCCTGTCGGGCGCGTAGCCGCCGGGTATCCACACCAGCCTGTACTCCCCCGCCCTGCCAGGGTCTACCGCCGCGTCGACCCTTAGGGGGAACCCGTTCTTCCCGTGGTAGAGGCCGGGCTTGGGCGCGAGGAGGTCCACCTCGAACCCCAGCTCCTGCAGCCTGTAAAGCGGGAAGATGAGCTCCCTCTCGTCAAAGTAGTCCTCCACGAGCACGGCCGCCTTCATCGCGCGCCACCACTATATCATCGCCGGGGGGAGTGATAAGGCTCCCGCCCTCCGTGAGGGCTAAGTTTTTCTCCAGGCACGGGCTAGACCTACCCGGTGTGATTTGTGAGGCGCATAAAGTCCGAGCACACAAAGCTCGTCGGCGTCGCGCTGGCCGCGGCCGTGGCGACAGCCCTCCTAGTGATACTAGTCGCGGCGCGGAGCGCGGGGCCGAGCCCCGACGCCATGCTCAGGCAGGCGCTCGACTCGCTCGAGAGGAGCAGGGGCTGGAGGTTCAGGGAGAACATCCACGCGTGGATGCGGGGCTCCGAGACCGTGGTGGACGTCACCGGCTCGGTGAACCTGGAGAAGGGAGAGCTAAGATCTGTTGTGGTCGTAAAACCCCCGCAGGGCGCTCCAAGGATGTACATGTACTACAGCAACAAGACACACTTCATAATAATATATCAGGGCAGCCCCCTCACCTCCAAGAGGAAGTCCTGGAGCGTCGAGGACACAGTCCTCTACAAGGCTTTCCAGGCGGCAGCGGAGGGAGCCGAGAAAGAGCTCCACAGGAGGGACGACGGCATCGTCGTCGTCTCCAGCGGCCGCCCCTCGGTCACCGCGGAGGAGCTATACGCGAGCCTCTACGCCATGGCCTACCCCGACGTGAAGCCGCCCCGCCCAGACACCGCGGAGATACTGGTCCACCTCTCCGAGAACGGCGAGCCCCGCGGCTTCCTCGTGGTGTATTATAGGGGAGGGGACAGGCTCCTCCAGGCCGTCTACATCGTGGAGGACTATAATAAGCCGCCAAGCATTGAAAAGCCGTAGAAAGAGGTGCCCCTTATTGAGGCTCTCCGACGTAGCCGAGCTGTTCAAGCTTAAACAGACGGCGCTGCTCGTCTTCACGGGCCTAGCAGCGTACCTCGCCTACGCGCCGCGCCCAAGCCTATACGTCGCCCTGCTACTCCTAGCCTCGATGCTCCTCTCGGTCTCCGGGACAACGGGGTTCAACATGCTCTTCGACGAGGACATAGACGCGCTAATGTTCAGGACGCGCACCAGGCCCCTCCCATCCAAGAGGATGACGAGGCGGGAAGCCCTAATCGTAAGCGCGGCCGCGCTCGCCGCAGGCATACTCCTAGGCCTACTCGTGAACGTCTATGTGGCCCTCGCGGGCGCCCTCGGCTTCGTGTTCGACATAGCGGCCTACACGCTCATACTCAAGAGGAGGACTCCGCTCAGCACAATAGTCGGGGGCTTCGCCGGCGGAATGCCTGCCCTTGGAGGGTGGGCCGCGGCGACGGGCGGCATAGGGCTCGGCGGCCTTACGCTGATGCTCATAGTTGCTGTGTGGAGCAGCCTCCACATATGGACGCTCGCCGCATACTATGCGGACGACTACCGCAGGGCAGGCGTGCCCATGCTCCCCGCCGTGACGAGCGAGGCGCGGACGGTGGCGGCAGTCCTGACGGTCGCGGCGGCCGTGGCCGCCCTCTCGGTGGCGGCGTACCTGGAGGGGCTCATATCACTAGTGGGCCTCGTGGTGGCGCTCATACCGCTCGCGGCCTCGGCGGCGTTCGCGGCCATGGCCGCCAGGAGGGACTACCGGGAGATGATGTTCAGGGCGTTCAAGATGGCAAACATGTACATGGGCCTCTTCTTCCTGGCAATCCTCCTGCCCCGCTAGTAGAACTTCACATCCCACTTTTTCAGCCGGGCATAGCCGCCCTCAAAGACGAACCTGCCGTACACGCTGGCGCCCGAGAGAACGTGTGGAAGCCAGAGCCCGTCGTCCTCCCACATCTCGTCCAGCGGGAGCTCCTCCAGGCTGCTCCAGAAGGGCTTCGCCTCACCGCTCTCCCCCGGCTCGCCGCGGAACCTCCTCGTCGTGAACACGTGGACTATTATCTCGGGGCCGCCGTCAATGTCCCGGAACTCGAGCACCCCGTGGTACCTCAGCTCCTCCGCCTCCACCCCCGTCTCCTCCCGGAGCTCTCTCAGGGCCGCGGCGTACATGTCCTCGCCCTCGTCAACCTTCCCCCCGGGCCCGTTAA
The DNA here is from genome assembly GCA_027027675.1 of Thermofilaceae archaeon. Lineage (GTDB taxonomy): Archaea > Thermoproteota > Thermoprotei > Thermofilales > Thermofilaceae > JALVKT01. The sequence continues at coordinate 3,809 of JALVKT010000195.1, read as the reverse complement.
CCTTCCCGGCGCCGAACCCCCTCTTCTTCCTTATCAATAGCACCCTGTCTCCGTCCAGCACGTAGACGAGGGTCGCGGTCACCGCCATGAGGGTCACCTGGACATTGGAGGCGGCGCGCCAAAATATATACCTGCCCGGGCGGTTATCAGGGGGGCCATAGGCGTGAAGGAGAGGCTCCGCGTAGGAATAGCCCAGATGCACAGCCTCCTCGGGAACGTGGAGGAGAACCTTGAGAAACACGTTATGTACATCGAGCTGGCGAAGAAGGAGGGCGTCGACTTCCTCGTCTTCCCCGAGCTCTCGCTGACCGGGTACCTGCTCAAGGACATCGCCTACGAGATATCCGAGGACGCCGAGGAGGCGCTGAACGAGATAGTTGGCAGGGCGGAGCCCATGTGCATCGTGCCCGGCCTCGTGAGGGAGGCCCGCACGGGCATCTACGAGAACAGCGTCGCATACGTGTGCGGCGGCGAGCTGCAGGGCTTCTACTCGAAGCTCTACCTCCCCGACTACGGGCTCTTCGAGGAGGCCCGCTACTTCCGCGCCGGCGGCGTGGAGGACGCGAGGGTGTTCGAGTGGAGGGAGTGGAGGCTCGGCTCCATAATATGCGAGGACGCCTGGCACCCCGAGCCCGCGGAGCTAATCTCGAGGAGGGGGGCCGACGTGATAGTTATACACGCGGCCAGCCCCATCAGGGGCCTCTACGGGAGGGGCGACTCGCCCCCGGAGAGGGTGTGGGAGGCCATAGCGGTTACCCGCGCCGTCGAAAACGCTTCCTACGTCGTCTTCGTAAACAGGGTTGGGCCCGAGAACGAGGAGTACTTCTGGGGTGGAAGCATGGTTGTAAGCCCCGAGGGAGAGGTTGTGGCTAGGGCGAAGAAGCTTGAAGAGGACTTCCTCGTCGTAGACCTGGACATACACGCGCTCCGCACGGCCAGGCGCTTCAGCAGCTACAAGCTCCACAGGCGTGACGTCCACGAGGCCCTGCTGAGGCTGAGGTGAGGGGGCGTGGCCGGGGTTCTTCCGAGGCTCAACGTTGAGAGGGTCGCCGACTACCTCGTGAGGAGGCTGCGCTGGTACGTAAGGGAATACGCGGGCAAGAGGGCCGGGATAGTCGGGGTTAGCGGGGGCGTCGACTCCGCCGTCACCGCGGTCCTCACGGCGAGGGCGCTGGGCCCGGAGAACACCTACCTCTACCTCCTCCCCTCCTACTCCACGCCCCCCGAGGACATAGAGGACGCCCTCTACGTGGTGAAGTACACGGGCGTCCCCGAGGAGAACTGGGAGAGGATAGACGTCGACCCCATAGTTGAGGCCCTCGAGGCGCAGCTGGGGGGCATGACGAAGGTTGAGAGGGGCAACGCCACCGCGAGGGTGAGGATGATAATACTCCACCAGCGCGCCTACAGGCACAACGGCCTCGTCATAGGAACCGGCGACAAGAGCGAGCTCCTCATAGGGTACTTCACCAAGTACGGTGACGGCGGGGTCGACGTGCTCCCCATCGGCGGCCTCTACAAGACCCACGTGAGGGAGCTGGCAGTCCACCTCGGCCTCCCGGAGAGGATAGCCTACAAGCCAAGCTCGCCGCGGCTCTGGCCAGGCCAGACGGCTGAGGGCGAGCTGGGGGTCGGGTACACGGTTATAGACCAGATACTCTACCTCCGCTTCGAGAAGATGCTGAGGGAGCCGGAGATAGCTGAGCGCCTCGGAATAAGGCTTGAAACCGTCGAGAAGGTGATAGGCCTCGTCAAGCGCTCACAGCACAAGAGGCTGCCGCCCGAGGTCTTCCACGTGGGGATGCGCGACCTAGGCTCCGACTGGCGCTACCCGAGGGAGTGGTTCTAGTGGCGCTCAGGGTCAGGCTTGGCAAGCTGCTCGAGTACGCCGGGGAGGCAGGCTACTCCGTCGAGAGGAGGGGCGACCTGCTGGAGCTAAGCTTCTCGCCGCCCCCGAGCACCCAGTGGAGGGGCGGGGCAGCCATAAAGGTCTACTTCAGGGTCGAGGATGGCTACGCCCTGCTCTTCAAGGCAGCCTTGGAGACCGAGGAGGGGGCGGAGCCCATAGACGAGGAGCTCCTCGAGCCCTGGCTTCTCTGCGTGGACCCTGAGGCTGACAGAAAACAATAAGGGGGCCCGGGCACCCGGGAAAGGTGGGTTCCGAGTTTTGGGTGTGAGGAGAGGCAGGGTCAGCATCGGAGTACTGATAGTCGCCGGGATACTCATAGCTGCCAGCGTACTCGCCTTCTACATTCTCACCCAGAAGGCCCAGCCTGACATCGAGGAGGTGGCCGCGCAGAACGTCGACCACTACGCCGTCTACAAGGTCACCCTTTCAGCCGGCCAGGTCCAGAAGACGGCCACGCTGGTTGAGGCGAGGCAGGACGGGAAGAGCATGATGTACGCGAAGAGCGACCAGGGGGAGACGAAGCTTGTGATCCTCGGCGACAAGGCGTATTACTGCAGAGCACCGCCAGGGGCTCAGTGGAGGTGCACAGAGATAAGCGTGGTTCAGGCGGCGAGGTACAGCCTGAAAACCATAGTGTTCAAGATGGAGAACGTCACGCCGCTCCAGCCGAAAACCATCGGCGGGCAGTACTCCTACTGCTGGGGCGGCTCGCTGCCCCCGCAGGGCGCCGCCTCCGCCAAGGTGGCCATATGCATGACGCCCAACGGCGTGGTCACGAGGCTGGTCACGGAGACGAGGGTCTCCGGCCGCCTAGTGCAGAGAACCGAGATGGTCCTTACAAGCCTCAAGTGGACGGTGCCCCCGGACGCCTTCAAGCTTCCAGCGGAGCCTGGAAGCCCCTAAACCATGCATATTTACCGCCAAGCCGTAGTACCATTGGGGCCTGGGCTTGATAGTATACGAGGGGGTGGAGAAGTCCTACTCCGGCACCCCCGTGATACGGGGCGTGTCGTTCCAGGTTAGCCCCGGAGAGGTCTTCGCACTCCTAGGCCCAAACGGGAGCGGCAAAAGCACGCTCCTAAAAATGTCGATCGCACTTGTAACCCCCGACAAGGGCCGCGTAGCCCTGGACGGCGTAGAGCCGAGCGCGGACCCGCTCACGGCCAAGCGCCTCGTAGGGTACCTGCCCGAGGAGCCCGTCCTCTTCGAAAGCCTACGCGCAGACGAGTACGTCCGCTTCATGATGGACATCTACGGCGTAGACGCCGACTGGGACACGGTGGGGCGCCTCGCGAGGGAGCTCGGCCTCTGGGAGCACGGGTCAAAGCTCGTCGGCGAGCTCAGCCACGGCAACAAGAGGAAGCTCATGCTACTCGTACTAATGCTCCGCGAGCCACAGTACCTCGTGCTCGACGAGGTCTTCTCGGGCCTAGACCCGATATCGGCTGCGAGGGTGAAGACGTGGATGCGCGGCGAGGCGGCCCGCGGGAGGCCCGTCCTCTTCTCCACGCACATACTCCCCGTTGCCGAGGCGCTCGCGGACAGGATAGCAATAATCTACAGGGGCAGCATAGTGGCTACAGGCACGCCCGCACAGCTGAAAAAGCTTTACGGGGCCGAGGAGCTAGAGGAGGTCTTCCTCTCGGTAACGGGTCACGCGGCCGAGTACAGGGAGATGATAGAGGCCCTGAGGGGGCGCACGCATGGAGACGAGGAAAATAGCTAGAGTCGTTGCCGCGGAGGCCGCCTACAGGGCGAGACGAAAAAACGTACGCATAGGATTCACGCCGGCGAGGAGCGTCTCCGCGGCAAAGTCCAACGTGCTTCTAGGCCTCTTCTACTCGTTCCTATCAGCAACCTACGGGATAGTGGCGGCCGCCGCTCCCGACGCGGTCGCCGC
>JALVKT010000194.1 GCA_027027675.1 Thermofilaceae archaeon | reverse complement strand
CGGAGCCCCCTGCCCCTCACGGTGGCGGCCAGGGCCACAGCCTCGCCCTGCCTCCCAAGCCTCGCAAGGGCCCTCGCCAGGCTCGCCCTCGCATAGTCGATCTCCTCGACAGGCTTGTCCTCCTCCAGCGTCTCGTCCATCAGCCTGTAGGCCAGGGACAACGCTTCGCTATGCTTCACAGTTAGCATTGCCCTGCCAGCCTATATGTAGGCGTCCCCCGGGCCGCGGCCTGTATGCGCCGCATCCTACACGGGTATACGGCCTTCACACCCCCCGCGTCCAGGCCTGCCGGGTTTACATGTACCCGTAAATGCCAGCCATTAAATCCCGCCGGCAGACCCAAGCCATGAGAGAAATGTCAGCAAGCAACATATACCCGAACCCCTACCACCCCAGGGAGGTGCAGATAGTCATCTGGATATTCTACGCCTCCGCCGTCCTCACACTCCTCGAGGGGATCTGGGGGGCCATGATGGCCGCCAGGTACGGCCTCGGCGGGGGCGGCGCAATCCTCTCAGGCATAATATTCGCGGCCATAGACTTCGGCGCGGGCTACCTCCTAAACAACTATAGGACGGCCCTCGCCTACTGGGTGGCCATAGTGCTCCTCGCCCTCGGATTCCTAAGCTCCCTCATAAGCCTCTTCGCCGCCCCCCTCACGGCCATCATCGGCCTCGCGATAAGCGGCTACGGCATCTACCTCCTCTGGCGCCCACACGTGCAGGCCTACTACGGCGTATCCACCGCAGGCCTCCCAGCCCCTGTCCAGCCGCCACAGCAGGCCCAGCCGGCCGCGCAGGGCCAGACCCCGCCCCGCTGCCCCGTGTGCGGCGGCCCGCTCGTCTACGTGCCCCAGTACAGGCGCTGGTACTGCCCCAAGTGTAAAAGGTACTACTAGCCGGGGGCACTACTTTTTATCGCCCCTCCACTTTTCCCCTCTGTGAGGAACTTAAAGCTCGAGGTCTGGCGCCTCGAAGTCCCCCTTAAAGAGCCCTTCACAATATCAGCCGGCACAAACACTGTGAGCAGGAACATCGTAGTGAGGCTCACCTCCCCCGACGGCCTCGAAGGCTGGGGCGAGGCAAGCCCGAGCAAGAGGGTTCTCGGAGAGACGCTCGACGACGTTGCCGACACGCTCAGGCGCGCCGCCCAGGACGAGGCAGAGGTCGACTACACCTCCACCGAGAAGATATACGAGTACGTGTGGGGCCTCGGCGGCGCGCCCAGCGCCCAGGCGGCCCTCGACATGGCCCTCCTAGACCTCTACGCTAAGAGCCTCGGCAAGCCCCTCTGGCGCCTCATAGGCGGCTACAGGGACAGCATCGAAACCGACATCACGATAAGCCTCCTCCCACCCGAGGAGCAGGCGAAGCGCGCGCTACGCTACGTCGACGCCGGCTTCAAGAGGCTCAAGCTCAAGCTCGGCCGCAACCCCGAGGAGGACGTGGAGCGCGTCCGGGCCGTGAGGGACGCTGTGGGCGAGGGCGTATGGATAATGGTGGACGCGAACCAGGGGTGGAGCCTCGAGGAGGCGAAGTGGGTTATAGAGCGCATCTCCAGCCTCGACGTCCAGATAGTGGAGCAGCCGGTGGCCTGGGACGACCTCGACGCGATGGCCGAGCTGGCCAGGTGGAGCCCCATACCCATAGCCGCCGACGAGACCGTGAAGACGCCGAGCGACGCCCTAAGGGTGGCCGAGAAGGAGGCGGCGCAGGTGATAAACATCAAGCTCATGAAGAGCAGGGGCATCCTCGGCGCCGCGAGGATAGCTGCGATAAGCGAGGCCGCCGGCATAGAGAACATGATAGGCTGCATGGGGGAGTCGAGGATAGGCATAACCGCCGCCGTCCACGCGGCCCAGGCCCTCAGGAACATACGGGTCTACGACCTGGACGCCGACCTCCTCCAGGCGGACTGCGTGTTCCCCGGCATGGGGGCGCCGGCAGAGCGCGGCGTGAGGAGGGCCCCGGGGGAGCCCGGGCTGGGCAGCTTCAAGCCCAACCCCAAATACATGTCTAAGATAATAGGTTGAGCTCCACTAATCGGGGGCTACGCTGGGGCCTCCACGGCCGCCTTACCAGCCTCTTTCTCGGCCAGCATGAGGGAGAGCTTCTCCTCGTACCTCCGCAGCATCTCTACGAGCGGGTGGTCGAGGTTTATCCTGTACAGCTTCGCCCTCCCAATCTTCCGGGAGACCTTTACTATCTCGTAGGCCTCGAGGTCCCTAAAGTACTTGTAGAATGTCTGCTTGCTCATGCCCAGGGCCTCTATCACCTCCTTCTTTGTGAAGTCGAAAAGAGGATTGTCCAGGAAGAAGTCTATAATCCTAAGCTTCGGCGAGTC
>JALVKT010000193.1 GCA_027027675.1 Thermofilaceae archaeon | reverse complement strand
AATTCCTCGAGGAAATAGGAGGCTAGCCCCCTGAGAGGAAGCTCGTCAGGTCTCTCCCAACCCTCTTCGGCTGGAAAGCCGGCGAGCACAGGGCTCCATGCTTCACGCAGAGCCCACGTATCGTCTCCTCGACGCGGCGCCTCCACCTCCGGCTCGACGCAGCCCTAAGCGTCTCCTCGGAGACGCCGGCGGCCGCCAGCCGCTCGGCGATGCCCGGCTTGAGCCTGAGGTAGTCGTAGATGAGCAGCGCGCCCATCTCCGCCGCGGCCTCCACGACCCCCTCCAGGCTCTCGGGGCCGTCGTTGATACCCGGTATCACAGGCCCGAGGAATACCCACGTCTCCACCCCGGCCTCAGAGTACTCCCTCAACGCGCGGAGCCTCCTCGCGGGCGGCGGGGCGGCCGGCTCTATCAGCCGTGCCGTGTCGGCGTCCAGCGTGGTAACCGTGAGGCCCACGTCCACGCGGCCCCTATGCGCCTCTGCGAGGTCGAGGTCTCTCAGCACGAGGTCGCTCTTCGTCTGGATGCTCACGTGGAAGCCGTGCCTGAGCAGCACCTCTACGGCGCGGCGCGTGAGGCGCTCCTCCCTCTCCACTGGCTGGTAGGGATCCGTTATCGTCGCCACTCCTACGACGCCGCGCCGACGGCTGCGCACCTCCCTCTCAAGCACCTCGACGAGGTTCTCCTTTATGTAGACGACCTGGCCCCAGTTCTCCGCGGCGTCCCGGTACCTCGTGTAGAGGGGCGCGTAGCAGTATAGGCAGCCGTGGAGGCAGCCAGCGTAGGGGTTGAGCGCGTAGTCGAGGTCGGGGAGCCCCGAGCGCTGCAGCGCGGATTTCACCTTCACCCTCACATACCTAGCCAACCCTCGCCACCCACTCCAGTATGCTCCTCTGCTTCAACTCGTCGCGCAGAAGCCTGGAGGCCGCGACCCACCTCTCCGCGGGGAGCCTCGTGTGCCGGGCCACAAGGGAGACCGCCTCCTCGAGGCTCGCCGCCCTAAACGGCCTCTCCCTGAACATGGCCCTCACATGCTCCCTCACAAACCAGACGCCTATGGGGTCGTAGAAGCCCTCATAGACCTCCCTCACAAGCACGGCCCCAGCCTGCCTACGCAGCCGCAGCAGGTGCTCGGCCGTGGCTAGGCGGGCGGCGTAGTAGCAGCCGCCCAGCGAGGCGTACCGCGTCCTCCCCCTGTAGCCCTCCCAGTCCCCCTCCACCTCCAGCTCGCCGCCGGGGTTCCACACGGTGTGCGGGTACCACGCCTCTATCCACTCGTACCTCCACCGGCCGGGGAGGAGTATCGCGGCGAACACGTTCCGCGGGGCCCTGTGGATGTAGACGAGGTATTCGCCGAGCTCCCCCATCCCCTTAACCTTGCCTATCAGGTGCCTCGACACCACGTCGTCCACGGCGGTTATGCTCCACCTCGTCGGGACAAGCCTCCTCCTACCCTTAACCCCCAGCGCGCCCACGGAGAATATCCTCGAAATCCTTGAGACAGGGACGCCGGACTCGTAGAGCATCACCACGGCCTCAGCCGCCCCCAGGTCGGTGTCGCCGTACGCCTTCTCCACGGGCCTCTCAACCCTCGGGTTGCCGGCCACCTCCAGCCGCTCCAGGGGCGACGCGGGGCCGAGAGGCGGCACGTGCTCGTCGAGGGCCACGCCCCTAGGCCTCCCCCTAAGCCTCGCCTCCACGTCTACGGGGCGGGAGCTCAAAGCCAGCTCCCTGAGCTCCTCCACGAGCCTGCCGCCGCCCCTCTTGACGTTAACGTACGTGTACGCCCTGACCAGTGAAAGCCTCATGGAGAGTATCTCGTCCAGCCTCATGCCGACCCAGCGCTCCGGGGAGTCGTAGATGGACGTGTCGCCGCGCAGAGGGGGTACGAGGGGCGCCAGCCTGACGCGGGGGTAGCCGTGGCGGCCCACGAAGACGGAGGGCGGGGTGGAGCCGGCCAGCTCCTCGCCGAGGGGGGCGACTAGCCTGTAGGCCCTGCTCCTCGCGAGTACGGGGCAGTAGGCCTTGCCGCAGAGGAGGGCTGAGCCCCTGCAGCGGAGGCAGAGGCTCGGCCTTGGCTTCTCCATTTCTCTAGGAGCGTGCCGGGCCGGGGGGATATATTGGTTTGCCGGAGTAATAGGTGAAAGTGTGGAGAAACGCGTGAACTATTCATATTTATGTGTAACGCTTCAACTATATATACTCTTATCCTTAGTAAGAGAAAATGATAACCATGCCGTCAGAAACCACTAAGTTGGTAGCCGCACTGATAATCGGCATAATAATCGGCGTCATAGGCGGCTACTTCATCGGCGTAGCGCAGGCCCCCAAGCCCGCCCCCCAGCCCACACC
>JALVKT010000192.1 GCA_027027675.1 Thermofilaceae archaeon | reverse complement strand
GCCGCGGCCGGGAGTGGCTCGATGGGGCCGACGGGGGAGAAGCGGAGCCCTATAGCGGCGAAGAATAGGGGTATGAAGAGGCCGTCCCCAATCCTCTTTATGGCGTCGAGGGCGCCGGCGGCCTTCTCCTCGAGGAGCATGTCTGAGAGCACGAGCCCGAGGAGCAGGCTCCCCACGACCCCGTGCACGCCGGCCAGCTCGCCGAGGCCCACGAGCAGCAGCAGTATGCCGAGTATTATGCCGACCAGCGCGCCCGGGGAAACCATGTAGAGCCTTACAGCCTCGACGAGCCTAGGCACCACGTAGACGCTGGCCCAGCCGGCCGCGGCGAAGTAGAGGAGTATCATGCCGAACTGGTAGGCGAGGGTGCGGGGCGTCAACGGGCCCCCGGAGAGCTCGAGGAGCGTGGAGGCCAGGAGGAGGCCGAGAAGCTCGCCCGTGAGCGTGTAGGAGAAGACGGCTATGCCCTTCTTGTCCTTGAGGAGGCCTAGGCCGCTCAGCGTCTTCGCGACGACGCTGCTCGCGGGTATCGAGGCTATGACGGCTACTGCGAGGCTCTCCTCGTAGCTGAGGCCCGCCAGGAGGCCGAGGGGCACCGAGAGGGCGACGTGGAGGAGCGTCGCCGCCACGGGCGCGGCTATCCAGCCGAGGTTTACGGAGGATAATATGCCCTCCACGTCCACCTCCTCCACGCCTGTGAGGAAGAAGAATATGTAGACCCCTATGCCTGCGAAGAAGAGGAGCTCGGGCGTCGGCTCCGCGACGTCTAGGAGGGCGGGGCCCAGCACTATCCCGGCGAGGGCCCAGCCCACCACCGCGGGGTAGCCCTTCCTCGAAGCGACCTCCTCGAAGAGCTTGCCGACGAGCACCAGCGTTGCAAGCGCGACGAGCTCGTGGATCAAAGCCTCTCAGCCCTATAGGAGGCCCGGGGTTTTTATAGTTCTTGGAGGCGGCGTTATATATGGGCCTGGCATATATTATCGTGATGGCGCGGCTTTTCACCCCCCTCGAGGGGGTTCTCCGCGAAGTGGAACCGATACGCCCCTCAGACACCGTCTCCCGCGCCGCGAGCCGCATGTACGACGAGAGGCTCCCCGTCCTCCCCGTCGCCGACGAGGGCAGGTACCTCGGCGTCGTGACGTATATTTCACTCCTCAAGTCCAGGCTCGCGGGCCAGGCAAGGGTTGAAAAGGCCCTCCTCAAGGTGCCCCCGGCCCCCCGGGGCGCCGAGGAGGCGGTAAAGGAGATGCTTAGGGCCGGCGTGCCGGGCCTCGCCTACCTCGAAGACGGCTCCCCCGTCGCGGTGGTAACGGCCGCCGGCCTCCTCAGGGCGCTCTCGACGGGCAGGCTCCCGCCCACCCGTGAGCTCATGAAGAGGGTGCTCGCCCCGCTCAGGGGTGGCGACAGGCTGGACAAGGCTAGGAAGCTCCTCGTAAAGCTCTCCGTCCCCCTCCTCCCCGTGGTGTCGGGCGAGAAGCTCTCAGGCGTTGTCGACGCGTACTCGCTGCTCGCCCTCCTCTACACGACGCCCCTGGAGAGGCGCAGGCTGGGCGAGGTGCACGGCGACATCGAATACTTCCTCGGGCAGCCCGTGGCCAAGGCCGCTGTGGACAGCTACAGGAGGGTTGAGCTGGACGGCACCCCGAGGGTCGACGACGTGGCCGAGGGCGCTGTAGTGGTTAACGCGAACGGCTGGCCCGTAGGCGTCCTGGAGCCCTACACGACGCTGAGGAGGCTGTTCCCGCTGGTGGAGGAGGCTTCGCTGCCGCTCAGGGTGGAGGGCGTCGACGGGCTCGACTTCTTCGAGCGAGGCCTGATATGGAGGAAGGCTCTCGACGTGGCGTCATCGGTGGCCAGGAGGGGCAGGCTCCTCGACATGAGCGTCGTCATAAAGGAGAGGGAGAAGGCGGGGGACAGGGCCAGGTACGACGCCAGCGTGACCATAAGGCTTGACCGGGGGGTCCACACGGGCAAGGCCTCCGCGTGGAGCCCGATAGACGCCGCGGCCGAGGCCCTGAGCCTGGCGTACGAGAGCTTCAAGAAGGAGAAGGACAGGAGGAGGACTAGGCGGATCGAGAGGGCGCGGCGCCGCAAGCTGGAGTGGCGCTAGCCGGGGAGGGGGACGAGGGCCCTCCAGCCGCAATCCACGACTTTTATGTCTGCCTCGTAGAGCCCCCTGAGGAACTTCTCCTCCACAACCTCCCCGGGCGGCCCCTGCCTCACAACCCTGCCCCCCTTCAACGCGACCACGCGGTCGGCGAAGTAGTAGGCCTGGACGGGGTCGTGGAGCACGGCCAGTACGCCGACGCCCCCCTCGGCAAGCTTTTTCAGCATCCTCAGCACCGCCACCTGGTTC
>JALVKT010000191.1 GCA_027027675.1 Thermofilaceae archaeon | reverse complement strand
GCCCCCTAACCCCCCTCAAGAGCAGCGCGAGCCGCCCAGGGCTACGCGTAAGGCCGTCCTCCCCCAGCATGCCGGCCAAGAGCCACTCCGGAGCAGCAACCTGCGGCCTCTCGCCACACGAGGGGCGAACGCTGAAAACGCCCTCCGGGCACCCCGCCCCATATAGCAGGTGCACCCTAAGCGCCAACCCAACCCCCTACACGGGGCTAAACCCGGGCTCCTTCCCACCCTTACGGGGAGGCGGGAGCGGTATCGCGGGCGGCAGCCCCAGCTCCTTAGATAGAAGGGCGGCCTCAAACAGTATGTACGTGGTCAAGGTATGTATAAGCGCGGGGTCAGGCTCACCCCCCTCCAGCCTCCTCCTAAGCTCCCCTATCTCATCCCTCCCCCCAGAGGCCCTCAAGACGCCCTTAAGCGTTATCACGAGCACGGGCGGCTGAGAAGTAATATTAGCCACAAACCTCGCCTCAAGACTATCCTCCCCGCCGCTCACCGGGGCCGCGGGGAAGGACAGCTGAACGTTCAGGTTCACACCCCCGCCCTGGGGCTCGGAAAGCCTCTCCGCATGGATATACTCGAAGGAAAGGTTAACCTGCATCGCATTGCTACAGTAGAGGGGCGGCTAAAAAACCCTTATCCTAGTAGCTCTTCGCCACATACACTATCTGCCTGGCAGGCCTGCCGCACCACGCACACCTGCCATAGTCCCCCTCCTCCAGGTCCAGCGGCGTGCCACGAACCTTCCCACCATCAGTGGCCTCCTTGATCTCCTCAGCACACTCCTCGCGGCCACAGAACGGCATCTTAACGATCTTCCTCTCCCTCAGAGCCTTCTCAACCTCCTCCCTAGTACTAGCCTCAACAATGTTCTCCTCAAAGAACCTCTTAGCCCTCTCCTGCAGGTTCCTCAGATACTCGCCCTCCAGCCTCCTAACCCTATCCACAAGCTCCCCGTCAGCCACCCTCTCCTTCTCGCCGGTATCCCTCCTATACAGCGTCACATAGCCGCCCTCAGCCTCCCTCCTACCAATCTCCAGCCTCACAGGCACCCCACGAAGCTCCCAGTCGTTAAACTTCCACCCAGGAGTACGCTCCTCCCTGTCGTCTATAAGCACCCTATAGCCGGCCCCCTCAAGCTCGGCCCTAAGCCTCTCAGCCTTCCCCATGATGGCCTCCCTATCCCCACTCCTATAAATGATGGGCACAATCACCACGTGCACAGGCGCAACGCTAAACGGAAGCACAAGCCCCTTATCGTCCCCATGCACAGCTATAAGCGCCGCCGCAATCCTCCACACGCCAGGCCCATAGCACGTCTGCCACACATACTTCTTCTCCCCATCCCTGTCCAGAAACAATATGTCAAAGGCCCTCGCAAACCGCTGCCCCAAGTCATGCGTAGACGAGATCTGCAGCACACGGCCATCAGGCATCAAAGTGTCCGCCGCGTACGTGTCCTCAGCCCCCATAAACTTGTCCCACGGAGGCCTCCTCAAAAACAGGAACGGGATACCCAGCTTCTCCCAGATAACCCTACGCGAGTTCTCCATATCCTCCCTTATCTGCCGCAGAGCCTCCTCCCGAGTAGCAAACGCGTCATGAGCCTCTATCCACAGAAACTCCCTCCCCCTAATCAGAGGCCTCGTAGTCTTCTCGTAACGGTACACGCTAACACTCTGGTAAAGCTTGAGCGGAAGGTCACGCCACCCCTTAATCCAGTACGAGTACATGTAGTAAAACGCGGTCTCAGAAGTCGGCCTCAAAGCAAGCCGCCGCTCAAGCCTCTCATCCCCAGCCTCCGTGACCCAGAACACCTCAGGCTTAAACCCCTCAACGTGCTCCTTCTCACGCTCAAAGTTCTCCTCCGGAATCACCAGCGGGAAAAGCACCGGCTCATGCCCAGTCCGCTCAAGCTCCTCCTCGAAAAGCCTGTAAATAGCCCTGATAATCCGCATAAGCCACGGCCTATGCACTATAAAGCCCTGCACATTGTACCTCAAATCCACAAGCTCAGCCTTCTGCAAGACCTGCGAGTACCACTCAGAAAAGTTCTCCCTCTTCCCAACCGTAACCCCCAGCTCCGACATACCGTCTCCAAACAACACCCCACAACTTATTAATCCACCCACACCCCCAAAGAAAAAGATAAATCTCCCACACCAGAATACACACCGAGCCCCGGTAGCTCAGCCGGTAGCCAGCCCTGACGGCCGAAAGCGATGCCTTGGTAAGGCATAGGTCCCGGGTTCAAATCCCGGCCGGGGCTCCATCCCCCAAAACATGCTTCTCGTAAACATGTTTGACTCGCAGCCCAGCCTTCCCCTAACCCAACCAGCTAGAAATAATATATCCCGAAACCTCGGC
>JALVKT010000190.1 GCA_027027675.1 Thermofilaceae archaeon | reverse complement strand
GGCGGAGGGCTACTGGACGCGCGCAGCCGCGGCCACGTCCATCGCGAGGTCGAAGCACCCCAACGCCCTCGAGGAGCTTAGGAAGGCCCTCAGCTACGACTCCCACGCAGAGGCGATCCGGCGCGCCGCGCTCAGAGCCCTAGCAATGGCCGGGGGAGACGAGGCCTTCGCCGACATAGAGCCCTACACAAGGCCCGGCACAAACTACCTCCTCCGCGCCGCCGCGGCCCAGGCCCTCGGATACCTCAAGCCCACGCACAGGGTACTCTCAACGCTTAGCCTGCTAGCCAAGAGCAGGCACAGGAGGGTCAAGGGCGCGGTGGCGGCGGCCGCGGCGACAATGCTCGACGACAGGCTGCTGCCCCTGCTCCAGGAGCTGCAGCGCAACCCCGACACCTACAGGCCGGCGAGGGACGCGGCCGAGAAGATCAAGAAGCACTGGGAGCGCGGCGAGGAGTACAGGAAGCTCCGCGAAGAACTGGACAAGCTGCGGGGAGAGCACCGCGAGCTCTACGAGCGCTTCGAAAGCTTCGAGAAGAAGTGGGCCGCCGGCAAATAACCTAGTGTATTTTTATTTCGCGTGCCTCGGGCCCGCCACGTACCTACACATCGCCACGCCCCTCTCACGCAGCTTCCTCTCAAGCTCCACTATCTCCCTGCTCTCCCCCGCCAGGTACAGCGTCTCAACGCACCGGCCAGCCCCATCGTGCACGTGCATCCTAGACTTCACGAGCCCCCCGTACTCCTCTAGTATCGCGGACACCCCTGGGGCCGAGGAGCGCTCATACACGACTATGAGCACGCCCTCACACCTGTGGGGCCGAAGCACGTGAACCCTGTCGTGGAGGAACTCGCTGAGCGCCTCGTTCACAAGGCTAGACCTGTCGGTCCCCAGGGCCTCGGCAAGGGCCCTGAGCTCCTCGGCGACCCTCTTCTCAACGGAGACGCCGAACCTCTCCTTCCCACTCACTTCTCCCTCACCCCCAGCGAGGCAAGGTACACTCCGAGGAGGACGAAGCCTATAGCAGCGCTAGGCGCCACGTCCAGGTAAACGCCCAGTATCAGCCCGGCCAGCCCGGCGAAGAGCGAGGACAGTATGGACGCGGCCAACGCCTCACCACTATTCCTCGACACGTTAACGGCGGCCGCGCTCGGGAGCAGTATAAACACGTGCTCCACCACGAAGCCCACCGCCTTCAACAGGCCGATAGCCGCCACGGCAAGCGCAGTAACGACGAGGTAGTCGTACAGGACAACCCTGAGCCCAGCCGTCGCCGCAAAGTCCCTGTCAACGCCTATCACCACCTGCTCCCTGTAGAACAGGAGCGCAGCCCCCGCGACGCCCGCGGCCACGCCAGCGGCCCACCAAGCGTCACGCCACGAGGCGAGCAGAGGGTCCCCTATTATCAGGCTCCACAGGCTCGTCCCCACCGAGTACCTCGTCAACACGTAGTAGATAGCCGCCACGCTTGACGCCACCGAGAAACTCACGAACACCGCGGTCGCAACGTCCTCCTCAACGCCCCTCTCCACGAGGTACACGACAATGTATGAAAGCGGAACCCCCACCGCCAGGGCCCACACCGCCGGGTCGCCCCCCAGCTCGGCGGCCAATGGGTAGCCGAGAACCGCCGCCAGCAGAGCGGCGTGGGGCAGGCTGGACGCGAAGTAGTAAAGCTTCCTGGCGGCCACGACTGGGCTGAGGCTGCCGAAGGCGGTGGCCGCGGCTACAACTACGAGGACCCACCTGGGGTCGAGCAACGCCATCACCTCTCAAACACGTGTATACACTTCTCAATCATGTACACGCTGCCACCATACGCGTGGCGCAGCAGCTCCAGCCTAAAAGTCTTCTCCGGGCTGCCGAAGCCCTTTATGCCCCTGTTGACAACCATGAGGTACTTGCTCCTATGCAGGAACATTATGGGGTCGTGCGACGACACGAACACGAGCTTGTCCCTCGCCGTCTCCTCTATAATCCTCGCTATACCCTCCTTCCCCCGAGGGTCTATCGCGCTCAGAGGCTCGTCCATCACGAGTATCGGCGTCTCCCTGGCCAGCGCCCTAGCGATAAGTATCCTCTGCAGCTGCCCCCCGCTAAGCCTGGACACGGGCCTATCAGCGAACCTCTCAGCCCCAACAGCCCTGAGATACCTCTCAGCCCTCTCCCTAACCCCCCGGGGCACGTGGAGCCGGGGCGGCCTACCCCTAAGCCTCAGCGACAACTCCACGAGCTCCCGCCCAGTAAGCGGGAAGCCCCTGTACACGTGCGCCAGCTGCGGGACGTAGCCTATATGCCTGCCCGCGCGCCCCGGGCTCCCAGTTACGTCCTCGCCGTTCACGTACACGCGGCCCCTCAGGGGCTTCACGAGCCCCATTATCGCCCTGAAGAGCGTCGTCTTGCCGGCCCCGTTGGGCCCGATCACGGTCACGAGGCCCGGCCCCTCCACCTCGAATCCGTCGCCGTTGAAGACGTACTCGCCCCTGTACGCTATCGTGAGGTCTTCCACCTTGACGTGTGGCTTCCCGTGCACAGATATGCACCTATTTAGGGAGATATGTGCACAACAGATATATTTTTCCCAGGCTATTCTCCCCTAGGTGCACATAATGGCGTCCAACAACGGGAACACCATGCACAAGGGCAGGCTCTTCATATACGCCCTGGCAGTGGCGACGCTACTAGCCGCGGCCGCCACAATAGCGCTCATCTCGCCGGCCCCCCAGCAGAGGACGGGCACACGCCTCGTAGTAGCGGTAACATTCCCCTCACTCGCGCCCGACGTGAAACAGCTCCTCTGCCCCGGCGACGAGCTCTACACCGTTGCCCCGCCCGGCGTTGACCCCCACGACTACCAGCTGAAGCCCGGGGACGTCGCGAAGCTGAGGGAGGCCACGGTCATAGTGTCGACTGGCCACGCCCCCTTCGAGGCCCAGATAGAAAGCCTCGCGGAACAGGGCGAGTTCAACGCAACCCTCGTAGTGATCACGCGCGTACCCGGGGTTAAGATATACCTAAACCCCGCCACGCACCAGCCAAACCTGCACATGCCGATCTACGACCCCCACAACTACATCGCCTACATAAGATTCCTAGCCTCAAAGCTCGCCCAGGCCAATCCCCGCTGCAAGTCCCACTACGCCGAAGCCGCAAGCCAGGCCATAGCGAGGGTAAACGCGCTCCTAGAGAAGGCGCCCAGCCTAAACCTCCACGCCGCCGCCACCACTCCCCTAGCCCAGTACGCGGTCACCTGGCTCAACGTCTCGGTGGACAAGCTCTTCATAAAGGAGCACGACGTG
The DNA here is from genome assembly GCA_027027675.1 of Thermofilaceae archaeon. Lineage (GTDB taxonomy): Archaea > Thermoproteota > Thermoprotei > Thermofilales > Thermofilaceae > JALVKT01. The sequence continues at coordinate 3,712 of JALVKT010000190.1, read as the reverse complement.
CCCCCCTCGCCCGACGACATACGGGACATAGAGGCCGCAGCGGCCGCGCGCCGCATACAGCTAATAGTCATAGTCGAGGCTAAGGGAGCCCCCGTGAACCAGAAAGCCAGGGAGATAGCCTCCGCCTACGGCCTCCCCGTACTAGAGGTTCCCAGCCCCCTCACGGAGGAAACCATCCCCGACAAGCTCTCCACTATACTCGCCCAGGCCCGCCGCCTCTCCGCCCCCTAGAGCCAGCGAGGACGAACCTCCCAACACCGTAGAAGCCGCGGCCCCAGTTGTGCAGCGGCAAGTCCACCTTGCCGAGCCTCCACCCCCTCCTCTCGTCAAACAGTTCCTCGTCGGCCCTGGCCGCGAGGACCCGTCCAACAAAGAATGTCACGTCCTCTGCCTCGTAGCTGCCGGCGACGCGGCACTCCAGGACGCCTATCGCGCCCCTAACCACGGGCGCCCCAACGGCCTCGCCCCTGACGGCCCCCAGGGCCCCAGCCTTGTCGGCCTCCCTGCCGCTCCTGCTGCCGGCGTAGTATATGTCCTCCACCCTGTCGAGCGGCAGCACGTTCACCGTGAACTCGCCGTATGCCGATATGAGCTCGTGCGTGTAGCTCTCCACGTCGACGGCCACGCCGACGAGCGGCGGCTCCTCGGCCACGGGTGTGACCCAGCTTGCAGCCATGAAGTTTACCCGTTCACCCCACCTGCCGCTCCCGATGATGTAGGCCGGCCTAGGGTGTAGGAGGAGGTAAAACTTCTCCACGCTCCTCAACGCTCCACCCCTTGTATACATGGAGGGCGGGGGAAATTCTTTGTTACAGCATTGTGTCGAGGAAGAGCATCGTGTAGAAGCCGAGGAAGAAGCCCGCGGTGACAAGCAGCTCGTTCTCCTCCTTCCTGTAAATCTCCGGTATCATCTCCTTCACGGTGACGTAGAGCATGGCTCCCCCGGCCAGCGCCAGCCCAAGGGGCAGTAGGGGCCTCGCCATCGAGAAGAGGAGCGCGCCGGCAACCGCGGTGAGAAGCTCCGATACGCCGCTCAGAACGCCTATAGCCACGGGCTGGAGCCGCCTGCCCTGGAGCACGGCTAGGGGCAGCGACACCACAGTCCCCTCAGGGATGTCCTGTATGCCGATGGCTATCGCGGTCACCACGCCGAGCCCCACGTCGTACACCATCGTCGTGCCCACGGCAAGCCCCTCCGGAAGGTTGTGTATAATGACGGCCAGCGCCACAAGCCACGCCTTCTTGAGGAGCCTCCCCAGCTCCGGCGGCCCCTCAAACCCCTTCACCAGGTGCTCGTGGGGGACGAACCTGTCAACGAGGTACACGAGGAACAGGCCCAGCGCTATCCCAACCGCGACGACGCTGAAGCCCCCCGACGCCTCTATGGCGGGGAGTATGAGGCTCGTAAAGCTCGCCACTATCATAACCCCCGCCGCGTAGGAGAGGCTCAGCTCGACGCTCCACTTCGGCAGCTTGTGCGCGGCCAGGGCCACGAGGGAGCCCAGCGACGTGGTAGCAGTCACGAAGAGCCCCGCGTACACGGCGGCGACTACGGGGTTGCCGCCTGATAGCCGCAGCAGCTGCTCAGCCATAAAGCCAGTGAGTCCAGGCACAATTGTACCTTGCAATACATTAACATATATTATAGCTCCTTCCCCTGCTACAGCGGCAACAGCTTAGTATATTCGGGCGGTGCATAGACTCATGTGACCCTTAAAGAGCCGGGGGCAAGTCTTCCCCAAAGGCCCGTGATGGCCACGCGAAGCACGCCGGCATAAGCAGGGTTTTAGAGCTCGCTGAGCGTCTCCACCCCTTCGAGATTGAAGCCGTCGACAAAGAGGTGTGGGAGAGTATTCCTAGAAGAGCCGAGAAGGCGTGGAGAAACGCCTAGGCGATTCCTGCATTAATCCTAGCCTGCGCGTGCCGGCACCCCAGTTTTTCCGGCTCGTTTCCCGCCGCTACCGCCTTTGTAACGCTTAAATTCGTGGCATGGCATTCATGAGTAGGCCTATGAGGAGCGCTGGAACTTCTGACCAGTGAGGAGGGCTAGGACACCCGAGGCCGGGCCCCTTATATAGCCTGGCGTCTATGCTTCCCCCGGTGAGCACTGTGAGCCTGAACCCCGAGATGAGCACCCGTCACATGGGGTACATGTGGATCACCGAGTGGATAAGCCCCAAGGAGGCGCACATGCACGGCCTCGAAAAGATATACTTCGAGGGCCGCACCAAGTACCAGCACGTAGTTATAGCCAAGACCTTCGCCTTCGGCGACGCCCTCTTCCTCGACGGCTACGTCCAGAGCACGGAGGCCGACGAGTTCATCTACCACGAGGCCCTCGTCCACCCCGCAATGCTCGCGCACCCCTCCCCCAGGAGGGTCGCCGTGATAGGCGGCGGCGAGGGAGCCACGCTGAGAGAGGTTCTCCGCCACCCCACCGTGGAGCGCGCGGTTATGGTGGACATCGACGGCGAGCTCATAGAGCTTGTAAAGAAGTACATGGAGAAGTGGCACAGGGGCTCCTTCGACGACCCGAGGGTCGAGCTTAGGATAGAGGACGGCCGCCGCTTCCTCGAGGAGGCGGAGCCCGGCAGCTTCGACGTCATAGTGCTCGACCTCACAGACCCCGCCGAGGGCACGCCGGGCGTGAAGCTGTACACGAAGGAGTTCTACCAGGCCGTCTACAGGGCGCTTTCCCCAGACGGGGTGGCGGTGACCCAGGCCACGTCTACGAGGTACAACCTGTTCATGTACGCTATCATCAGGAACACCATGGCCTCAGTATTCCCGCACGTGAGGCCCTACAAGGCATTCATCCCCGCATTCCTCAGCGAGTGGGGCTTCATGCTCGCCTCCAAGGGCCGCGACCCACTCCTGCCCCGGGAGGAGGTTGAGCGCCGCCTCCCAAGCGGCCTCCGCTTCCTCGACGCTGAAACCTACAAGTGCCTGTTCACGCTGCCAAAACACGTCAAGGAGGCCCTTGAGAGCGAGAAGAGGATATCCACCGACGCGAACCCGGCGACGATATACTAGGGGTAGTATACCCTCTCCACCTCCCAAAACCTTAGAGCCCTCACGCCCCCCGGGCACAAGGCGAGCAGCCCATCCGCGAGGGCCGCGGCCGGCCGGCACAGCAGGTACGAGCCGTCCACGGCCACCCACGCGGGGCCACGGTAGAGCAGCCTGTTCACCACGCGCAGCGCGCCCCCCGAGCGGTGAAGCGCCTCAGCGGCCCCCGCCACTCTCAGGGCGAGCTCCTCGATCCCCACCTCCAAGCCCAGCCTCGAGAGGCTCACAGCCCTCGGCGTAGGCGGCTCGTTGAAAACGTTCACCCCCACGCCGCCCACGCAGCCATCCCCGCACTCCACGATGACGCCGGCCAGCTTGCCGCCAGCAGCGTAGACGTCGTTCGGCCACCTAACCTCCACCGGGGCGCCGAGCCCCTCCAAGGCCGTAGCAACGGCGCCCCCCAGCACGTACTGCCACCCCACCGGGTCGCCCCCGGGGAGTATAAGGGACATCCACAGGCCGCCCCGCGGGCTAGCCCAGGAGTGGCCCCGCCGCCCCCGCCCCCTCGACTGCTCTTCCGCCAGGACTATGGTCCATGGGGGCCAGCCCAGCCTGGCGAGGCGGGCGGCCACGTCCATCGTGGATGCGGCGCGGCTAAGCCTAACTATCCGCGGCCGAGATTCGCGCGGCAGCCCTCCAAGCA
>JALVKT010000189.1 GCA_027027675.1 Thermofilaceae archaeon | reverse complement strand
GGGAATTGAACGGGTAGTGGTGAGGCTTGCCTCCGAGCAAGGCTGTGATACTGGCCGCGGGCCTCGGGACGAGGCTTGTCCCGTACAGCAAGGAGATGCCGAAGGAGATGCTCCCCGTCTTCCAGAGGGAGAACGGGGAGACAGTGCTTAAACCGATTATACAGGTTGTCTACGAGCAGCTATACGAGGCGGGGGTCAGGGAGTTCTGCTTCATAGTTGGGAGGGCGAAGAGGGCGATAGAGGACCACTTCACCCCCGACTGGGACTACGTGGAGCTGCTGGAGAAGAGGGGGAAGCACGTGCAGGCCTCCCTGCTCGACAGGTTCTACAGGAAGGTTGAGGACAGCTACATACTCTGGGCGAACCAGCCGCGCCCGCTGGGGACGGGGCACGCGGTCTACATGGCCAGGGGCTTCGTCTCCGGCGAGCCCTTCTACGCGGCGGCGAGCGACAACCTCTACCTGGGGGAAAACGTGGCCGCGAGGCTGGGCGAGCTCTGGGACAAGTATGGCAAGCCGCTCCTCACCGTGAAGACCGTCGAGGACCCGAGGAAGTACGGCGTAGTCGTCGCGGAGCCCGTGGGTGAGAGGCTCTACAGGGCTTCGAGGATAGTTGAGAAGCCCCGGGAGCCCGTGTCGAGGCTCGCCAACACGTCCCTCTACGTGTTCCCGCCGGAGATATTCAAGGCGATAGAGGAGACGCCGCTCAGCCCGCGCGGCGAGATAGAGATCACCAGTTCCATCCAGATACTCCTCGACAGGGGGGTCGAGTTCCTCGCCTACGAGCCCGAGGCCCCCTGGGTGGACGCGGGTACGTGGGACACATACCTGTCGGCGATATTCTACTCGCTGCGGCTCAGCGTCGACAGGGACAAGGTGGAGGAGCTGGCGGGCCTCCTGCGGCGGTAAGAGACTTATCCCGCCGCTCCCACTGGGAGGTGAGGGAGAAAGGGCTTGAAGGTGCTCGTACTCAACAGTGGGAGCAGCAGCATAAAGTTCCGCGTCTACGAGGCCCAGGGGGAGATTAGGGAGCTGGCCCGGGGCATCGTCGAGAGGATAGGCGAGGAGATAAGCAGGGTCAGGTACAGGGGGCCGCGCGGCGAGATAGAGTATGAGACGCGCATCGCGAGCCACGAGGAGGGGCTCGGCCACGTCCTCAAGGCCCTCACAGACCCGGAGAAGGGCGTAATATCGGATCCCTCGGAGATACGGGGGGTCGGCCACAGGGTCGTGCACGGGGGCGACGCGGTGAGCCAGCCCGTCGTCGTGGACGAGGAGGTCGAGGCGGCAATCGAGAGGTTCGCGGTGATGGCGCCCCTCCACAACCCCGCGAACCTCGCCGGGATCAGGGCGGCGAAGAAGGTGTTTCCCGACGCGCTCCACGTAGCCGTCTTCGACACGGCCTTCCACCAGACGCTGCCGGAGGAGGCCTACCTCTACGCGATACCCTACGAGTACTACGAGAAGTACAGGGTTAGGAGGTACGGCTTCCACGGGATAAGCCACATGTACGTCGCCGAGAGGGCCGCTGAGATACTCGGCAGGCCCCTCGAGGAGCTCAGGATCATAACCTGCCACCTGGGGAACGGCGCCAGCCTTGCAGCCGTGAAGGGGGGCCGCTCGGTGGAGACGAGCATGGGCCTCACCCCGCTGGAGGGGCTCGTGATGGGCACTAGGAGCGGCGACATAGACCCCTCCATATTCTACTTCCTCATGAAGTGGGAGGGGCTGAGCGCCGACGAGGTCTACACTCTCCTCAACAAGAGGAGCGGGCTCCTAGGCCTCAGCGGCATCTCAAACGACGTGAGGGTGCTCACGGAGAGGATGGAGGCGGGCGACGAGGCGGCTGCGCGGGCGCTCCGCGTCTACGCGCACAGGGTGAAGAAGTACATCGGCGCCTACATGGCCGTGCTGGGCGGGGCCGACGCGATAGTGTTCACCGCCGGCGTGGGCGAGAACAGCGCCCTCATGAGGAGCATGATACTGGAGGGGCTCGAGGGCCTCGGGATAGTGCTGGACGAGGAGAAGAACCGCGACCCCGCGGCCCACGGGTACGTTGTCAGCAGCGACTCCTCCCAGGTCAAGGTTCTCGTGATACCCACGAACGAGGAACTCGTGATCGCGAGGGAGACGCTCAGGCTTCTCAAGAGTAAAGGTTAGCCATTTTTATAGCCCCGCCGCCTACTCTCCAGAGCCTACCGTAGGGATTAGAGATGCAGTACCTCGCACTCTACGGCGACGACAGGGGCAGCGTCGCCGCCGTGTACCGGGACGGCCGCGTAGCGGCGGCAGCGAGGGGCCCACCCCTGACCTACGACGCCGCGGCCGGGAGCGGCTTCCTCGAAGCCCTCACCACCCTCTGGAGGGGCATAGGGGGCCTAAGGGGCTTCGA
>JALVKT010000188.1 GCA_027027675.1 Thermofilaceae archaeon | reverse complement strand
GGGAGGGAGGTTGAGGCGTGGGGTGTTCGGGAGACGGCGCGCGGCCCGGTCCTGGGGGACTGCGCGGTTGTCGAGGATAGGGGCTTGTATAGCCCCGTGTACTCTAGGGCTCGCCTCTTGGGGGCTTCGGGGTGGGTTGAGGTCTACGCGACGCTCCTGGACGCCTCCCTGTACTATAGGTGCGGGGATAGGCTTCTGGCTACTCTTAGGTGTACTGTGGACGACGGCACTGGGAGGGCGAGGTGCATTGTATCGGGGGAGAAGGCGGCCGCCCTGGTACTGGGCCTCGTGGAGGAGGACTTGTGCGGCTATGAGGGGGTTGAGAAGATTATAGAGTATAGTGTGGACGAGGTTAGGGGTAGGGACTTCCTGTTTAGGGGCTTCTTCGACCCGGAGAGGGGGACCCTGTACGCCCTCGAGGTGGCTGAGGGGTGAATATTTCTATATCGAGAGTCAATGTGTTGTGAGGCGTAATGGGTAGGCGGAAAAGGAGGCGTAAAATTAGGCTGCGCCCTCGGCGCAGGCTACCCAAGATATTCCAGTGTCCCCGCTGCGGCGAGACTTCGGTGAGCGTGCTTATAGACCGTAGGAAGGGTGTGGCTAGGGTTGTGTGCTCTAGCTGTGGCCTTGAGGCGGAGTTCGAGTATAACCCTTATCTCGCCGAGGTCGACTATTATAGTAAGTTCCTGGACGCGTACGAGGAGGGACGTATAGGAGTGGAGGAGTCCGGTGAGGGCGAGAAGGAGGGGGAGGAGGCTGAGCAGGATGAGGGGTGAAGGTAGGGTTAGACGGTATATTCTGGATAGGATAAGGGAGCGCGGCGCGCTCCACATGACGCTTATAGACCCGGACAAGACGGGGCCCGAGGAGGCGGCTGAGATCGGGAGGGCTGCTTACCGGTCTGGCACGTCCGCGATAATGGTGGGCGGCAGCATAGGCGTCTCGGAGAGCATGACGGACGAGATAGTGCTAGCCATTAAGAGGGAGATAGACATCCCGGTGATACTTTTCCCGGGCTCCCCCACCGCTCTCAGCAGGCACGCCGACGCCCTCTGGTTCATCTCGGTGCTGAACTCGCAGAACCCCTACTTCATAACCGGCGCTCAGATGCAGGGGGCGTTCATCGTTAAGAGGTACGGCTTGGAGGCGCTGTCGCTGGGATACATAATTGTGGGCGTGGGCGGGGCCGTGTCGATTGTGAGCTATACGAGGCCTCTGCCGTTCAACAAGCCCGAGATAGTTGCGGCGTACGCCTTGGCCGCGGAGTACATAGGCTTCGACTTCATCTACCTCGAGGGCGGGTCAGGCGGCAAGCCTGTGCCAGCCGAGGCCGTGGCCCTTGTCAGGAAGGCAGTCTCCATCCCGATACTCGTGGGAGGGGGTATCAGGGATCCTGAGACGGCTTATAGGCTGGTGAGGGCTGGAGCCGACATAGTTGTGACTGGGACGATAGTTGAGGAGAGCAGTAACGTTGAGGATGCCCTGCGTGGGATAGTGGAGGCCGTGGAAAAAGGCGCTAGGGACCGCGTTAAGGGGTAAATGCGGCGAAGACTCCTAGGTGGGCCATTATAACTACTATCGCTGTGAGGAAGGTCACTGCGATCACGAACTCGGGCCTCACCTTTATCCCGCCGATGTCTTCCTCGAAGAACGTCATGAGGCCTGCCGCTGAGAGCGGCTGGGGAGTTTTCTCCTTATCACGCTTCTTCCTCTTGGTTTTACGTCTAGGCGGCATATGCCATGCACCAGTTGTCTACTATTGGCTGCCAGGCTTATCCGCTTTTCGGCCGTCAACCTCCTCTACCACGACTTTTCCTTGACGGGCGCCTGACACGCTGCTGATGCCCTCCCTGTCATCTATAACTACTGTGAAGCCTCCCTCCAGGTTCTCGACTCTCCGCCTGAGCTCCTTCTCGGCCTCGCTCAGCTCGCCCCCCTCCATCGCCCTGATCCTCTCCGCGGCGTCGAGGAAGAGCCTGAGTACGCCCTCCACGTTTGTAACGAAGATTTCGGCGTCGATGCCTGGGGTCATCTCGAGGCCGAGCTCAGGCACGAGTATCCTGGCGAAGGGCGACCTCGTTATCTTCGCCTTGAAGTCTTCCTTGTCCTCTACTCTAAGGTATATTCTCTTGTGTCCCTCGCTCTTCAAGGGTATAACCTCGTTTTTCCTGTACCCGCAGCGCGTGCACCTCCTGCTAACCAGTATGACCTTGCCGAGGCCGGGCACCTCGTACTCTGTCTCCTTGACTATCATGTCGCCCCCGCAGAAGGGGCACTTCATCTTGAAGCTGCCGAGTTCGCGTCCATAGACGGACTTTTTTCCAAGTTCCTCGGTCACCACTGCCCCCTGCATTTGAGATAATAATGAAATATATACCCGCCACAAATCCTACCTTCAGGTAGGATGGGAATGTCCGAGCTTTACCTTGCGTTTACGCCTCTATCAGCCTTCCTGTTGGATGGGGAGGGGAAAGTCAGGGCGCACCACAAGTGGGGGAGCGAGGATCCCTCGGCAATAGCTGAGCTCCTGCACTCGCTGGAGGAGGGCAGGCTCCCGGGCGAGCTGGAGGGCTTCCTCAAGGAAAGGGTTGGCGGTGAAGACAGGCTTATCGTGGAGGACGACGACCTTGCCAGGGACATCAGGGCCAGGCTGGGAGTGAACGTGGATGTGAAGCCGGCGCACGAGGTTTTCAGGGCGTTTAGAGCCGGCCTCCTAGAGGTTGTAGGTGAAACCCTGGGGGTTAGCGAGGAGGAGTATTACTCGAAGCTCAGGGACGTGGCCCTCGCGCTGGCTAGGAGGAAGGTGCGGAAGGCTGCCGAGAAGAGGGACCTCTTTATAGCGCAGGCCATCAACGCGCTGGACGACATTAACAAGACGATAAACCTCTTCGCCTCAAGGGTTCGGGAGTGGTACAGCCTCCACTTCCCCGAGCTAAACGACCTCGTAGAGGACCACGAGGACTACCTGAAGATAGTCACCTTTATCGGCGCCCGGAGCGACATCGACGAGGAAAAGCTCAGGGAGATAGGCATAGACGAGGAGACCGCGAAGAAGATCATCTCCGCCGCGAAGGAGAGCATGGGCGCTGACATCACGGACTTCGACCTGGAGGCTATACGGCAGATCTCGCGTATAGGCCTCGAGCTCTACGAGGCGCGCCGCAACCTGGAGAAGTACATCGACGAGGCGATGCTCGAGGTCGCGCCGAACGTTAGGGGCCTCGTGGGCCCGCTCCTCGGGGCCAGGCTGATAGCCCTTGCAGGAGGCATAAAGAAGCTGGCGATGCTCCCCGCGAGCACTATCCAGGTTTTAGGGGCCGAGAAGGCGCTCTTCAGGTTCCTCAGGTATGGTAGCAGGCCCCCGAAGCACGGCGTGATATTCCAGTACCCTGCCATCTACAGGTCGCCGAAGTGGCAGCGCGGCAAGATAGCCAGGGCTTTGGCGGCTAAGCTGGCCATAGCGGCGAGGATAGACGCTTTCAGCGGCGAGTACAAGGCAGACCAGTTGAAGGAGGAGCTTGAGAAGAGGATTGAGGAGATAAAGAAGATTTACGCGAAGCCGCCCGTGAAGAAGAAGCGCGAGGAGAGGCGTGAGGCGAGGCCGCCTAGGGAGAGGCGTAGGGGCGGTAAGAGGAGGTTCAAGGGTAAGGGTAAAGGTAAGCGTAGGAGGTGAGAGTTATGGTTATACGTGCAACGGGTTATAGGCCTCACGAGAAGTTTGAGGGGGTATACTGGGTCGAGTTCGAGGATGGGAGCGAGAAGCTTGCCACGGTGAACCTTGCGCCAGGCATAAGGGTGTACGGGGAGCTGCTGGTTAGGATGGGGGACAAGGAGCTCAGGATTTGGAACCCGTATAGGAGTAAGCTCGCTGGAGCCATACTTAAGGGGCTGAAGATCAACCCTATCAGGCCCGGGGTAAAGGTTCTGTACCTCGGCGTTGCGAGCGGCACCACGCCCAGCCACGTCTCAGACATTCTGGGGGAGAAGGGGGTGCTGTACGGCGACGAGTTTGCCCCCAGGGTTATGAGGGAGTTTATAGAGAAGGTGGTTGTGCACAGGCCCAACGTTGTTCCCATACTCGCGGACGCCCGTTTCCCGTCCAAGTACGCCCCGCTCTTGGAGGAGGTGGACGTCGTGTACGCTGACATAGCCCAGCCGTTCCAGAGCAAGATAGTGGCTGACAACGCGGACATGTTCCTGAAGAGTGGCGGGTGGATAATGTTCGCGATCAAGGCTATGAGCATAGATGTTACAGCGGAGCCCTCGGAGACGTTTAGGCGTGAAATAGAGCACTTGGAGGAGAGGGGCTATAAGGTTGAGGACAAGGTTCACCTGGAGCCCTACGACATTGCCCATGCGTTCATAGTTGCGAGGAAGGGGTAGGTTTTTGACGAGAAACTATAAATACTTTCCGGAACTCCCCTTAACATAGATGCCATGGCGCCCCCCATTATACGCCGCATGCTTGACAGGCTGCAGAGGCTCGAGCTTCAGGGTAGCCGGTACTGTTTCGACGAGATCATAAGGGACCAGGAGAACATAGTTGTGGCGAAGAACCTGGACGATCTTGACGAGTTATCGCTGAAGGCCGCGGAGGGGCTTAGGAGCTTCAGCAGCTTCCTGGAGGGCGTGCCGGTGGTTGTTTCGGAGAAGGTTTCGGGGACGAAGCTTGAGGATGACATTGTGTATACCAGGTATAAGCTCCCCGTGGTTACCAGGAGGACTCTTGAGAAGCTTATAGGTGGCAGCGACGAGCCGCTGGTGTACGTGACTAAGGGGGGCGTGTACGTCAGGATAAAGGGCGAGGAGCTCAGGAAGGTGAGGGATGAGAAGGGGATTTCCCGGGGCGAGCTGGCCAGGGCGCTTGGTGTTTCCCGCAGAACTATCCTTTACTATGAGAAGGGGCTTAGCGACGCGTCGCTCCAGGTGGCCCTTAAGATGGAGGAGTACATTGGAGACCGCGTATTCGCCCGCCTATCCCTGGAGGAGCTTAAAGGCCTTGTCAAGGAGCCTGCTAGGCGCGGCGCTCCGGGCGAGCGTATACGCGATACGGCCCTTAAGCGCCTGCTGAACGTTTTGGCGGCGATGGGCTTTAAGGAGTACCTGTTTTCGCGTACACCGTTCGACGCTGGGGCTAAGAGGAAGCCTCAGCGTGAGGCTAGGCTTCTCATAAGGGGGGAGGGCGGGGAGGAAGAGGATATTGAGGAGATACTTGAAGTGACGGACTCCAAGGCTATCCTCTTAACGGAGAGTGGGGGCGTCGAGGAGGAGGAGCGCGTGCTCGTGCTCCCGAGAGAGCGGGTTGGCGAGATAAAGAAGCATATATCGCTGCTCTTCGACACCGATAACTAGCCTCGTCTCCCCCCGAGGGGTGTGGCAGCCGTTGAGCGACTACGTGGTAGTTGAGGAAGGCCTTGCAAGGCTAAAGGTGCCTAACCCGTCCCTCTACAGGGACGAGCGTGGCCGTTTTGAGCCGGCATGGGCCCCTGTCTTCTTTAACCCGCGTATGCGGCTTTCGCGGGATGTGGGATCCGTGCTTGTGAAGGCCTACGCCCTGTACTCTGGGAGGAGTAGGCTTAGGGTACTGGATGCGCTGGCAGCTACGGGGGCGAGGGGTATACGGTATGCAGTGGAGAACAGGGAATACGTCGGCTCCGTTGTGCTGAACGACTTGAGCCCCCTGGCTGCGCGTATAGCCGAGGAGAACGTTAGGCTCAACGGCCTAGAAGGGGTGGCCCAGGTAAGAAACATGGACGCGTCTCGGCTTATGCTGGAGGAGGGGGGCTTCGACATCGTGGAGATAGACCCTTTCGGGACGCCGGCGCCCTTCGTTGACCCGGCGCTTAGGGCTGTCTCTCACAACGGCATGCTGTGCGTCACAGCTACGGATATGCCCCCGCTTCTCGGGCATTACCCCTACACGAGCCTCCGGAAGTACTTTTCGTGGAGCCTTAGAACGGAGTTCTCGCGTGAAACGGGGGCCAGGATACTCCTGTACTTCACGGCTAGGGAGGCTGCAAAGCTTGGGAAGCGCGTATACCCCCTGTACACGCAGTCCTCCGACCATTACATCAGGGTGTGCGTGAAGGTTGAAAACAGGGAGGCGGAGGCGGGGGGCCTCAAGGGGAGCGTTGGATACGTCGAGTATTGTCCCCGCGGCCTTCACCGCCGCATGGCTGTGGGGGTTGTGCCGCGTCTCCGGGAGAGGTGCCCCGTGTGCGGCGTGAAGCTCCTCTATGCCGGGCCTCTCTGGGTGGGAAGCCTCTGGGACAGGGACTTTGCAGTGCTTGTCGCCAGGATATACAGGGAAGAGCTTGGTAGGAGGCGGCTGTCGAGGCGGGGGGAGAAGGTTACGCGCCTCATAGCTTCCGAGGTTGACGCCCCTCCCCTATACTACACAACGGACAGTCTGGCCTCGAAGTACGGGCTGGCGCGGGAGCCCTCGGCCGCGAAGCTGGTGGAGAGGCTCTCGGAGTCGGGTTTTCCGGCGTCGCTGACGCACTTTGACTCCAAAGGCTTTAGGAGCTCTCTGCCTCCGGAAAAACTTGCTAGCGTGGCGCGCGCTATGGGCTAGGGGTACTCTATCTCTTTGGCGAAGCCGAGCTTGAATTTGAGCAGTTTCTGTAGGAACTGTTTTTCTCCCTCGCTCAGCTCGTCAGACAGTTTTTCGAGGTACGTGTTTATCTCCTCTACGGGTACGTCGCTGTAAAGGTAGTCTCCCTCCTTTACCTGCCTTCCAACGATGGCCTTGCTCCTGATGGAGACCGCCACCTCCGCTCCCTCCTCCGCGTACTCTAGGGGCTGCTCGTGCTCCTGTATCTGCATAACCTCGCCTATCTTGCGCCCCGTTCTCGTGATGAGCGGGACGCCTCCCCTAAGCTTCCCGGTAACAACCCTTATGCCTACGATTATAGGGTCTCTGCGGCGGAACACGTAGCCCGGGAGTATCTGTATCACCACGGGCGGGGTCATCTTCTCTAGTATACGTTTCCTCTCAAGCTCGCGCTGCTTCTTGTACCATTCGAGGTAGTCCTCTACGAGCCTGTAGATTAT
>JALVKT010000187.1 GCA_027027675.1 Thermofilaceae archaeon | reverse complement strand
GTGGAGGTTCTCGGGGGCACGTTCAGCGAGGCGGCTCTCCCCCTCCTCCCCGCGGAGGACAGGGTGAGGCAGCTCAAGATGGGCAGGGAGCTTGTTGAGGAGGTGTTCGGGGTGGAGCCGCGGGGCGCCTGGCTCCCGGAGAGGGTGTGGGATCCGACGTTGCCCCCGGCCTTGGCTGAGGCGGGGTACGAGTACGTTATACTTGACGACGAGGTGGGGTATAGGGCTGGGCTGTGGAAGGGCGATGTTCACAGGGCTCAGATAACGGAGTACTCGGGTGTGCGTAGCGGGGTCTTCTTCATTGACGGGCCTATACGCTATATTTTGCCGTGGCGTAGCCAGGAGGAGGTTTTCGACTATCTGCGGGGCTTCGCGTCGGAGCGGGGCGAGGAGTATGTTCTGTGGGGTAGTGACGCGGAGAAGTTTGGGGAGTGGTGGGATCCGGGGCCTGCGGAGGCGTGGCTTCGGCGCTTCCTGGACATGCTTGTGCGCGCCGGTGACGTGGAGCTTTTGACGCCTAGCGAGTACTTGAGGAGGTTTGGGTATAGGGGGCCCGTCTACCTTTACCCTGGTAGCTACGATAAGATGATGGAGTGGAGTGGGGGCTACTTCCCCAACTTTGTGAGGAAGTACCGTGAGAGCAACAATATGCACAAGAAGATGCTCTATGTTAGGCGTAAGCTTGAGGAGCTTAAGGCTGGGGGTGACGCGTGGCTCGAGTACTACATGGCCCAGTGCAACGACGCCTACTGGCACGGGCTCTTCGGCGGCATATACCTGGCTCACCTTAGGCAGGGGGTTTACGAGCACCTGGTTAGGGCTGAGAGGCTGGCCGAGGAGCAGGGGGGCTTGGAGGGGGAGCTTCGCGTGAGGGAGCTTGACTTCGACTATGACGGTGAAAGGGAGGTTCTGGTGGAGGCTGGGAGGGCTAACTTCTACATTAAGCCGGGAGACGGCGGCTCTCTGTTCGAGCTGGACGTTAAGGAGCCTGGCGACGAGTTCAACCTGGTCAACTCTATGGGGAGGTATGGGGAGCCGTACCTCTCGGGGGTTGCTTGGTATAGGCCTGACTGGTACAGGCGTGTAAGCTTTAGGGAGCATATATGGCGGGAGGGCGCCGGCATCTGGGACTGGGTTAACAACACGCCGTTCGCGGATGTGAGCGACTTCGCCCTTGGCCGCTACCTGCTGGAGGACTATGGCGACAACTTTGTGAGGCTCGTCTACACTGGGAGGGACTGGAGCGACCGTGGCCGCCCGAAGAGGCTGCTTCTCGTGAAGACGTACCGTTTCTCCCAGGATGGGTCCGCGCTGGAGGTGGAGTACAGGTGGCGTAACATGGAGCTGGAGACTGTGAGGGAGAGGCTTTCCGTGGAGTTGACGTTGACGCCTCGCCTATCCTATGAGAGCGAGGACATGCCGTGGTACACTGTTGACGGCGAGTTCAACCGGAGCGTGAGGGAGCACCATGTGAGCCCGTGGTCCCGGAGCGTGACTGTGCACTCGCCGGTGTTCAGGGACGTGCACGTGGAGGACGAGAAGCATGCGAGGCTCTGGGTGGCGCCGATAGAGACTCTCTCCCGCACCGAGAAGGGTTTGAGGAAGGAGTACCAGGCCCTGGGGGTTATGTTTATCCACGAGGTGGAGCTCGGCCCCGGGGAGGCCTTTTCCACTAAGATTAGGCTGGGGTGGTAGGCGTGGCGGAGGTTAGGAGCGTGTGGATGCTGACCTTTGAGGCGAAGCCCGTCGTGAAGGTGGGCGGCCTCGGCGAGGTTCCGCCCAACCTTGCCGCGAGCCTCGTGAAGCGGGGCGTGGAGGCGGTAATCGTTATGCCGAGCCACGCGCCGGCGGGGCTTCGGGGCGAGGAGAAGAGGCTTGAGGTTGAGCTGGACGGCGTGAAGGTCTCGGTGGGCTACAGGGAGTGGAGGGGGGTGAAGTTCATACTTTTCTCGGGGGGGCCCCTGGACGACCCCCGCGTGTACGCGGAGGACACGATGATGGATAAGGTGGCGCTGCTGGCGAAGGGGCTGGGCTGGCTCCTCCTTAACTATGAGAAGCTGGGCCTTTCCAGGCCGGACGTCATACACTTCCACGACTGGCACAGCGTGGTCTCCCTCCTCAAGGCCAGGGTGGAGACCTCGGAGACGGGGTGGAGGCCGGGCTTCGTGTACCACATACACCTCCTCGTGGGGAAGGAGATAGGCCTCGACATGCTGGAGAAGGCGGGGGTTGACCGCGGCTTCAGGCACACCGTGAGGCTTGGGGGGAAGACGTTGACGCTCACCGTGGAGGAGGCGCTGCGCCGCGCCAGGGGGATAGCGGAGAGGCTGGGGGCCATAGAGTCCGACGTATTCGTGACTGTTAGCAGGACGTACCTGAGGGAGGACAGGGACGGCGTCCTGAACAGGCTGGGCTGGGACTTGGAGGACAAGAGCGGCGTGATATACAACGGCACGGATTGGAGCTACCAGGGCGCCTGGGAGGACGTGCTCAGGCGCCACGGGGAGAGGCTGGCCCGCTTCACGGGCAAGAAGGAGGGCTTCACGAGGCACGACCTGCGCCGCTACTTCCTCCTGGACGCGCTCGGCAACCTCCCGGGCGCGGAGCCGAGGCAGCTCGACAAGGCCCTGTTCGAGAAGATTAGCGAGTGGCTCGCCCCGCCCTTCAGGCACGGCGGCAAGGTGGAGCCCTTCGAGACCGACGGCCCCCTCGTGATAACCACTGGCAGGCTTAGCACCCAGAAGGGCATAGACGTCCTGGTGGAGGCTGTGCCCCGCGTGCTCGAGGACCTGGGGAACGCGAAGTTCGTGTTCCTCGTCCTACCCGTGTGGGGAGGCGAGGAGTACGCGCGCATGCTCGTGGAGGCGTCGAAGAACTACCCGTACAACGTCCGCGTCGTCTTCGGCATAGCTCCGTCGATATACAGGCTAGCCCACTTGTCGGCGGACGTCTTCGCGGCCCCCTCGAGGTGGGAGCCCTTCGGGATAATGGCCCTCGAGGCCATGGCTACGGGCAACCCTGTGGTCGCGTCCGCCGTTGGGGGCCTGAAGGAGATAGTGCTCGACCTGAGGCGGCACGGCCTCGGCGGCACGGGCCTCCACGTGAGGCCGGGCGACCCCTACGAGCTCGGCGACGCGCTGAGGGACATGCTCGCCTTCATGGAGGCGTCGCGGACCGGCGACATTGACCGGTACGAGCCTAAGATAGGTGAGCCGAAGCTGCGCGCGCTCCTGGAGGAGATGGTCGACGCTGGCGAGATCGTGAGGAAGAACGCCATTGAGCGCGTGGAGAAGCACTTTACGTGGGACAGCGCGGCCGCCATGGCCCTGGAGGTGTATAAGAGGAGCGTGGAGGCAAAGCTATAGGGGTACGCGCGCGGCGAGCGTTGAGGCCGCCGCTGCCACGTTTTCCCTCCTATACATGCTCTCATAGTAGACCTCGTAGAGGCCCCTCTCGACGAGCCAGGGCTCCGCAAGCCTCAGTAGCTCCTCGGGGCTCCGGGCCCCGCACGCCAGCTCGGCTCCTCCGAGGCCTGCGAGGGCGTCGAGGTAGCTCGCCGCTAGGAGCCTCGCGGTTCCGCGGGCCCACTTGGAGGCGGCCTCGGCGGCACCCGTTTTTTCGCGGAACATCTCTGCCGTCTCCTCCATGCCGGCCCCTTCGGCCTCCTTGACGGCGAAGAAGGCTATGTAGGAGAGGCTTCGGAGGAGGGAGGCGAAGTCCCTGATTGGCGGCTCTAGCATCCCCCTCCACTTTTCGGGCCTTCCGGGCTCGCCCTCGAAGTCGACTATGAGGTACTTGTCGCCGGAGTATATGTACTGGGAGAGGTGGAGGTCCTGGTGTATCCTCTCCTTCAGGCACCCCCTGAACTCTCCGAGCCTCTCAAGGGCCTCCGCAGCCCTTTCGCGGAGCTCTCCGCGGGGCGCGGCGGAGAGGTAGTACTCTAGGCGGCGCTTCCACTCCTCCACGTCCTCCTCCCCGGCGACCCCGGAGCCGCACCACCATTCACTGCAGGCTCTCATCTCGACGTGGAGCCTTGCCAGGCTCTCCGTGGCTAGAGATGCCTCGCGGGCCAGGCTCACGCGCCTCCCCCTTGTGAGTAGCGCCAGCAGCGCCCTGTAGAAGGGTGCGCCGCCGTCCTCGCCCTTGACGAGCAGGGTGGACAGGCCCAGCGGCGAGTCCCCGTAGAGGTAGTATGCCTGGAAGGGCGGGGTTATCCCTGAGCCGCCTAGGTACCTGTAGAAGTAGGGCTCGTAGTTGTGCCGCTCAGCCTCCCTGTAACCTTTGAGCACGGCGGCGCCTAGGGGGGAGGGGTACGTTACGAGGGGGTTTGTGGTGTCCTCCCTGAGGGGCGCTGGCCGGCCTAGAGGAGGGGGCGGTGTGCCTGCCAGCTTCAACGCGGGTATGGCTCCGCGGCTGAGGTCTTCGATGAAGCCCTGGCAGCACTCGGCTTCGCAGTATTCCTCGCCGTCTATTAGGAGCTCGTGTCCCCTGCAGCAGGGGCACCGGGAGAGGGGGGCCAGGTATCTCTTCCCCCCGCCCCAGGCTTCCAGTATGAAGTGCCTGCCCAGGGGCTTGAGGGAAGCCCTTTGTGGCTCCCCGCCGGCGTACCACCTTTTTTCTCTGAGGCCTTCCAGCTTCACAGTCTCCACTACATGTATAGGAGCACGTAGACGCCTATAGCTATTAGCAGTAGCCCGGCGAGCGCCTCGAAGTACTTCGGCAGCCTGGTCCTCGTCTTCATGAGCGCGCGTATCTTCCTGCTTGCCAGCGCCACGGCCACGAGTATCGCCACGAGGGGAGCCACGAATATGGCGTTGTAGAGGGCGAGGTAGAGGAGGGCCTCTGCGAAGGGGAGCTTTGCGAGCGCGTACATGGCGACTAGGTATGGGCCGCTGCTGCAGGGGAGCAGCGTGAGGCTTATCACTGCTCCAAGCGTGAATGCTAGGAGCGGGCTGCCCCTGTGCGCTATCTCTGTGAGGTAGTTCTCTATCTTGCCCTTCCACTTCTCGGGTACTGGGGAGTGGAACTCGCCGCCCCGGACGCTCCACAGGGACTGTGCGCCGAAGGCGAAGGCGAGGAGGGCCAGCGCGTACTTGAGCCAGGGGAGGCTTGCGAAGACCTTGAGAAGGCCTAGGCCTAGGAGCAGGTAGACCGTGTAGACCGCGGCTATGAAGGCGGCGGCAGCAGCCATCATCCGGCTACGCCCCGAGGCCCTCATTGTGAGTATGAGGAGGGCCGTGAAGACGAGGAAGGTGCAGGGGTTGACGGAGTCCGCGGCGGCGAGCGCCAGCACTAGTGGGAGGAGGCCGCTCCGTCTCTGGGGCTTTGCGCCCGCCTCCTGCCCCGCTTTCCCGAAGACGATCTCTCTTATGAGGGCCTGGTCGACCTCTACGTAGTGTATACGGCCCTCGTCGTCGTACACCAGTACTTGTCCGGGGGTTATCTTGGAGAGCAGGCTGCGCCACCATTCCTCCCCGTTCCACCCGACGGCGGCGAGTACGAGCTTGTCGCCGCGGAAAACAAGTATGAGGGGGACTAGGAGCTTCTTGCCTGCGCCGAGCTTCTCGTAGAGTTCCTCGTACTGGCTAGCGTACTTCTTCTCGGCGGAGATCTCCCTGAAGTCTATGTGGCCGTAGATGCGTGTGAGCGAGGCGTTTGCCTCTCTGCAGTGCGGGCACCCCCTGAGCCCGTAGACAACTATTCTCAGCTCCCTGCTCTCAAGCTTCTCCATGGACACGTTTATCTCCGTGTCCCCGGTGAGCACTACCTCCCTCCTAAAGGCTGTATAGCCGGGGGCGGTCGCCTCTACAAGGTATACGCCGCCCCTGAGCTCCAGCTCGGCCCTCCTCGTTGTTCCGTTGAACACCGCGGCCCCCGAAGCCTTGTCCACAACGGTGATGCGCGGGGTGACGCCCGGTGGGGCCGTGACTACGAGTAGGTATCGGCCCGTGTGGAGGGTCAGGGTGACCTCCGTGTCCTCGTCAACCTTTATCAGGGTCGAGTTTAGGGCTCCCTCGTAGGACGCCTCCACCCTGTAGGTGCCGCTGGGCAGCCGGGCGACGTCGCCGGAGGAGCCCCTGTAGACAACCTGCCCCTTGGAGTCGTAAACCGTGATGTTCGCTGGGAGCAGACGTCCTTTCTCGTCGACGGCTGTGACGGCGACGCTGTAGAGCTTCCTGTAAAGCACTACTTCGACGACGGTGTCAGCTGAGACGTTCAGTGTGAGGTCTTTGCCTACGAAGCCGGGCGCCTCTACACGGGCTGTGTACGTGCCCCTCGGCAGCTTTAACGTGCAGACTCCCTGGGGGCAGCGTGTCTCGTTCCCCCCTATGCTTATGCTTGCCTCCTCGACCTTCAGGTTTCGCTCTCCAAGCACTTTTACCACGACGTTGTAGAGGCTGCGGGGGGTGGAGAGGGAGTATACGAGTGCACCGTAGGAGTTGTAGAGCACCACTTTTCGGGGCGCTGCGCCGCCGAACCCTATGTCCTGCGGCACCTCCGACACCCCGGTCTCCCCCGTCGTGGGGTCGAAGACTACGAGCCTGTCACCTGCAGGCGTCCTGACGAGTACTGTGGAGAAGCCGTTGGCGGCGACGCTGGCGATGGGCTTGCCGACGGGCTTAAACCCGGTCAGCACCACGAGCTTCTTCTTCCACACAAGCCTGTCGGGGCGCGCGACTCTCAGGTAGAGTCCCTGGCCGTACTTGAAGCTGTAGACGAGCATCACGTCGCGGCCGGGGACGAACGTCTCTTTTTCGGGGTCGAAGAGCCTGAGGGGGTAGGTGCTGGTCTTGTTAAGCGAGAGCGTGTATATGTCGGCGTAGCCGTCGTCCCTAATCACGAGTATCTGCGTGCCCCGGGACCTTGGGTAGGCGGCTAGGACGTGGCATATCGTCGCCCTCGCCTCTATCTTAAGGTTCTCGTTGAATACTATGAGCTGTTTTTCCCTCTTGCTTAGGCAGAGGGGGCAGTGCGTCATCACGGCGAGGAGGCCTACGCGTGAACCGTTGAGGGGGAAGAGCGAGACGGCCCTGTTGGCTATGGCGAAGGGGACGTCGCCGAGCCTGGGCGTAGT
>JALVKT010000186.1 GCA_027027675.1 Thermofilaceae archaeon | reverse complement strand
TTCGAGGCTGTGGCCCCGGTGGCCCTTGTCGCGTTGACGCCTCTCTTCGTGGCGGCCACTATGGTGGCTGCGGGTTTGGGGGCGGTGTGGGCCGTTAGGGGCGCGTATATGCGGGTGCGCTCTAGGCGCGTCAAATAACCTTTTTCTTTTTACACTAATCTTAGATTTTTATGAAGTTTATGTTACATTACGTGTAACTAACGTTAATATATCCCGTTAGTTTTTAACACGTGTGCCTAGCAGCGGGCCCAGCCTAGACGACCTAGTCGCCAAGCTTGAGGAGGCGGAGCGCCTCGTAGAGGGGAACGAGGAGGCAGTAAGGCTACTCGAGGAAGTGAAGACAGGCCTGAAGAACTACAACCTTATCGCCGAGACAGCTCTCGAGAAGCTGTCGACGCTCGACGCGGCCACGCTGGCCAGAACCGTGTCCGCGATGCGGAGGAGGGAAGGGTTGAAGAGGTTCTTCGTGCTCGCCTGTTCCCCGTGGGTGGCGAGTAAGGCTGCGCAGCGTGTCATGCAGGCTTTGTGGATAGTTGCCGCATCCATCTCGTTCCTCATGGGTGTCTACCTGTTCTTCCCGCCCTACGTTTTCTTCGGGGCCTCGCATGGGAACTTTACCTCAACCATCCAGAAGACGCTGATAGTTGTGTCCCAGAACCCCGGCCTTCTCGGCGCCATCGACCCCATCTTTAAGATCGTGGGCTTCGTGATGATGGCGATAGCGATCGTGAGCCTCTACCAGGCCCACATCATAAGCGTCCACTCAAAGGAGATAGGGGATGCCTAGCCACGACCCTCGGCTTCTGGGCGGCTACGTGCTCTCCGACTTTGCCGGGGAGCTCGTAAAATACCTCCTCGTGTTTGTAGGCGCGCTCACCGTGCTACTCATACTCATCCTCCTCTCCCTCATGCAGATATCCCATATGCCCTCCGAGATCTCCTCCGTGGCCACGTTCATACTCTCCCTCCCCCTGGTTCTCGACCTGATAGTCATCTCCCCCAACCTCCCCTACCTGCTCGTGTACGTCACGCTAGTGCCGCTCTTCCTAGTGGTAGTCGTCATAGCGCGCATCTTCGCTGAGGAGCTCTCCCGCGTGGTGGGCGGCAGGCGTCGAGCCCCTAAGCCGGGGGGAGAGAAGAAGTACGGCTTCTGGACGCTCCTCGCGGTAAGCCTCGGAGCCACCGTGGGGCCCTCGGCGTTCGTCCTCACGCCCTACAGCGTGGTGCACTACGGCTACCAGGCCCTGCTGGGGATGATGCTCGCCTCCGCCTCCGCCGTCGCCCTCGCCTACGGGTATAGCAGGATGTACTATTACAGCAGGCGCATCCTTGGGGGCAGGTACGTCGGCGGCCCCTCGTTTGTGCGGAACGCCTTCGGCCCCAAACACTACGTCTACATAATATCCCGCTTCACGATGTGGATTGGGAACGTGGCGCTCGCCTCCTTCAACCTCCTGATAACGATCGAGCTCCTGCTCACCTATCTGCTGCCCCTGCTCGGCGTGGATCTCGCCGGCGCAGCCAGGGCGGCGGCCGAGGCAGGCCTCTTCGCTGTTCTCGCCGCGCTCGTGCTCCTCGTCTACGGGAACTGGGAGAAAACAGTGGATCTGCAGAAAGCAGTTACGGTGGCGTTTCTAGCGCTTTTCGCCGCCCACGCTGTCTTCCTGGGCGCCCGCGTGGACTGGAGCAGGCCTCTCTACGCGCCGCTTGTCGGCGCGCTCTCCTACCCCGACCCTTGGGGGCTTGTGTGGAGCGTGCTCTCCGCGGCCGCGTACGTCTACCTGATGGTGTTCGGGTTCCAGGAGGTTCAGAGCCTCGCCGAGAACGTGGAGGTGAAGAGCCGAGAGAACTACGAGGAGGAGGTGGCTCGGAAGCTTATGTGGTCGATGGTGCTCGGCGCGGGCATATCCGGGGTCCTCTTCACGGCCTACATGTACCTGTACGCGATGGCCAGGGCCGGCGGGGCCGCGATACCCCTGACGCCTATACCCCCGCTGGACATGCTTCGGGGGGACGCGGCCCCCTACCTCGTCACGCTGGCCGCCCTCCTCCTGGGGGTGTTTACCACGTATATCCCGGCCTTTGTTGCTGCGCTCAAGCACTTGAGGGAGTTGATGAGGGACGTCTTCCTCGTGGAGATGGAGGGACTGCGCATAAGCGTCGACCCCTACATAGTCATACTCTTCATGGGGGTGCTGCTCCTCTCAAACGCGGAGTACATTATAAGGCTCACGGACTTCGCGGTTCTAGCGTCCCTGGTTTTCGTCGCCGTGGCAGAGTATTTCCTCGCCAAGAAGGTTTTGCGGCGAGTGAGCGGCTGGAGCGCCGCTAGGGTGGCCTTTACCGCGGGGACTATGCTGCTCGTGGCGGCGGTGTTCTCGGTGGAGATGCAGGACGTGGCGGTGAACAGCGTCATATTCATG
>JALVKT010000185.1 GCA_027027675.1 Thermofilaceae archaeon | reverse complement strand
GGGCAGCACTACGACTATGAAATGTCAAAGGTTTTCTTCGAGCACCTGGACATCCCAGAGCCACACTACTATCTCGGCGTCGGCTCGGGCACCCAGGGCTACCAGGTAGGCGAGATGACCAGACGGGTAGAGGAGGTGCTCCTTAAGGAAAACCCGGACATGGTCGTTGTATACGGCGACACGAACTCTACGCTCGCCGGCGCGCTGGCAGCGGTAAAAGCCGGGTTTAAAGTGGCCCATGTAGAGTCCGGCCTGAGAAGCTACGACATGGGCATGCCAGAGGAGATCAACCGCGTAGTCACAGACCACGTCTCAACGCTACTATTCGCGCCCACAGTCTCGGCGGCAGACACGCTGCTTAGAGAGGAGGTTCCAGGCCAGGTCCACCTTACGGGTGACGTCCACGTAGACCTTCTCCAGAGGTATGCCCGCGTAGCTGCGAGCCGCTCACATATAGTCGAGGAGCTAGGCCTCGACGAGGACTACATTGTAGCCACGGTGCACCGGGCCGAAAACACCGATAACCCCCGCAGGCTACGCAGCATAGTGGACATTCTCGCACATATAGCCGAGGAACACGTAGTTATTCTGCCGCTTCACCCCAGAACCCGGAAAGCACTTTCAAAGCATGGCTTACTCGGGAAACTCGGGGAACACGTTAAAATTGTAAAGCCCCTCGGATACCTCGACTTTATAGCCCTCCTCCAAGCCTCCGCTGCTGTGGCAACCGATTCCGGGGGAGTACAGAGGGAAGCCTTCCTACTCGGAAAGCCCAGCCTCGTCTTCAGGGACCGCACCGAATGGGTGGAACTCGCCCAGCTAGGCTGGGTACGCCTAGTCGACGTCGACAGGGAAAGAGCCGCTCACGCCCTGGAGAGCGTCCTCGAGTCGCCCCCCAAGCAGAGGCCTCCCGTGCTCGGGAGGGGGGACGCGGCGCAGAGAATCGCCGATATACTCTCCCGGTCACTTGCATAGCCTGTGGGGGCGGCCATGAAGTACAAACTCGTTATAACAGTAGAGAAGGTCAGGGGAAAATGCCCCGTCTACGCCCCCGGGGACCGCATGACCGTCGAAATGCCCCGTCTAGTCCTCGAAGAAACAACATCGCTCTGCATCCACGCCTTCACAGCAATGCAGACGATCATCCAAGCATTGGCGAGGGGCTACTCCGCGAAGGCTCTCGGCGTAGGGCCGAGCGACGACGAAGCATATGTGCAGTGCCCCGACCCCGGCCCCCCATACACAAATGGAGGCACAGTCATATTCAAGGTGAAAAGATACCCTGTGGTGGACGTCCGTGAGTGAGAAGCCGCGCGTGGCCATACTCTCCTACTACTTCTGGAGGCACTACAGGGCGGTAAAGATAGCCGAGACCCTTGCAAGGCACGGCTACAGGGTCAAAGTATGGGGGACGCGGGCACCCGTGAAGAGGGGGCCGAGGATACTCAGGGGCGCCCTGAACTACCTCTTCGCATTCTTCGAGGTGCTCTTCATGGGCGGGGCCGACATATACTGGGTGGAGAACGTCCCCGACGTGATCTACCTTGCACTGCCGCTGCTCCGGAGGCGGTACATATACGACCGCCGCAGCCCCTGGGCAAAGCAAATACCCCTCGAACTGAGGGTCCCCCACGTACTCCTGCAAGCCATAGAGTCCATCGAGTACTACATGGCCTCCCACGCGGAACACGTCATAGTGGTCTCAACGCCAATGAAGTATGAATACGACTACAAGGTTCCAGTCACAGTGATACCTAACTACCCGGAGAAAGGCTTCGTAAAAAAGGTTGACAGAAAAGTTAGGGACGAGCTGGGCATAGACCCCGCGACAAAGATCTTCGGCTTCGTGGGGGCCCTCAGCCGCATAGAAGGCGCAGACCTCCTAGCGGGCGCCGCCGAAAAGCTCTCCGAGACGGAGGGGGTAGAACTCTGGATAATGGGCGACGGCCCCCTCGCCCCCCTCGCGGAGCAGCTCGACAGGAAGTACAGCCACGTTAGGTGGTTCGGCTGGGTTGACAGGAGCGAGCTTCCCCGCTACCTAGCCTCCCTCGACTACGGCCTCGTCCCCCGGCACAGGCACCCCTACAGGATCTTCTACACCCATGAGGGCATACACAAGATAGGGGAATACTTCGCCTACGGGAAGCCGGTCATAGCCTCGGGGATAGCCCCCTCCCCCTACTACCTGTCTGTGGAGCCGGAAGAGTTCGCGGACACCCTAGTAAAAGTGGCGCGGGGAGAAGTTACGCCGCCGCAGCCGCCACGAAACTTGTTCTGGGAAGAAGTCTCGGAGCCCCGAGTACTCAGCGTCATAGAGGAGGTTCTCAGGGAGAAGCGGCGCCGCTAACCCTATACCTTATCTCGCACAGCCCGCCGTCCCTCTTTAGAGGCTGCTTCGGGTCGGCGACCTCGAGCCTTAACCCCTTAACCTCCTCCACAAAC
>JALVKT010000184.1 GCA_027027675.1 Thermofilaceae archaeon | reverse complement strand
CTCTCGATAAAGGAGAACCAGTTCGTCGAGGCAGCGAAGGCCGTGGGTATGGGGGATCTAAGGATAATAGTGAAGCACATCCTACCCCACGTCTTCACGCCACTCATAATCTTCGCGACGCTCGACATGGCGGGCGTCATACTGCTCGGCGCAGGCCTCAGCTTCATAGGTCTCGGCGCGCAGCCCCCAACACCCGAGCTCGGCAGGCTTGTCTACGACGGCCTACAGTACCTGCCGGAGAAGTGGTGGTACTCGCTCATACCCGGCTTCATACTCTTCCTCATAGCGCTCGGCTTCAACCTCCTCGGCGACGGCCTCAGAGACGTCTTCGACCCCAAGTACAGGAGGAAGCTCGAGTTTAAGAAGGAGTCCCAGAAGAAGGGTGGTGAGGAGTGAGCGGTAAGGAGCGAGACGTCATATTGAAGATCGAAGACCTGTACGTCAACTTCTACACCTACGCCGGAGTGGTAAAGGCGATAGACGGCGTAAACCTAGAGGTCTACAGGGGCGAGTGCCTAGGCCTCGTCGGCGAGACGGGCTGCGGAAAGTCCGTCACGATGCGCTCCGTGCTGCGCCTCATACCCCCGCCCGGCGAGATAGTGAAGGGCAAGATATGGTTCAACGGGGTAAACCTACTCGAGCTCCCCGAGAGCGAGATGAGGAAGATAAGGGGCAACAAGATAGCCTACATAGTCCAGGAGCCCAGCGCCGCCCTCGACCCCCTCTACAGGGTCGGCTACCAGGTGGCCGAGCCAATGGTCTACCACGGCCTCGTGAAGAGCTTCAAGGACGCCTGGGGCCGCGTCATACAGCTCTTCAAGAGCGTGATGATGCCGGAGCCCGAGGAGCGGGCCAAGGCGTACCCCCACGAGCTGAGCGGAGGCATGAAGCAGCGCGTGGTCATCGCAACCGCGCTTTCCGGGGAGACGGAGCTCCTCATAGCCGACGAGCCCACCACGGCCGTCGACGTCACGATACAGGCCCAGATCATGGACCTGCTCTCCAAGCTGAGGAAGGAGAGAAACCTGACCCTGATACTGGTGACGCACAACCTGGGCCTCGTAGCAGAGATGTGCGACCGCGTAGCCGTGATGTACGCGGGAAACATAGTGGAGCTCGCGCCCACCGAGGAGCTCTTCAAGAACCCCATGCACCCCTACGTGAAGGGCCTGCTCGCAGCCGTGCCCAGGATAACGGCCAGCAAGGACGTAGTGCTCAAGCCGATACCCGGCTTCGTGCCCAACCTGATATACCCGCCGCCTGGCTGCCGCTTCCACCCCCGCTGCGACAAGGCCATGCCGATCTGTAAGAGGGAGAAGCCCGCGATGAAGGAGGTTGCGCCGGGCCACTGGGTGGCCTGCCACCTATATGACAACGTTAAGGGTGTAGGTGATGGGAATGAGTAAGCCCCTCGTCGAGACACGCGACCTAAGGAAGCTCTTCCCGGTGAGGAAGCTATTCAGGACACTGGGCCACGTCCACGCGGTCGACGGGGTAAACCTTCAGATAATGAGGGGCGAGACGCTCGGCCTCGTCGGCGAGTCCGGCTGCGGGAAAACCACGCTCGGCCGCCTCATACTCGCACTCATAAAGCCGAC
This sequence comes from Thermofilaceae archaeon, assembly GCA_027027675.1. GTDB lineage: Archaea > Thermoproteota > Thermoprotei > Thermofilales > Thermofilaceae > JALVKT01. The sequence goes on along the minus strand of JALVKT010000184.1, from coordinate 5,590 downwards.
CTCGGGGACAGTGCTCTTCGACGGCAAGGACGTTTTCAAGCTAAAGGGGAAGGAGCTCCTCGAGTTCAGGAGGCGCGCGCAGATAGTGTTCCAGGACCCCTACTCCTCCCTCGACCCCCGCATGATGGTGTTCGACATAATCTACGAGCCACTGCTCGTCCACAAGAGGCACTTCCACATAGAAGACCCCGAGGAGTACGTCGTATCACTACTCGAAAAAGTGGGCCTAAAGAGGGAACACCTCTACCGCTACCCCCACGAGTTCAGCGGAGGCCAGAGGCAGCGCATAGCAATAGCGAGGGCCCTAGCCCTCCAGCCAGAGTTCATAGTCCTAGACGAGCCCACAAGCGCCCTAGACGTCTCAGTCCAGGCACAGATACTCAACATGCTCAAGGATCTGCAGCGCAGCATGGGCCTAACATACCTCTACATAAGCCACGACATAGCCACCGTCAAGTACATGAGCGACCGCATAGCAGTCATGTACCTCGGCAAGATAGTGGAGCTCGCGGACTCCCAGGAGCTCTTCGAGAAGCCGCTTCACCCCTACACGCAGGCACTCCTAAGCGCCATCCCCGAGCCGGACGTCGAGGCTAAGAGGATGAAGACCAGGATAATACTGAAGGGCGAAGTCCCCTCGCCCATAAACCCGCCGCCCGGCTGCCGCTTCGCCCCAAGGTGCTTCAAGCGCATGGACGTCTGCGACAAGGAAGAGCCCCAGCTGGTAGAGGTGGAGAAGGGCCACTGGGTGGCCTGCCACCTCTACGCCTAGAACCCCAGTTTTTCCCTAATCCACCTCCTATAGCCCTCATCCCTTCCATAGAGTATGTTGAAAATTTTGCTCCGCCTAGGCTTATCCACAAGCTCGTAAAACACGGGCCCAGGCTCCACGGCCACCGGCACGTAAACCCTCTCCAGCGCCCCCGACACCTCCTCCGGCTCCCGGCCCAGCCCCAGCTCCTCAACAAATATCTTGAGTATAAACTCCAACGCCGTAGCCCTAGCAGCGGCACGCTCCACCTCGGGGTCCACGCGCCGACCGCCCAGGAACATCTGCGACACAATACTCTTCGCAGTCCCCCTTGCATGCTGCAGCTTCGCCCCATAAACCTCCTCAAGCTCCCCCCTAAGCCTAGCCACAAGCCCCAGGTACAGCTCTAACAGTTCCCTATTACCCTTCTCGACGCCCCCAACAACCTTGCCCCCCCACACCTCAACCTCCGAGAAGCCCCGCTTCAACAGGTCATTCCTCACGGTAAACACGAGGCTCTCATCGTCGCTCACATGGAACGCCGCCTCGTCGAAGAGCGCCCTGTAACGCTCGCCCCCGCTCACAAACTCTACAACCCTGAACGGCATCAAAGCCAGCGACGCCTCATGCTTGCCGAGCCACTTCTCGACACGCCCCCTGTCCCCGTAAAGCCTGCCCACAACCCTCACGTACATGTCCACATCTTAGTGGCCGGCAATAGGTATAAACAAGCCGCCCCGGAACACTTATTCATTTTAACATCCATTATTTCAAGGGGCTACACTTTGGAGTGCAATAACAGGGTCGGACTCTACGAGCTACTCACAGCCTGCAAGGAGCTCGTCCGAACCGGCTGGATGACGCGCGGCGTGCCCCACGCCATCGGCGAGACCGTGGCCCAGCACAGCTGGGAAGCAGCGGTCCTCGCATACATCCTCGCCTCCGAGCTCAAGGCCAGGGGGCAGGAGGTAAGCCCGGAGCGGGCCGCCACGCTAGCCGTGTTCCACGACATTCTCGAAGGCCTCACCGGCGACCTCCCAAAGTATACGAGCGAGAGGCTCGGCCCAGCGGCCCGCCGCCTCCTCGAAGTAAGGGCGCTCAAGGAGTCATGCCTCTACGGCGCCGAGGAGCTATACAGGGAGTGGATGGACGGCCTCACGCCTGAAGCCAGGGTCGCGAAGCTGGCCGACAACCTCTCCACGTACCTGCAGGCGCGCCGCTACCTCGCGGCCGGCTACCCCGGGGTCGAGGAGATAATGGAGTCCAGCCACTCCGAGGTTACAAGGCTTTCCGCGCTCCTAGGCTTGAGGGATGTGGTGGAGGAAATAATCGCTAACAAGGCTTAACGCTTCCGCCTAGCAGCGATCCATGCGAGCAGCGCCGCGACCCCCAGGGGAACGACGAGCACAAGCGCGGCCAAGTTGTCATTTATGAACTTGTATACCCTGTACGACCAGTCAACCTTTTCCACATAGACGCCGCGCACATACTCCACACTCACGGTGGACACGTTGAGCCTCTTCTCCGAGAGCGGGAGCGGGACAAGGTGGACGTCCACAAGGCCCTTGCTTACAAACACGCCGCTAATCTTCCTGACATCCACGGTGGAGTAGAAGTACCTGTCCATAAGCCTTGAAGCGTCGAGAACCTCCAGTTTTATGGCAGACTTGCACCCGCCGGCCAGGCAGTAGGCCCTGTCGCCGCGGACAATTATGTTGTCGCCAAGCAGGAACAGGGGCTCGCCGCCCGCTGAGAGAGGCGTAATCCTCACGCCATTCGCCCTGTAGAACGTCAAGCTCTTCCCTATACTGTAGAGGTACGCGTGCTCAACCTTCTTCTCACCCACCTCGCCGGTGCCGGACACCAGGTATCCTGACAGCCTATCCGCATACCCGTTCCCCTCAAACCTCGACTCGAAGAAACGCGTGCCGCCAGCCCCCTCCAACACTATAAACGCCTGGTCACGCTTCTCCGTCCCCGTGGAGCCTGCCACCACGAAGCCGCCGCCATAGTACTCGGCGTCGGAGACGCTGTCCTCGCCCGACGTGTCGTATGCATAGCTGTCCACGAGCTCCAGCCTACCGCTCAACCTGGCAACGAACACCGCGCCCTGCGCCACCTTATGGCTCCACGTCTCGCCTACAAGCGCGTAGCCGCCACCGCTCCTAATCAGGACTATGGGGTAGTCGTCATACTCCATGCTGCCAACAACCACTCCACGCCCCCCAGCACCTGCTAGGCGAGCCACCAAGCAGTCGCTCTCACCTATGGAGCGGGAAACGTTCGCCCCCCTCGAGTAGTTTACAAACGTGCCGGCAAAGACCAGCCCCGAACCCTCCGGGATCACATCTGCACCGTAAAGCTCGCCGCCCCTAACGGTCACGGCGAAGCCCTGGGCCCCGCTGCCCGGCCTGATGAATACTAGCGCCGCAGCCATGCCGCCGCCGGCGTATAGCGAGCCGACGGCCACCGCGGTGGAGGAGTTGATTACCTCTACCCGGGCCATGGCGCCGAAGGGGCCGACAATGTACATCACGCCTTCCCCGCCCCTGACGTAGCCGGCAACGGGTACTTCGAGGTAGCCGCGGGAAATGTAGCCTGCAAACACGACCGCGTCCCCAAGGGTTTTCGCGTCGACAACGTGGAGGTTGCCCGGCTGGGCCGCTGCGGCCTGTGAGGCTAGGGAGAGCGCCAATGTGACAAGTATAACGATGACTATACTCTTCATACTAGTTAGGGTTCCGCGGCATTCTAATTAAAAAGTTTCTGCTTTAAATATGTCGGCAAACAACTATATACATGAACACCACCTTAAGGGGGGAGCGTTAGCCTAAACCGTATTAACCCTTAGACACCCGATAATAAATATAAACCAGTCTTTTCCTCAATTCTCTTGTATGAAGACCAAACTAGCGATTCTAGTCATAGCTCTATTTGTGGCATCGATGGTAGCGCCACTAGTCTTCGCCCAGCCCAACGGCCCATGGGTCGACGAGGTCGTCTTCTTCGCCGAGAGCGACAGGGCAAAGGCAGTCGACATGCTCAGCAAGGGCGACATGCACCTCTACTTCATAGACGTCAGCGACCCGCAGATATTCCAGAAGGCAAAAGCAGACCCCAACATTAACTACAAGTTCGCCTACGGCCTCTACTACGAGCTCACCTTCAACCCTGTAGGCCCAGTCTTTAAGAACGGCGAGTTCAACCCGTTCTTCGACCCCAAGATTAGGGAGGCCATGAACTACATCGTAGACAGGGAGTACATCGCAAACGAGATAATGCAGGGCCTCGCGGCCCCCAAGATAGTACCCATCACCCACGCCTCCGTCGACTACGCCAGGTTCATCGACGTCATAAAGGCCCTTGAGCTCAAGTACAAGTACAACTTCGAGAAGGGCAAGGAGATAATATTCAAGGAGATGCTCAAGCTCGGCGCCGAGTACAAGAACGGCAAGTGGTACTACAAGGGCAAGCCCGTGGTCATCCACTTCATCATCAGGACCGAGGACAAGAGGAAGGAGATAGGCGACTACGTAGCCAGCCAGCTCGAGAAGCTCGGCTTCACCGTCGACCGCATGTACAAGACGAGCAGGCAGGCCAGCCCGCTCTGGCTCTTCGGCAACCCCGCAGACGGCAAGTGGCACCTCTACACCGGCGGCTGGATCCAGACCGCTGTCAGCAGGGACGACGCCGACGTCTTCGCATTCTTCTACACCCCGCTCGGCATACCGCTGCCGCTCTGGCAGGCCTACAAGCCGAGCCCGCAGTTCTACGAGATAGCTAAGAAGCTCTACGAGAGGAAGTTCAACAGCTTCGAGGAGAGGAACCAGCTCATGGCAAAGGCCTTCGAGCTCGCCCTCAAGGACTCCGTGAGGGTCTGGCTCGTCGACCAGAAGGCCCCGTTCCTCCTCAGGAAGGAGATAGACGTGGCTAGCGACCTCAGCGGCGGCTTCGCGACTCCAATGTGGTCTAGGACTATAAGGTTCAAGGGCAAGGTAGGCGGCACCATAAAGGCGGGCAACAGCGAGGTCCTGGTTGACCCGTGGAACCCCGTCGCGGGCAGCGACTGGGTCTACGACACCGTCGTCTACCAGGCCACCCAGGACCCGGCCATGCTCGCCAACCCGTACAACGGCCTCCCCGTGCCCAACAGGGTTGTAAAGGCCACCGTGTACGTGCTCAGCAACTACTCCACCCTGATAACCAAGAGTAGCGACTGGCTAGACCTCAACTTCGTCGACAAGGTAGAGGTGCCCAGCGACGCCTGGTACGCCTACGACCCCGTCAAGGACAAGGTGGTCACCGCTGGCGAGGCCAACGTCACCGAGGCCAAGGTTAAGGTAGTCGTCAACTACGGCGACGTGCTCGGCAAGATAAAGTTCCACGACGGCAGCACCCTCAGCCTCGCCGACTGGCTCGTCGGATGGGCACTTGGATTCGCCAGGGCCAACCCGAACTCCCCGCTCTACGACGAGGCGGCTGTCGGCCCGTTCCAGTCCTTCAGGAAGAACTGGGTCGCAATGAAGATCGTCAGCACCCACCCGCTCATAATCGAGTACTACCTCAACTACATCAACCTCGAGGCCGAGTTCATCGCTGACTACGCGGCCGGCTTCCCGAGCCACCCGATAGAGATGCTCGCTATAGGCATCAAGGCTGACGCGCAGAAGCAGCTCGCCTTCAGCGCGGACAAGGCCGACAAGAACAAGGTCGAGTGGATGAACTACATAGGCGGCCCGAGCCTCCCGATACTCGAGAAGATGCTCTCCGAGGCCAAGGCTGAGGCCTACATACCCTTCAAGGGCTTCCTCGGCCAGTACATCACTGCCGACGAGATGA
>JALVKT010000183.1 GCA_027027675.1 Thermofilaceae archaeon | reverse complement strand
AGGAGCACGCCGCTGTACCCGTCAACGCCCCGCGGATACGCGTACTCCACGCCGGCGGCTGAGAGGAGGCGCGCCGCTGCCCGCAGGACGGAGCGGGCGTAGAGCAGGTCGCCGCGGCTGGGCCTGAAAAGCAGCCGTGCGAGGCCCGTGGCCCCGAAGCGGGAGAGGGCTGCGGCCGCCCTGAGCGCGAGGTCGCCCACGGGGCCGGCCCTGCCAATGGCTTCCAGCCCGGCTACGAAGCCGTTTATGTAGGGGGCCATCTGGTACAGCGCCCCCGTGTAGAGGATTAGGCCGCCCCTGCCCGGGAGTCCTAGGCCGGAGGCCCACTCCTCGACGGCGCCGCGGGGCATGGGCACTGGGAGCCCTGTGGCGCGGAGGTTCTCCCTAACCATTCTTAGGACGGCGGCCACGTCCACGCCTACCGCCTCGCAGCCCTAGCTACAACCTTGACCTTTATGGCGCGGGGGGCCCGGAGGCGGCCGGAGGCGTAGAGGCGCCTCACAGCCTTCACCATGTCGGCGACGGGTATCGCTGAGGGGCACTTCACAGTGCATGCCCCGCATGTGAGGCAGGTGTATATCGAGGCTAGTGCTTCGGGGCCCAGCTCTCCCCGCGTCACGGCCTCGGCGGCGATGGATACGCGTCCGCGGGGGCCGTACCCCCTGTGGGGGCCTAGGGGTAGTGTGGGGCAGACTGCCTCGCAGAAGCCGCAGTAGAGGCACTTCTCAGCCTCCCTGAGTATCCACTGGGCCTCGTCCAAGCCTAGACCACCTTGCCGGGGTTGAGCACTCCGCGGGGGTCGAACGCCCTCTTAATCTCCCTCATAATGTCGAGGGCCTTCTCGGCGCCGAGGCTGCGGAGCTCCATCTCCAGCCCCTTCTTCTTGAGGAGGCCTATGCCGTGCTCCGAGCTCACGGTGCCGCCGAGCCTTATCGCGACGCGCATAACGTCGGTGAACCACTCCTCCACCCTGCCCAGGGTCTCGGGGTCGTGGGGGTTGAAGCCCACGGATGGGTGGAGGTTCCCGTCGCCGATGTGGCCCCCGATGAGCGCTGGGAGCCCGTACTTCTCGCCCAGCCCGGTTATCTCCCTGACGGCTTCTACGAGCCTGGTGGGGGGCACGGCGACGTCCTCTATGAATATCGAGGGCTTCTCGACGCCCATCTTCTCGGCGTAGAGGCCCACCGCCGGGAGGAAGGCCCGCCTTATCTGGTAGAGCCCCTTCTCCTCGGCCTCCTCCGCGGAGCGGGCCGTGTACACGGAGGTGGCGCCGCTCCTCCTCAGCATGTCTTCCAGCCACCTCAGCATCCTCTCCACGGCCTCCCTGTTGACGTCGACGCTTACCAGTAGCATGGCTCCCTCCACCTTCACGGCCGCGCCCGTGGCCTCTGCGGCGACCCTCGTTGTCTCCTCGTCCATGAACTCCATAATGTAGGGCTGAACCCCTGCCTCCTTTATCGCGACCGCGGCGGAGGCCAGCTGCTCCAGGGAGGGGAAGAAGGCGAGGGCGGTGACGACGGCCTCGGGGAGGGGCGTTATCCTCAGCACGGCCTCCGTCACGAAGGCGAGCGTCCCCTCACTCCCAACTATCAGGCGGACAAGGTCGTAGCCCTGCCTGCACTTCACAGTCCTGCACCCGATCCACATCGCAGTGCCCCTCTCGTCGGCGAGCACCACGTGTAGGCCGAGAACCCAGTCCCTCATCGTCCCGTACTTTGCGCCCCGCATGCCCCCGGCCCCGCTGTTCACCGCCCCGCCGACGGTGGCGACGCTGCTGCTGGCCGGGTCCACGGGGAACATGTAGCCCCTCTCCGCCAGCGCGAGGTTCAGCTCGTCAATCCTCACACCCGCCTCGGCCACAACGTACCCGTCGGCGACGCTAACCTCCCTCACACTCCTCATCCTGTCGGTGCTCACCACCACCCCGGGGCCGGGCACGGCCGAGCCTGAAAGCGACGTGGTGGAGCCCTGCGGGTACACCGGGGTGCGCGTCCTATAGGCGTAGGCGAGGAGCTTCGAGACGTCGCCCGTGTCCTCGGGGAACACGACCGCGAGGGGCGGCTCGCCAGCCTGGAGGCCGCTCGGCTCCCTCGCGTAAAGCCTGACGATGGACTCCTCGGCCACCACCTTGTCCCTGCCCAGCAGCCTCTCGAGGTCTGCGACTACACGGTTCCGCGGCAAAACCTCCAACCCCAAGGGTATAGAGTCGGCGTCGGCGATTTAACGTGACATGTACACAGAATTACACTCCCCCGGCCCACTCCTCCCTGAGCAGCTCGTAGAGCAGCAGGTCAACGACACCTATGCCTGGGGCGTAGACGTGGCGCCTAAGCCTCCCCGCAAGCCTGAAGCCGTTCTTCTCGAGCACGCGCCTAGACGCCACGTTTGGCTCGTAGACGCGGGCCCACAGCTTCTCCAGGCCAAGCCACCTGAACGCGTGCCTAACCAG
>JALVKT010000182.1 GCA_027027675.1 Thermofilaceae archaeon | reverse complement strand
TACGCGAGAGCATACAACAGCGACCACCAGATGCTACTCGTAGACGAGGCGAAGAAGCTAGTCGAAAAGGAGAACATAAAGCTCGTTGTCATAGACAGCCTCATAAACCATTTCAGGTCGGAGTACCCCGGCAGGGAAAACCTTGCTTCGAGGCAGCAGAAGCTTAACAAGCACATAAGCCAGCTGCACAGGCTGGCAAGCCTCTACAACGTGGCAGTAGTGGTCACAAACCAGGTTATGGCCGCGCCAGACGTCTTCTTCGGAAACCCTCTGAGGCCGGCTGGAGGCAACATTATGGCGCACGGGTGCACGTACAGGATCTGGCTTAGGAAGAGCAAGGAGGGCAAGAGGATAGCCAAGATCATAGACAGCCCCAAGCACGCTGAGAAGGAAGTGGTGTTCCTCATAACCGAGAACGGCATTGAAGATCTTTAATAACACATTGTATTAAGCCAAGTTTTTCCGTAGACACATAAACACCTATACCCGTGCCCGAGGAAGGCTACCTAGTCGTCGTTGAACCATCAGACTCCGTAGCCCCAGGGAAGCTGGCTCTGGATGGCGACTCCCTAGCCAAGGCTGGGCTAGCCGAGGGCACACCGGTGGAGATATCCGCTAACGGTAAAAAGCTCGCCCTCATCGTTGAGAGGGGCGGGAAAGGCGCGGCAGCCATAAACGCTAGCGACGCGGAAAGCATCGGCGTGGACAATCTCTCCCTAGCAAGGATGAGGAAGATAAGGCCCCGCGAGATAAAGGCCGTGACGCTTGAAGTCATTGACGCCGACGTACCCGTCGACCCTGCTGCGCTCAGGCTCCACTTAGCCCTCAAGCCAATCTCGGAGGGCTCCATAGTCACCGTGACGCTGCAGGAGGGCGTAGTGAAGATTCGTGTTAAGGAGTGCGAGCCTGGAGAGGGGATTGTTTCTTACAACACCGTTATAAAACTAACGTATTAACCTCCACCTTATAATACAAAAAACGCTACTATGTGATAGTGTTTTTACGCAAAAGAAATACTGTTAATGTGAACAACGCATGAGAACAAGGTCTCCCCTCTCCATCACCTCCACGGAGTATAGGATCCTACAGGCGATCCCACGCTCCAGAAACTACGCCGAGATATCCAAGGCCGCCTCGGTGAGCATATCCTACGTCTCCAGGAAGATGGAGGAGCTCTACGGCCGCGGCTTCAGGGTACGCGGCATATTCGACCTTGAAGCACTAGGCCTCTCCAGGATAACGATAACCTCGGAGTACGACGCCGACATCTACGAGCCCCCGGGCGACATAAAGATCCCCTACATACTTAGGGCGGTCCGCGTCTGGAACGGCAAAAAGCCTCTCCTCTTCGTGTACGCCGCGCCGCCGAGAGGCCTCGAAGAAGAGTTCCACGACGTACTAGGCCTTGAAGGGGAAGTGAAAAAGGTCACGATGAAGACTAACTGGAGGATAGACACCGCGCTCCTAACAGGTATCAAGGACGGCCTACTCGTTTCACGCTACGAGAAGCTCGCCGAAGTGCTCCGGGAAATAGAGCCCTACGAGCCGAAAGCCAACGAGAGCAGAATCCCTGACTCCCTTGACACTTGGCTAATAGCTCTCCACATGAGAAACCCTTACGTAAAGCTCGCCTCTCTCCTCGCGAAGGCTGGGGTTAAACAGCAGATAGCTAGCTACCACTTCTCCAGGCATGTCCAGCAGTTCCTGCTCTACAACGTCGTGAGGCTTAAGGAGAGGGTGAAGCCTCCCTACAGGCTGCTCTTGTTGTCGACAGTTGAGGGCGAGGCTGAAAGGCTGGCTGTAGCGTTGACGCAGGCGCCAGCGATCTACGAGGCGTACGTCCTCGAAGGCAGAGAAGTGGCGGTGCTCGTGGAGGCGGCGAAGGGCGAGGAGTACGCGCTTTTCTCGTCGCTGCTGGACACGGACATGGTGGAGGATTTCGAAGACATGGGGCTAGTCCTCGAGGAGCCAAAGTCCTACACCACGCCCTATGGAAACGTTGTGGCTGAGAAAACGTGGACACTAGACCCCCTCTACGTCGCCATGCGAGCAATAAGGAAACGGCTTGAAAAGATAGAATACAACTACGGGGTATACGCCCTCGACTAGCCTGGCTCAGCCCACGCGGGAGAGGGCTTGGAGGGCTAGTGTTTCCCAGTTTTCTATACGGTTTAGGTGGTTTGTTGTGTGGAGGTATACTTGTATGGGGGCGGCGAAGTTTAGCTGGGCGAGGAGGCCGTACAGGCTTGCCTGGATGAGTTCTGCCTTTCTCGCTGCGTGGTAGCTCTTGTACTCTACTACTGCGTGGGGCATGCCTCGGCGGAAGCATAGCCTGTCTGGGACGCCTAGGAGCCAGCCGAACCTGAAACGCCAGGCCAGGGGGAACGGGGTGCACGCCTCCTCGTACTCTAGGACGTCGTACGGGTCCAGGGCCCACAGACGCCCATGCACCCTCCTCCCAGCCTCAAC
>JALVKT010000181.1 GCA_027027675.1 Thermofilaceae archaeon | reverse complement strand
GCCTTCGAGGAGGACGCGTAGCCCGGAGTCCAGGTCTACCAGCACGGGCGCGGGTTCAATGTCGAGCGGCTCTGGCACGTAGAGCACCTTCAAAGATTTCACCCCGAGGTAGGAGGGGCGGCCCTACTTAGCGGTAGCGGTGACCGCTGCGAGCACCCCGTAGCTCCTCGCCCTGAAGTCCGTGAAGCCCTTCTCCTCCATGAGGCCCCGTAGCCTCTCAGGGTCTATGGTGTCGGTGACGCGCCATGCCCGCAGGATGGTGCGGAGGCCCTCACGCGAGTTGAGCGGCACCACGGCGGCGAGCATTCCGCCAGGCCTTAGCAGGCGGCGGGCGTGGTCGAGGAGGCGGGAGAAGCCTACCCGCCAGGCGTCTATGAAGGTGAAGGCTACGAGGTCCGTGTCGCCCTCGTAGCTCTGCGACTCGTCTATTGGGGCCACCTTTCCGGGGAGGAGGTACTTCTTGATGTAGTCGGACTGTATGCCCTGGACGGCCGGGTCGTCGTAGACGTCGGGCGTGTCGAGGACTACGAGTTCGGCCCTGTGCCTGAAGGCCGCCCTGACGGAGAGGAGCGGCGCCGGGTCGTTTATCTCTATGATGCGCTTCACCTCGCCGTTTAGGAGCTCCGCGGCCCTTGTGAGGATGTTTGTGAAGGCTGACCTGTAAAGCCTTGTCTCGTAGAGTATCTCGCTGAAGAACACGTGGTACTTGGAGTCGCCCGTCACGAGCATCCTCTTCAGGGCTGTGAAGCCGTACCTGACCACCTCGCTAAGCTCCCTCATCTCGATCGGCACTGCGACGCCGTTGAGCCTCCTCGACGCCGCCACCATCTCCACCTGGAGGTTCTCCAGCCTCGTGATAATGTTCCTGGCGTGCTCCGCCGCCTCGTCGCTGGCCAGGCCCTTCTCATGCTCCTCTAGCACAGCCTCCATCGCCCTCTTAAGCTCGGGGAAGAGGAGGAAGGTGGAGTCGAGGTATACCTGCTCGGCCACTACTCGACCACCTCGATGTCAACTATGCCCCTCTTGTACATGGCTAGCAACGCGTCGGCCCTCGAGTATACGGCGTAGGGGTTGCCGACCTTTAGGAGCTTGGCCACGTTCTCCCTGGGGATGTCCGCCACCTCTGCTAGGAAGTGGGCGTCGTAGCGCTCGAAGAGCATGCTGGGCCTGTACTTCTTGAAGAGCATAGCCTCGGGGAGGCGTGTCTTAACAATGAGGGTGGACGCGTTCGTGACGAGCCAGAACACCTCCTGGGAGTAGAGGAAGTTCGGCTCCTTCAGTATGACGTCGAGGATCCTTATCGCGTTTAGGTAGTCGTTGGGGTTCTCCGAGTAGCTGGTGTCTATGGTGTCCACGAGCACGCCTGCGAGCCTCTTAACGACGCCCCACTCGAAGTCCCTCTTGAAGTCGAGCATGAGCTCCGCGTCCCCCTTGACCGCGTGCAGGAACACGCCCTCCTCGCCAAGCATCGCCTGTATCTTCATCTTGAGCTTCTTGAGGGTCAGGGAGAAGCCCGAGATGTTCGTGAAGCCCTCAAGCGCCGCCGGCGGCAGCGTGAACACGGTGTACTCCTCGGCCCCCCGGGCGAGCACGCTGTAAACCCTGACGCCTCTCTCGTTCCCGTTCCTGTCGATGTAGACGACGGCCGCGTGGTCGCCGTGGAGCTCGACGACTCCCGCCATGCCGAGGGGGTTCCTCCTAGCCTCCTCTAGGATGTCCGGGCCGACGTTGACTACTATGTCCCTGCCGCAGCGGGGGCACCTCGTCTTTATGACCCTGCGGAGAGCGAGCCTCTGGCTAGACAACCTTCTCACCCATCTCCATTATCTTTGAGAGCAGCATCTCGAAGGGCTTCTCAACGTTTATGCCGAGCATGGCTGAGGTCTCCACGTAGCCTATCATGCCGTGCCTGGCCGCGAACTCCTCCGCCACGTCCCTGGGGACCATGCGGTACTCTTCGAGGTCGAGCTTGTTCCCCACGAGTACGGAGGGGACCCAGCCGACGGTGTTCTTGGCCACCCTTATCCACTTCTCAAGGTCTATGAACGTCTCCTCCCTCGTAATGTCGAACACGTAGATTATCCCCCTGACGCCCTTGAGGAAGAGGGGGGCTAGGAACTGGAACCTCTTCTCGCCGCCGAGGTCCCATATGGCAACCATGTACTCGCGCCCCCCAACGTTTACCCGGCGGAAAAAGTGTTGGATGCCGAGGGTTATCTTCTCGTCAGTTGAGAAGGTGTTCTGGGTGAACCTGCGGGCGAGGCTCGTCTTGCCCACGCCCCCGTCCCCACAGAGGGATATCTTTATGCTACGACGAGTATAAGCATCCACTACGCTCACGCTCCCCCGGCAAGGGCGGCAGAAGCCGCATTAATAAATTGTAGACACACCCATGAAATATTTCTTGCCTTTATATTAGGTCTTCCCCTGCATCACTGCACGCGCTATGGCGCGCCGGCCCCGCCGGACACCCAGCGCTGAATCCTCTCCATGCCCTTCTCGATGTCTTCCCTGCTCACCGCGAAGGAGAAGCGGAGGTGGCCCTTGCCGGCGCGGCCGGGGAACGCGGATCCCGGGAGCACGACCACGTGGGCCTCCTCGAGTATCTTGTCGGCGAGCTCCCTCTCGTCCCTCAGGTTCTTCGCCTCTATGACCTCTGAGAAGTCGGGGAACGCGTAGAACGCGCCCTCCGGCTTTACGAGCTTTACGCCGGGTATCTCGGAGAGGAGCTTGTATATGAGGTCGCGGCGCCTCCTGAACTCCTCCCTTATGGGCTGGAACCACTTGAGATCGGGGTCGTGGCGGAGGGCCTCGGCCGCCGCTATCTGGGCGAAGGTTACGGGGCAGCTGTAGATGTTGTTAGCCATCACCTCGAGCCTCTCGACGAGCTCCTTCTGGGCGGCGAGGTAGCCGAGCCTCCACCCCGTCATGGCGAAGGTCTTGGAGAAGCCGTTCACGTAGACCACGGCGTCGCGCCACTTGGGGTGCTGGAGCGTAGAGTAGTGGGTGCCGTCGTAGACGAAGTTGTCGTATATCTCGTCGCTCAGCACCACTATGCCCTTGTCGGCCGCGAGCTCCACTATCGCGCGCACGTCCTCCTCGCTCACCGTGGTGCCCACGGGGTTCTCGGGGTAGTTGAGGATTATCATCTTCGTGTGGTCGCTGACGAGCCTTTTGACGTCGCTGGAGCGGATGCGGTACCCGTTCTCCTCGCCCAGCCTGAGGAAGACGGGCACGGCGCCTATGAAGCGGGCGACGCTGGCGTAGACCGGGTAGCCGGGGTCCGGGATTATCACCTCGTCGCACGGCTCGAGGAGGGCTGTCATGGCGAGGAATATGGCCGCCTTTGCCCCGCACGTCACCATAACCTCGCCGGTCTCGAGGCCCGCGTTGAACCTGGAGTTGAGGTAGTCCTTCACGGCCTCGCGGAGCTGGGGCATGCCCCCGCCTGGGCCGTAGCCGCTGTACTCCTCGATCGCCTTCTTCGCGGCTTCGATCGCGAAGCTGGGCGGCTTGAAGTCTGGCTGGCCGATGCCGAAGGAGACCACGTCTATGCCGCGGCGCTTAAGCTCCATGCCCTTGGCGAGGTATATGAAGGCCTCCTCGGGCTCGAGGGCCCGGGCGGCCCTTGATATCTTGAACATTTCTAGTCGCTATAGGAATCGTAACCTGTGATAATAACCTTCCCCATGGCCCGGTTTTGAAGGTTTCCGGGAAAAACAATATTGGCCTCCACGCGGTGTAAAACATGGGTGTTGCCGGTGGAGACGGGCCAGCTCATAGAGGCCATGAGGCAGCTCCTCCAGGCGATAGAGGAGGGCATCAAGGAGGAGAAGTTCCCCGAGACCTCGAGGATATACATCCAGCAGCTGGGGCGGCAGATAAAGGAGACACTGGAGGTGGTCGACGCCGTCCTCAGGGAGAACGCTATTCAGACGAGCATCGCGCCCAGCTCGAGGAGCGCCATGTACCACCTCCGCCGCGGCTTCTACGCCACCCTCAGCAGGCTCGCGAGGGAGCAGGGCGTCGACAGGGGGCTCAGCCAGGCCGAGTGGAGGCGGGCCGCCAACAGGCTGATAAGGGCCTTCGAGGAGCACGGCATAAGCGAGGCTCCCTGCAAGATAGTGCTAACCTACGAGGTCGCCGAGAGGGACGGCAAGAAGTACATGCGCTTCACGGATGCGAAGATACTCTTCTTCGAGCTTGAAGGAGTTATACCGGTGCAGCTATAGGGGGGCCAGGGCCTCCTCTATAAGCTCGTCCACCGGCTCCCTGTAGGGGGCCAGCTGCCTAGACAGGAGTATGCGGCGCACCCTGGCCGCGCCCATGACGAGCTCGGCGACCCTCACCACGTCCTCCTCGGAGCCGCTCCTCCTAGCCCTCGCCACGTAGGGCTTGTAGTAGGGCTTCTCGTAGACTATCATGCGGGCCGCCTCCTCGAAAACCTTCCTCCCCTCAGTGTTGAGCCGGCCGCGGGAGAAGTACTCGTCAACGTGTAGCAGGAGCTTTTCGAGCAGCGGGGCTATGTCGGGGCCCCAATCCACGCCTACACCCAGGGGTAAAACGGGCTGGACGCGAAAAAGTGTTTCCACACTTTTTAGTTGAGCCTGACGCGGTACACCGTGCCGTCTACCTCGAGGAGCACGCTAAGGGGCGCCGCCTCCACGTCTTTCAGCTTAAACCCCTTGCCGGCGATCTTCTTGATGAACTCTTCTAGCGGCATCCCAGCGTCTACTATGCGCTCCACCCTGCTCACCTATTCTGCTAGGCCCCGCGCAGCCTATATCGCGGATACTCGCGGCATGCCCGGGGCTACCGGGATACTACGGGCGTAGTCCCGCGGGGGGCCGGGGGAGCAGATATATGTGCGGCCACGCTCTCCACACGGCATGTCCGGGCCGGCCGGGGAGCCACTAGTAACGGTCGTGATACCCGTCTACAGGGAGCCTGAGAGGCTAGCCTGCCTGCTAGACACCCTCCTCGCCCCCGGCTGGCCGCCCCGCGAGATACTCGTCCCAGTCGACGAGCCGGACGGGGACATGGAGGCCCTCATCCAGGCCTACGAGGAGAGAGGTGTAAGGTTCATAGTCTCCCGTGAGAGGAGGGGCAAGGTTGCCGCGCTCAACGACGCCGTCTCCAGGGCTAGGGGCCGCCTCATAGTGTTCCTCGACAACGACGTCCAGGTGGACAAAGGCTTCCTAAAGACGGTCGTGGAGGCCATGGAAGGCTCGGACGTGGGCGAGATAAAGAAGGTGGCCCGGGGCAGGAGCCTCCTAGCCAGGATGGTTAACTATGACTACCTAAGCTTCGGCGTCTCCTGCTACCTATTCTACAGCCGCCTAAGGAGGTGCGCCGGCCTCAACGGGGCAGCCTTCGCGATGACCCTTGACGCGTTGAAGGAGCTCGGCGGGTTCAAGAGGTGCGTCCTAGAGGACCTCGACGCCGGCTATAGGAGCTACTTCCACGGGCTCAGGTTCCGCTACATCTACGAGACCGAGGCCGTTGTCGACCCGCCCAGGAGCTGGGGTGAGTGGCTGGAGCAGAGGAAGAGGTGGGTTATAGGCACCGCCCTGTGGGCCAAGGAGTACTTCTTCCAGCTCAGGAAGTCGGCCAAGAAGAACAAGCTGCTCTCCCTCGCGGCCCTCCTGGTGCTCTTCCCCGCAACCCTTTTCCCCTGGATAATAATCTTCTCCTCCCTCCGGCCCGTCGAGTCGCTGGCCCTCATAGCGCTCTACTTCCTCACGGGCTACGTGGGCGCCTTCTTCCCCATAACCCTGCTGCTCAGCTACAGCCTCTCATTCCTCATCCTGAGAACTCTGGCCGCGCTCACAGGGTACTTCGCCGTCTACGCGGCCGCGACCTGGTACTACGCGAGGAAGATAAGGTTCCCCGTAAACCCGTTCTGGCTCGCGGTGTACTTCTTCTTCTACGCGCCGCTCTGGTACACCCTCCTCGTCGCCGGGTTCATAAGGGTAATAGTGTTCAAGAAGAGGGACGTCAAGGGCTGGAAGATATAGCACCCCTTAAATCCCGGCGGGGCGAGGAACCCTTGGGGGATGGCGACAGAAGAGACGGCTGACCCGGGCTTAGAGCCCCCCGGGGATGGCGACTACCGAACCGGCCGACCCCACCCCTTATACGGCCCCTGCCCCGAAGAATACATGGGTGGGCGCTGTGGACACCGCGTGGATAATATCCACGGGAAACGAGCTCCTCATAGGACGCATAGCAAACACGAACGCCCAGTGGCTCGCCGAGCGCCTCACACTCTACGGGTTCCGCGTGGAGCGTATAGTAACGGTCCCCGACGAGCCCGAGGAGGAAGCCCAGGCCTTCAGGGAGGCGCTCAGGGCCCGCGTCGTGGTCTCCACGGGGGGCCTCGGCCCCACCTTCGACGACAAGACCGCGGAGGCCGTTGCCGCCGCCTACGGGCGCCCCCTGGTACTCAACGAGGAGGCGCTAAGGATGGTTAGGGAGAAGTACGAGGCCGCGGGCATGGGCCTCACGCCTGAGAGGGTGAAGATGGCGTACCTGCCCCTGGGCTCCAGGCCGCTCTACAACCCGGTTGGCACGGCCCCCGGCATATACCTCGAGGTTAGGGGGACGCACGTCTTCGTCCTCCCCGGGCCGCCCAGGGAGATGAAGGGGATGTTCACGGAGTCCGTGGAGCCCCTGCTCCGCCGCGTGGCGCCCAAGATATACTGGTGCGAGGCCGGCTTCACGATGAAGGGCGTCGCAGAAGCAGACTTCGCGCCCCACGTTAAGAGGGCTATGAGGCTTTCAAGGCGGGTGTACGTTAAGAGCCACCCCCGCGGCAGGGAGACCGGCCTCTCAGTGGTGGAGCTCCACATCACCGCCAGCGGCCCCGACCCGGAGGAGCTACGCGTCGAGGTGGGCAGGGTGCTGGAGGCCCTCCTGGAGGCTGCCCGTGGGGCCGGCGGAGCCGTAGAGAAAGTGTGGGGGCCTGTTGTGAGGAGGCCCTGGGGAGGGGCTCAGGCATAAAATAATACAATGTATATTACTGGCTGGGGCCACCACCAGTAGGGCCCTGCGCCTGCCCCTGCTGGGCGAAGTTGTAGCCGCAGTAGGGGCAGAACTTGGCGTTTATCGGCACCTCGTGGCCGCACTTGGGGCACTTCTTAACCAGCGGCGCGCCACAGTTGTAGCAGAACCTCGCGCCCGGCGGGTTTATCGTGCCACACTTGGGGCACTTTATGCCCTGCTGCGCCTGGGGCGGCGAGGGGGGCTGCGGGGGC
>JALVKT010000180.1 GCA_027027675.1 Thermofilaceae archaeon | reverse complement strand
TACACACGATACACAAGCCAGCTAAACAAGTACTACGCCCTGGATAGGATAGCCGATTTGGGAGACTTTGTGGCCGTTGTTAAAAAGTTTCGTGCTGGCTATGGGAGAATACAAGTGTTAGAATAAGCGGCTTTGGACAGTTAGGGGTTTCTTGGTCTCAGAAAACTTAAAAATACCTTGTTTGCAAATAGCATACACGGTAGCCCGAACTCCTCCCACATGCGTCGACGCACATGTTAGGGCGCAGCCCGGTGGTGTAGCGGCCAAGCACGCGGGGCTCTGGCCCCCGAGATCGGGGGTTCGAATCCCCCCCGGGCTACCATTTTGTTACGAGCTGTGTTGCTTTGCTTTCCTGACTTTAAGCTGGTTTGCCTCGCCTTTTGAGTCTATGATTAGAGCGTGTCCTCGCCGTGAGGGCGGTTTGAGGTTAGGGATGCCGATGTGTTTTGTCTCGTTTACCAGCGAGGGGTGGATAATTATGTAGGAGGCGTTTTTTAGCGCTCTTTCGGAGATGTCTGAGAGTGACTGTGTCACCGCTATGACGCATTCGCCGTATTTTCTTAGCTCTAGGAAGAGACGTTCCCCTATCGATGGCGGCTCGTCTCTCCTCGTGTAGGGGATTATGTTCCATGCTTCTTCGAGGACTGTTATGTGGGAAATCCTTCCTGCGAAGCCGTTTGTAGTTAAAAATGTGTATAGGTGGCGTAGTAGTATTAGGGAGAGAAGGCGGCGCTCTTTAAGTGAGTATAGCTTGTCTAGTCTTAGGCTCACGTTTTCTTGGAAGAGAGAATTGGGGTTTTGCCTCCCATTCAGCGTGTGGCCGAGGGGGCCGTCATTTAATGGTTCTAGCCTGCGGAGCAAGGCTGCTTTAACGTCTAGCTCCCGATAGTTCTTTGCTGGCAGTTCTTCTATGGCGTCTATGAGCTGTGACAGCGTATAGGGGGGCCGGAGATTTTTTGCTGCCTTGTAGAGGAGGTAGGTTTGCGGGTCTGATAAGTCATAGACGGCGGCGAAGAGGTCGGCGGTGAAGGAGGCGTGCTGGGGGGTCTCCGGTACTAGGTAGAAGCCGTAGTCTCTCCCGGGGATATATTGTTTAAAACTCCTGTACTCGCCCGCCCAGTCAAGTATAAGCGTTTTCACCCCATTTTTTAGCGCCTCTTCGAGGAACACCTTTACTGTGTTCGTTTTTCCCGAGCCTGTGCGTCCAGCCACAACTATGTGTCCCTCTCTGACTCTAAGGCACCGTATTGGGAGAAGCCCCAAGCATATTTTGAGCCCTTTCCACCTCTTCATTCTAACGCTTTATTATATGTACGTGATAAGGGCGAGCAAGCGTTTTTACGTGTCATCGCAGCTAGTAGGACGGTGTCTCTATGGCGGAAACAGTGTATACAGCCGTCTTGGTGGGTAAGAGGATAGTTGTGCCTGATAGGGAGGCAGCTAATAGGCTGTACTTCAAGGAGGGGTTTTATGGAAGGTTCTTCACTGTACCGAAGCCTAAAACGCCGGAGGTAAAGAGAGAACTAGAACTATCATTCTTCGACGCAATATATCTTGTGGAGAAAGGCCTTCTAAGAGTTGTTTCTCCTGGCGGAGACACGGTGAGTCTCAAGGAACTTTACGAGTTAGCACGGGAAAACTATGAGAACTTTCTCGACGCATACTCGGTCTACAAGGATCTCAGGGAGCGGGGATTTATAGTGAAGTCTGGCATGAAGTTTGGCTCAACCTTCGCCGTTTATAGGTACGGGCCTGGAATAGACCACGCACCATTCCTTGTACACGTACTTCACTATAAGAGCAAGCTCGACCCATTGGAGATAATTAGGGCTGGGAGGCTCTCCCACTCCGTGAGAAAAAAGTTTCTCCTAGCGTATAAGGAGCCCCGTGAAGGCCGGATAAACTACTTTGTGTTTAAATGGCTGTTCTAACATGCTGAGAATCGTTGTTAGGGCAAAGAAGGACGGGGACGCTGTTAAGGCGTCCCTTGAAACGTTCTACAAAGGCTGGGACATAGAGGTTGTAACGTTAAAAGGTGAGCGAGAGCCGGGAAGAATTCTTGAGCGGCTACAGGAGATACCTGGTGACAGGCTAGCCCTGTTCCTCGTGGGAAGAGAAGATTACAGGGTTCTCGAGGTAGCCCCCCATGCGCCTCTTCACGTAGTTGTTCACCCTATAAAGTACAAGAAGGTTAGAAACGCGAGAACGATTGTAATTTCACGTGAAATAGAAAAGGGTAAAGCTAAGGCCCGTCTAGGCGTCAGCTGGGACAACGCGAGAAATGTTTACCTCTTCGACCATAGAGTACCCCAACTCTTCTCTGACGTCAGCCCGGCCTACGACGTTTTTCTCCCAGTCGGCGAGGACGCTACCAAACGTTTAGAAGAACTTCTAGGGGTGGGCCTAAGCCAACCCTTGCTGCTGAGAAAAATGGGTGGCGTTCACGACGTGTACGACTGTGGTTTGCATATAGGCCAGCTAATTTTCCCTGACACCGGGCGGCCCTCCGCGGTGCTCAACCGGAACCCCGTACCTTGCACTCCCACCGCTCCCCAAAAAATAGTAAACGTAAACGCGGAAGCCGTGAAAACATTGGAGAACATCTCTCTACGTTTCCTGGAGAGCATAGTTGGCGTAAAACGTGTCTACGTGCCGCTCAGCGGGGGTAAGGATAGCGCCGCCACGCTAATCCTTGCCACAAAGGTTTGGGGCAACAAGGTTAGAGCTGTATACGTCGATACGGGCGTTGACTTCCCGCAAAACAGGGAGTCCGCCGAGTCGCTAGCCGCTTCCCTAGGGGTTGAGCTTGACGAGATATACGCCCCCGTGAGAGAGGGGATTGCGTCGAAGGGGCTACCCACGCACGAAGATAGGTGGTGTACCGGGCTAAAAGTGGCTGCGCTACACAGCTATCTTAAGAGGCAAGGCGCGGATGAGGCGACGCTTGTAGTCGTCGGTGACAGGGACGCAGAGTCTCGCGGTAGGAGTAGACGGCCTCCTCTACGGCAAGAGGGAAACTGGAGAGTGGCAGCCCCCTTAAAGCTTTGGGGCTCACATCACGTGCTACTCTACCTTGTGGCTGAAGGTGTCCCCCTAAACCCTCTATATATGCAAGGGTTTTACAGGACAGGCTGTTATGTGTGCCCCTCTCTCAGGGGATGGGAACTCTACGTTATGGAGAAAACCGGTATACTCGAGAAACTTAGGAAGAAGAGTCCAAGTCTCCTCGGCGACTTCCTAGCAGCAAAGGAGTGGCTACCTGGCGACCCTGACTAGCTGGGCGCCGCCGTTAAGCGCCAAGTAGAGGGCTAAGTGCAAGGGCGCCCTAAACTCTTCCCTGCCCGGGTCCAAGGTGTACCATAAAACCTTCTTTGGGGGTTTCTCCATCCTTACAACGACTTCTTCGTCGCCAGCTATAACGGCTTTCTTTAACACGTCCACCTGCTCCAACTCCTTTATATCAATCTTCATAACCTTCATGCCTGTTTTCCCGTGAAGGCTTCCGGGAAGCCTTATCAGCCTTTTAACATCTATGGTGACCTTTTCGTCTATCTCGCTTTTCCCATCGCTCACGGCCTCGTCAAATATTTTCTTCCAAACGTTTAACGGAAACTCTAAGGAGTCAAGCGCCGAACTTTCACCCGAATACTTGAATAGCAGGTACCTTGCTATCCGGCCCGGCCATCCCGGCGTATCAACATCGTACTTGTAAGTATACCTCCTCCCCTTTTTAACCAGGAAAAGCTCGGGCACGATACCGACTCCCCTGACATAGTCGGAGATCTCCCTACGCGCGTCTTGCCCCATCTCTCTCAAAGCTTCTTTTTCCACATGCAAGTGAAAGCCTCGATGCCCCGAGAACACGGCGTACATCTCGTCCTCGCTGATGCCGAAATCGTCTTCTAGGAACTCTATAAGCTTTAGAAGCTCGTCCCTCGAAACAGCTATGCATGTGTCGCAGACCCACGTCTTCCTCGAGATACGTTCGCTCCCACATTTAGGGCACTTCAGCACAAAGCCCCATCCCTCAGCTCCACAGTTGCGGCATACCCACCTATCATGCAGCTCCTTGCAAGGCGTGTATATGTGGTCAACGTCTATGTCAAATATGAGATCCGCCCCCTTCCAACCTTTTTCGTCCATTCTTTCGGCGTTAGGCTTCTCGTAGTACGCTGAGGAATAGTATACATGCTTGGGGTAACGTGACCGGAGAAAAGCGTTCATCTCCATAGCCGACTTAAAGGAGACATGCCTGATCATGCCTTTAGACCCGAACAAGACAAAGCCGAATTCTCTCTCAAGAAGCCTGCTCGGCGGCTCTACCTCGGTTCTCCGATAATACTCGCGGAAAATCTTCCTGGCCAAAGCCTCGGCGTCGCTCAAGCCTCCTCCACCACCCTTGGCCTTCTCCCCCTCAACGCTCTGTAGAAGAACTGAAGCGGGTGTTTAACGCCCTCGCACCTCCACCTGCAAAGGCCGAGCGAGCGCATATTATCACACTTATAGGGGGTGTACTTGGTGCGGGAGCCGCGTAGGCCCGCTATGTGTTCTATCTGATACCTGGCAATGTCCTCCCTGAAGTCGGGGCTTAGACGGAAGATCTCTAGCATCTCGTCGACGCTATAACCGATATTAGAGAGAAACGCTGCGAGGGCGAAACGCGCACTGTGAGGAAGGTTTTTTCCCGACTTAAGGGCTTCCACAATAGCCTGAATGCAGGGAGGAAAATACTTGGGAGTTTCCTTTGAGCTAATCTTCACACCTATCAACGTAAACTCCCTTCTCCTAGCAGCCCATTCCCTCGAAACTTCTTCGATGGCAGCGAAAAAGCTCTGTGGAAGACTCTCATAGTCTATCTTTACGCTCTCGAGCAGCTTGTAGACGTACTTTTTAACAGCCGTCTCGGCGAGCCTTGCAAGCTCTACTTTGTCTACAAACAGGTAGCCGCCGCTAAGAACCCTGTTAACAAGCTTCCATTTACCACTGTACTCCGGCGCGTACTCTATAAAGTCCCGGAAAAACATTTTCGCGCCCTCCTCCTCCAGCACAACCTGCCAGCCAGCTATTCTCCATCCGATATATACGATCTTGGCTGAGTCCTCTGCCTCCAAGAAAACACTTGTCCTCTTCGAGAACGCCACAGCTACTCTCTCCCACAGGACGCGGTCCGACACGGCCGCCGCCAGTATCAGGCTAGTCATAAAGACTGCTACTTCGAGATCCGGGTCCTCCAAAGGGGCCGGGTAAACCCTATCACGTATAACCTTTTTCACTCTCTCCACTGCTTCTCCGAGGACCTCTCTTCCAAGCTCGCCTTCTCCGAGCTCGTCTAGGGTGAGTCTATTCTCCTTTATCCTGTTAAAGGCTTCAGGTAAGAAAGGGTATTTGGCGTAGTCGTTGAGGGTAAGTAGTACCTTCATCTATTTCTACTCCCCGGCGGCGTCTACTCCATTCTCGGCGCGAGCAGGTAGCTCAGCCAGCCTCCCCCGGCAATGTCGAAGCGCAGTGAAAGCGGCATGTTAGTTGCGAACTTCAGAGTTATGATTTCGCTTATCCTATAAGCCTTTGAAACTATCTTGTCTAGAAAGTCGAGGCCATAGCTAGCTTCAGCCGGCTCGTCGATGCTTATCTCTATGAGCCCCCCGTTTTCCCTCGTAAACTCCGCCTCCCACTCGCCCTTGTCGCTCCTGGCTCGCATGATGAGCGCGTCGTTCTCAGCCTTGAGTCTCACGCTTTCCGAGAAAAGCGCCGCGTCCTTCAACGCGTCCCTGAAGGTGTCGCTGAGCATCTGCGCGTTAACCGTGAGGTTGAGCCTCGGCTCTGGAAGCTCCTGGCCCGCTATGTCCAGAAGCGGCAGCGAGAAGCGCCTGACAACCCTCCCCAGGAGGACGACTGTGAGCTTGTTGTCCTCAACTATAAGCTCCAGTTTGTTGTCGGCCTTAGCTCTCTTGATTATCTTGTTAAAGTCGTCGAAGTTAACCCCGATTTTAACCTCCCCCTCAGCCTCGTACTCCTCAAAGACCTCCTGTGGCATGTTAAGCTCAACCATGGCTATACGGCCGGGGTCGAGCGCGCGGAGCTTTAGGCCCTCCTCCGTGGCTATAAAGTTGGCCTCGTCGATTATAGTGGCAAGGCTCTCGATGATATATCTCCACTCCCTAGCATCGGGGAATACAAGCCTTAGCTTTGCCAAGAGCTGCACCCGCGTATATGTGGCGACACACACGATAAAACTCTATTTGTGGATTTAACTCCTCACTGGTACTCCCTATACCTCTTCCCACACTTTGTACAGATATAGATGCGAGTAGCAGGCTCATCGGCAGACCTAGTTTGGACCTCGAACACGTACGCCTTGTCGTTCCCACAGGCCTCACACTTAAAGTCGACCACGGGCAGCGTTGAAACGTCGACGTCTATGACCTGGATGAAGTCCTTAGGCTTCTTCTTTATCTTCTCCTTAACCGTATACGCGCTTTTCTCGTTAGCGTCTAGTGGCTCCACATAGCCGCACTTCATGCATTTCAGCACTTTACGGCCGTTCTCAGTGGCGGGGACGAGTATGGACCCGCACTTGGGGCAGAACTTCACTAAATATCACCGTGCCTTGCCTAAGCACTCATAGCAAAATAAGGCTTTCCCCGGGAAACGTTTAAATCACCACTTAGGCTAGGTTCTGTGGCGATATTACGTGAAGGTACCAAACAGGATCAGAACCTACTGTCCAAAGTGCCGTAAACACACGATACACGAGGTCATGCTATACAAGCCGGGCAAGAGGAGAACCCTGGCCGCCGGGCAGAGACGCTACCTTGCAAAGCAGAAGGGCTACGGCTCCCAGAGAAAGCCTGAGCAGAAGAGAACGGCGAAGGTCACTAAGAAGCAGGTTCTGAAGCTTCGCTGCACAGTGTGCGGGTACACTATACACAAGCGCGGCATACGCCTCAAAAAACTGGAGATAGTGGAGAAGATGAGGTAGAGGGGTGGCATGCATGAGGCGGAGAAAAATACTTGTGCCGCAGCCGAGGAGCAGGTTCGTTAAGATAAAGTGCCCCGACTGCGGCAACGTGCAGGTCACGTTTTCCCACGCAAGCACCGAGGTCAAGTGCCACGCCTGCGGTAGAACCCTTGTAAAGCCGCGCGGCGGGAAGGCCGAGATCCTTGCAGAAATAGTGGAGTACCTGAGATAGAGTTTTTGGTGCCGCTGTTTTCACGGCCCGGAACCAAATAAATAATATCTTTGTTCCTCCTTGAAAGCCAGGTGTCACTGTAATGGTGCGTAAACGCGAGAAGCTTCCACGAGTCTACGAACTGGTCATAGGCACCGTAAAGGAAATCTACGACCACGGGGCCTTCGTAGAGCTTGACGAGTACGGCGGCCTCGAGGCCTACGTGCCCCTCAACGAGATAAGCCACACCTGGTTTAGGGGTATAAGGGAGGTTCTCAAGGTCGGCCAGAAACGGGTGTTCAAGGTTATACGTGTAAACAGGGCTAAGGGCCTCGTAGACGTATCGCTCAGGAAGGTCAGCGATAGTGAGCGGAAGGAGAAAATGATAGAGTGGAAACGCGCCCAGAGAGCCGAGAAACTCCTAGAACTCGCAGCCGAGAGGCTCGGTAAAACCTTGGACGAGGCTTATGAGAAGGTAGGTTGGAAGCTGGAGGACTATTACGGCGAGATCTACAGGGGGTTGGAGGAGGCGCACCTAAGGGGTCCCGAGGCGCTGATTGAGGCTGGCGTGCCTAAGAGGTGGGCTAAAGTTGTCGCCGAACTGGCTAAAAACAGCATCAGGCTTCCCAAGGCTAGGATAAGCGGCATCGTAACGGCCCAGTGTATGGGGAAAAACGGCGTCGTAAAGCTCAAAAAGGTTCTTACAGCGTGGAAGGAGAAGGTCTCGCTCCCCGACGGGGTTTCGATACGGTTCTACACGATGGGGGCGCCCCGCTACAAGCTCGATATAGAGGCGCTGAACTTTAAGGATGCCGAACGGACGCTTAAGGAAATGTTAAAGGCTATGGAAGAGGCTGCCGAGAAGGAAGGGTGCTCCTTCTCCTTCGAGAGGCTTAAGCGGTGAAAAAGGGTTGGGTAAGAGAGGCCTACTACATAAGTGCACTGTCTGCGGCCGCTACACATTAAAGGAGGACCGGTGCCCCTACTGTGGCGGCCCCGTGAGAACCCCGCATCCACCCAAGTTTTCCCCGGAAGACCCGTATGGGGAGTATAGGCGTAAAATGAAGCTTCAGGCCCTTCTGGGCAAAAAATAGTTTAGGCTTAGGGTTTTTCCTCGGGATACTCTACCTTGAACACCTTTACCCAGCCGTTGGGCTCTGAGACGTAGACGAGCTTGAAGTGCTTGAGAGGCTTCAGCTCGTAGATGGGGCCGTTGTAACCAGGCACCTTGGAGCCGAAGATCCTCTCGAATATGAAGAATATCTGCTTGTAGTTCTTCGTGTATACCATACGGTAGATAGTCGCGTTAAGCGCTTTGCTGTTGTTCGCCGGGACGAGGACGTAGAACCTGTAGTTAGAGTTTGGCGGCTGGATATACGCGTATCTCCCGGTGCCATACCCGTAGAGGTAGTCTCCGGGGTTGAGCCCGATCCACCTGGCCATCTGGGCGCTCTTAGCTACGTCTCCCCCGTAGGCCGGGTAGAGCAGCGAGAAGTACACGTTTATCCCATTCTGCAGGGTCAGTTTCTGCAGCGGCTCGAAGACTACAACGTAGGACACGTTCATCTCGCGGAAAATCCTTATCGCCGTCTCCTCGTCGCTCATGAAGGCCCTCGCGATCTTCTGTATCTGCTTCGTATCGAGCGTGGCGTTGTCGCAGGTAGACTTGCGCTTAGTGTTTACGCTAACCCAGTACCCGTAGTCCCACCACTCCGCTACTACGGCGTCCGGCGGCACGTTCTGCCTGATCCACTCCAGCGTAGCTATCCAGTCCATGTACTCATAGTTGTACCTGATGACGGGTATCGAGGAAGACAAGATTAGTGGCGGCTCGTGCGAGTATATGGGCGCGTTCGACGCTACTATGGAGGGAGCGAAGGCGAGGATTAGGAGCGCGGCGCCCACGATGACGAGCTCCTTACTATAGCTTCTCCTAGCCTTCTTTGTATCCCACAGGGAAAGCTCTATGAGACTGTCAAGTATCTGGGTGAAGCCTACTCCAGCGGCGACGGCTGCGGCGGGCGCAAGGATGAGTGTGAGCCTGGCCATAGTGCTTGCGAAGTAGAGTGCGGTTACGAAGAAGAGGGCCAGAAACAGGCTCTTAAAGTCCCTCTTATACTCCAGGAAGCCCAGGTAGGCGGCAAATATGCCGAAAAGTATGGCCGAGGTGTAGTCCCTGAAGAGCGAGACCCACGTGGGGATAGCGTGCTCCGCCACAGTGGTGACGGCGACGGCCCTTACGGTTGGCAGCACGACCGCCAGGATTCTCCCGCTGATGCGTGCAAGCATTCCAGTAGCGTATAGAACCGCGAATAGTAAGATCAGTGCTCCAGCAACGTAGGGCAGGTTTTTCTGGAGATTCCTCTTCTTTAAAGAGGGGGAGAGGGTTCCGGTTAAGGCCATAAAGGCTACGACGAGCGCTGTGTCAGGAATTATGGATACGGGGGCTAGGAACGCTATGCGGGGCCCGAAACGCGGGAGCGTCGCGATGAAAAGCGTTACTATAAGGTCGTGTATGAGGAAAGCCTTGGCAGCCTTTACGTCCGTCGGGTGTACGAGCAGCCATATGAGCGCAGCTAAGGCTATGAGGTTCCAGGGGTAAAGGTATGCGCCCCAGGAGAGCACGACCACCCCCATGAGAAGCCCTGAAAGCACGGATTTCCACGCGGAACCCTCCTCGACGGCCTCTATGAAGAAGTACATTGAAAACAGCATGAATGGTATCGCTATACCCTCGTGCTTGGCGCCGAAGTTTGTCCTGTACATGTAAGCCCAGCTCACCCCTATAATAGCAGCCGCCAAGACCCCTGCACTGTCGCTGTGAAGCTTCCTGCCTAGGAGGAAGGCCGCAAACACGGCAAGGGCCGCGCCCACAGGGGGGACGAATGCGTGTACAGTGTAGAGGTTCGTGTTAACGCCCAGCGCCTTTAGGGTCACGTACAACGTTGAGGATGTAAATGCTGCGCCAGGCTGGCTTGTACGTCTAAGGTCCCTGCCTATAGGGTACCAGAAGAGGTAGTCTCTAGGCTTCGGGTTTTCAAACCACCAGTGATACCACCACGCTATGCCGCCCAAGGGGTTCCCATTCCCGTGCTTTAGAACCTGTGTGGCAAGGTAGTACTCGTAGTAAGGGTCGAACTCGTTAAGGTAAATGCCCCACTTCATAGGGGCGAGCCTTGGGAGCAACGCTGCGGCAAAAGTTAGGGTTAGTATAACCGCCAGTACTGCCCCCCGGGACCCAGCCAGTTCTAGAGCTTTCAGCGAAAGCCTTGCAGCCTTTTTTAGTGCAGCGTTCTCAGGCATATCACCACCAGTTAATTACCTTATCACTAACGCTGCAGGACTAATATATTCTGTATCCCTAACCCCTCCGTGGAGGCCAGGGGCGAAACAGCAATATCGGGTCGCTACTACTTTTTCTGTGCATGCCATACAAGGTCGTGTGCCACCACTGCCACTTCGTACTATATAGCGGGAAAAAGCCTCCAAAGCTCTACGACATATATGCCAGCGTGGGAGGCAGATGTCCGCATTGCGGCAAAAAGATCTCATGGATCCCCCGTAAAATTAGCGTCCGCCCCTCCCGCGCGCCTTGAGTTCCATGTACATGCCGGCCAGCGCTATCTTGAGCGCGTCTCTCACATGCTTGTTTTCCTTTTTCCACCCCAAGTATTCGAGGCTCCTCCCAGGAACGTCTTCAGGAACTACGTGGACGTCGATGCCCCTACTCCGGAGCTTCTCTATAAGACCGGCAGCAACCTTCGACCCACCCACATACACGGTAACGCTGTCCACAATGTCCACGGCTGCCACGACGGCATCCGCCAGCCTCTCAAGGCTATGAAAGACACCCCTATACACTATGTAGCCGTCAAGTATGGCTACAACCCCTGTAAAGCTTGCCCCCGGATCCACGCCGACAACCAGCGTTTTTGCACCGGAAATCTTAGCGTAAACATAGAGGGAGACGAGGAAAACGCCGGCCTCATCATCTCTGATGAGGGTGCACGGCACTTCGAGCGAGCCCTCCTCTAAGGACAAGACAACGTTGCCGCCGATTTCACCTAGAAGCCTCCCCAAAAGAAGGTTTTTCTCCGGACAAACCGATCTAACCCGAATCTCCATACACACCACTCAGCACGTCGGCAGAGACAAGGTACCTTTTCAGAACCCTCAAGTCCTTATCTCTCAGTTCCACCCTTACCTCTTCCTCCTCAACATATGTCCTGGCGAAAAAGGTTGCCAACCTCCTAAGCACACCGTAGAAATGAGGTTTCTCCCCACCCTCCACCGTCACGTAGCACCTGCATCCCTGACGAGAAGCCTGAACGAGCGGGCTGAAAAGCAAAAGAAGAAACTGGAGCTGTACCCGGCTCCTGCTCACACCCCTTAACGGTGCAAGCAGGGCCTCTACGCCGTCAAGCACCAATGCCTCGGGCGCATCCCCCATGACTGTGAGGGAGAACTTGACGGCGTCCCTGAGCCGGTAGAGGCTGACCTTGTCGAAGCCGCTTGGCGCGTCGACTAGGACGTGTTTTCCAGCGGCAGCATAGATCTTCTCGCCCCTGACCTTGGAGGCTATCCAAAGGGAAAAAGCCGTTTTAAAGCTTAAAGGCCTGCCATAGATAAAGAAGACGCCAGGCCTTCTAAAAGCCCTTGTAAGCCCCAGCTCGGCCATTGCTATCTCTTCATAGCGTACATCAGGTAAAGCATTAGAAAGGCAAGAAGGAACAGCGTAACCCCTCCCAGCAGGTACTGGTGCACATACTCGCCCCTATGCTTGTGCCTAGCCGCCTCAAAGGTCATCCAGAGGCCCGCAAACCCCAGCAGGTATAGCAGGCTGACAACGAGCATCTCAGCGGTGGTCTCCATGTTTATGCTCGGCCATACAAGCCTCGTGCCGGCCATGGGTGGAGGCCTGTGAGCAAGGACAAAGGCTAGGCCGCCAGCTATGGCCGCTGAGATAGCAGTCATCGTAGCCGCCAAGACCCTCGGCTCAAATATCTTAGTTATCTTCTCCCATGTTCCCCCGGGCATAGTAGCACAGCAATCTATCTCTTCACGGCATGATAAGCGTTTCCACGGCTAAGCCATGAAGGCTATTATCGCCAGAGCCATGCCGACAAGCGTCGCCGTTCTAACCCGTCTGGCCTCACCCACGCGTGGCCGGGCAGCGAGGAGCACCGCCGAGTAGACAAACAGCATATCTGTCACCCCTATCAAAACCCCGTACAGCGCCTTGTTGTTCACGTAGAAAAGCCCGAGAGGACTCATAGCCACAGCAGCCAGCATGAACACGGCGGCCAGCGCCGCTGCCGCACGCCTACCAAATATCACGGCCACCGTCGCAACCCCCGCCGCCGCGTCGCCTTCCACGTCAATCACGCCCTTGGCAAGCTCCCTGCCCACATTCGCCGTGAAGGCTATCGCGGTGAAGAGGATTATCTTGTCGCTTATAACACCCGACACGCCAATGCCGCCGTAAAAGAACGCCAACGCGGTCAGAAAAGCTACAACCGCGTTGCCAATTAGTCCCATACGTTTTAGACGCCAATTATAGAGAAAACCGAGAGCTGCGGCGAGAAATATTATGGCCAGCGCCCAAACCCCCAGGGGAGCCGTTAGCAACACGCCCAGCACAAGAGACGCGAGCGCAAAAGCCCATGCCTCCTTGACACTAACCTCTCCTCTTACAAGCGGCCTCCACGGGCTGTTAACCCTATCCTCTTCCAAGTTTAGAATATCATTCGTTACAAAAAGGAAAACCTCTATGAGAAAAGCCGAGGACACGCCTAAAAGCACGCGCCACCAGGGCACACCGCCGGCAGACACGGCGCCGGCCAGCACAGCTATAGCCGTCATAACTCCATGCTCAGCGCGGGAGAGCCGC
Source organism: Thermofilaceae archaeon (assembly GCA_027027675.1). GTDB lineage: Archaea > Thermoproteota > Thermoprotei > Thermofilales > Thermofilaceae > JALVKT01. The sequence goes on along the minus strand of JALVKT010000180.1, from coordinate 7,580 downwards.
CAAAACGCTGCAAGCTTCCCACGCACCTCACAGGCACCACAGCTTGGAGCGCCACCCAGTATAAAAATGAGACGAGGCTTCCCCTCCAGGCGAGAAACTATGAAGTGGCGGCCCCGCCGGGATTCGAACCCGGGACCTGCGGCTTACACCAGCCGCTGGCTATAGGAGGCCGCCGCCCTCTCTGGCTGAGAGGCATCCAGCTGGGCTACGGGGCCACCGAGGAATAGGGAGACTTACGCGCAATTTATAATTTACGGGGCGCGCTCCTACATTTTCACTTCGATCTCCACCCTCACAGTGGGGGGCACGCGGGTCCTCATTAGGAGCCTCATGGCCTTCTCGTCAGCCTCCATGTCAATTATCCTCTTATGTATCCTAAGCTCCCAATGGTCAAAGGTCTCGTATCCCTGGCCGCTCGGCGCCTTCCTCGTAACGACCCTTAGCCTCTTAATTGGCAGCGGTATAGGGCCTTTCATCTTCACGCCTGTGCGCTGCGCAATGCGCTTTATCTCGTTACACACAGCGTCTAGGTCCTCGACGGACGTGCTCACCAGTTTTATCCTAACTTTTCCGGGCATAGCTGTGCACCACCAGTGGATATCCGGGAAAGATAGATAGGGGGTGGTAAAAACCTTTCTACTCCCCGAAGAAAATGGTCGTCTTTACGGGAAAAAGTTCTCGGGCTTAGTAGCCCTCAGCCTTTTTGACGTCTAGCACCACGCCGGCCGCAATGGTTCTGCCGGAGTCCCTGATCGCAAACCTGCCTAGCTGCGGCAGCTCAGAGTACTTCTCTATCACGATGAGCTTCCTAGGCTTGAAGCGGACGACCGCCGCGTCGCCCTGCTTTATGAACTGTGGGTTCTCCTCGGCCACGGAGCCGGAGCGGGGGTCTATCTTCTGGAGGAGCTCTGCGAAGGTCACCGGGGTAGTGGCGGTGTGGACGTGGAGCACCGGTGTGTAGCCGGCCGCTATAGCGGTCGGGTGGAATATCACGAATATACGGCCGGTGAACTCCTCGGCCACCGTGGGCGGGTTGTCGAGGTGTCCGGCCACGTCGCCGCGCCTCAGCTGATCCCTGCTCACGCCTTTAACGTTGAAGCCTATGTTGTCGCCAGGCACGGCCTCCTGTATCGGCGTGTGGTGCGTCTCAATAGACTTTACCTCGCCGACCGCCTTGGGCGGGTTGAAGATCACCTTGTCGCCGACGCGTAGCACGCCAGTCTCCACCCTGCCTACCGGCACGGTGCCGACGCCCTTAATCGTGTACACGTCCTGGATGGGTATACGGAGCGGCTTGTCGATGGGCCTCGGGGGCTCCTTGAAGTTGTCGAAGGCCTCAAGCATTGTGGGGCCGTCATACCAGGGTGTGCGCTCACTCTTCTTGGTGACGTTGTCGCCGTACCAGGCGGAGGTGGGGATGAAGGCTATCTCCTTCACGTTGTAGCCGACCATCCTGAGCAGCTTGGAGAGGACGCCCTTGACCTCCTCGTAGCGCTCCTTGCTGTAGTTGACGGTGTCCATCTTGTTTATGCACACCATGAGCTGGTCCACGCCCATAGTCTTAGCTAGGAACACGTGCTCCCTCGTCTGGCCGGCGGGGCTAATGCCAGCCTCGAACTCGCCCTCCTTAGCGGACACGACAAGCACGGCGGCGTCAGCCTGGCTAGCACCGGTTATCATGTTCTTGACGAAGTCCCTGTGGCCGGGGGCGTCGATAAGCGTGAAGAAGTACTTCTTAGTCTCGAACTTGTAGAAGCCAAGGTCTATTGTGAGGCCCCTCTCCCTCTCCTCCTTGAGCTTGTCGAGAACCCAGGCGTATTTCCAGGTCTCCCTGCCGAGCTTTTTAGCTTCCTCCTCGTACTGCTGGATTATCCTGGGGTCTACGGCTCCTACCTCGTAGAGGAACCGTCCCATCAGGGTGCTCTTGCCGTGGTCCACGTGTCCTATCACTATTAGGTTTAGGTGGGGTTTTTTCTCAGGCATATATCATTCACCTTATCCCTCTATGCTGTCTGAAACTACTCTCTGATACGTTTATAAAAACTTCGGTGGAGAAGATTTCTCTTTCACAGCGCCTATTTGGTGCTCGCCCCTGCATAGCGCTTATATGCCAAGCCCCTTTAGACACAATGGTTGGGTGAGATAGGGATGCCTCGTCCAGCTCTAAGGTCTAGGACTACGAGGCGGAAAGTGGTTAGGACTCCCAGTGGCAGGCACGTCATACACGTGGTGCCTAAGAAGCACGACTACCCTAAGTGTGCCATATGTGGACGGCCGCTTCAGGGCTTCCCGAAGATGACCGCCAAGGAGGAGAGGAGGGGTCATAGGCCGCCTACCCGCATGTACGGCGGGTACATATGTCACAGGTGCCTTAGGAGAGGGCTGAAGGCCGCGGTTAGAGCCATTACGGTCGCCTGAGGCGCTTCTAGGGGTGAATACTTTTTTGAGGGGTATCTCCATAGCGCTGAGTGGTACTCCGGGGAGCGGTAAGACTACTTATGCGCGTTTTATAGCGCGGCGGTACGGTCTCCGCTACGTTTCCAACGGCATGCTTTTCCGCGAGATGGCGCGGGAGAGGGGGGTTTCTCTCCTGGAGTTTCACAGGCTTGCCGAGGAGGACGAGAGCATAGACCTCGAAGTCGATAGGAGGGCGATGGAGGCTGCCCGTGAGGGGTGCGTCGTTGTTGAGGGGCACTTGGCCGCGTGGGTTTTGAGGGAGGTGGTTGACGTGGTGATACTCATAGACGCGCCCATCGAGGTTCGCGCCCGTAGGGTGGCTGAGAGGGATGGTAAGAGTGTGGAGGAGGCGTTGGCTGAGATTAGGGAGAGGGAGGAGAGTAATGCTAAACGGGCGAAGCGGTACTACGGCGTGGACATTAAGGACTACCGTATTGCCGACTTGTACGTGCGTAGCTACCCCTTAGGTGTTAGGCAGGTGGAGTGTGTTATCGCGTCTTTCCTGGACTCTTACAGGGAGGAGAGGCCGGAGCTCTTCTCGGGCTGTGGCGGTGGGAAGGCTTAAAAAACGCCTCCAACTTCTACTGTGGGCGTTAAACTATGGTGAAGGTATTCGACGTCGGCAGGATATGCGTGAAAGTGGCCGGTAGGGAGGCTGGCAAGAAGTGCGTGGTCGTGGACATCATAGACGACAAGTTCGTGCTCATTACTGGGCCGAAGAGCATCACAGGGGTTAAGAGGAGGCGCGCCAACGTTAAGCACCTGGAGCCGCTGGACAAGAAGATTAGGATAAAGAAGGGCGCGAGCGACGAGGAAGTGGCCGCTGCGCTCGAGAAGGAGGGGCTAATAGAGTTCATGAAGGAGGAGGTAAAGCCTCAGATAGCCTTCACTATACAGTAACCACAAGGTATTTAGCAGGGTTTTAGGGATGACGGTATACCTCAAGCCCGCGGAGAAAAGAGAGATTTTTATACTCAGCGAGGAGGACACAGACCCCCGGTACGGGTGGAGGCCTGAGGAGCGGCCCATCGATGTCCACCTGAAGTATTCTATAATAAACCTTGACAAGCCTATAGGCCCTTCCAGCCACGAGATAGTTGCCTGGCTCAAGAGGATCCTCGGGATCGAGAAGATAGCGCATGCGGGGACCCTAGAGGGCTTTTAGGGGCCCGGGGAGACCCCAAGGTCTCGGGGATCCTACCCATACTCCTGAACAAGTCAATCAAGGTTCTCCCCGTCGTGCTGAAGGAGGACAAGGAGTACGTTGTCGTTATGAGGCTGCACGGCGACGTGGACGATGAGAAGTTGAGGAGGGTTGTTTCGATGTTTAAGGGGCCTATATACCAGCGGCCCCCGCTCCGGTCAGCAGTGAAGCGCTCGATAAGGGTGCGCAGGATATATGACATCAAGATTTGGGAGCGGGACGGCCGCAACGTGCTCATGCAGGTGTGGTGTGAAGCTGGCACCTACATTAGGAAGCTCTGCCACGACATCGGAGAGATACTTGGCGTGGGGGCGCACATGCAGGAGCTGCGTAGAATAAGGTCTGGTAGCCTCAACGAGGACGAGCATAGGGCTACGCTTCACGACGCTGTCGACGCGTTTTTCTTCTGGAAGGAGCATGGGCTTGAGGAGCCTCTCCGCCAATACTTTATACCTGTAGAGTACGCTGTGAGGCATCTCCCCAAAATATATGTGAGGGACACTGCTGTCGACGCCCTCTGCCACGGCGCGCCGCTCACAGTGCCGGGCATAGTGCGCGTGGAGGGCGGGATAAAGGTTGGCGACTACGTGGCTATTATGACGCTAAAGGGTGAGCTCGTTGCCCTCGGTAAGGCGAAGATGAGGACGGAGCAGATTCTCTCCGCGAGGAGGGGCGTGGCCGCGAAGACTGACCTCGTCGTTATGGAGCCTGGCACCTATCCGAGGGCGTGGAAGGGCTCGCAACACAGATTTTAACTGCGCCGCAGTCTCTCCCCCCGGGGTTTGAGGCATGGCGCTCAAAGAGATAGTTGTTATGCTCGGCCCAGCGGGGAGCGGGAAGACGACGCTCGCAGCATCGCTGGGGAAGTGGATAGAGAGGAAGCAGATGATCAGGGTTGGCTACGTAAACTTGGACCCGGGGGTTAGGAAGCTGCCCTATAAGCCGCACGTAGATGTAAGGAAGTATGTCACCGTGGACGAGGTTATGGATCGCTACGGCCTAGGCCCCAACGGAGCCCTTATCATGAGCGTGGACATGGCTGCGCAGCACAAGGACGAGGTGGCTGAGGCTGTGAAGCGACTACCCTACCCCTACATTATCGTTGACACTCCGGGGCAGATGGAGCTCTTCCTATTCAGGGAGGCCGGCCCCGCCTTTATAGAGGCGCTTAGGGGGGCAGGGTTTCCCGTCGCCGCGCTGATCTACGACCCTAGCTCCCTGGTAAAACCCGAAGACATTGTCGGGCTGAAGCTCCTCGCCATGACAACCCAGTTCAGGCTTGGGGTGGACGCGGTGCCCGTGCTTAACAAGGCCGACCTTCTCGGCGAAGACGGAAGGATACCTGTGTTGCTCGAGGATTCGGAGCAGTTGAGGAGAGAGCTGCTAAGGAGTGAGGGCGTCTACGCGGAGGTTGCGGAGAAGATTCTCGCGGTGCTCGACGAGTACAAGCTGGCCACTCGGATACCGCGTATAAGCGCACTGAACGGCTCCGGGCTTGAAGAACTCTACGACATGCTGCATGAAATCTATTGTTCGTGCGGGGATCTTACGTAAGCCTTAATGCGTGTTTCCAAGCACTGTCTTCATTATGAGGTCCTCGCTCAGCCCTTCCTCGACGCTTTTGACGGAAGCGCTGAGTGAGATAACCTTTGTCCTCCCATACCTACCCATGCTTACTACGCGCGCGTTTATGAGCCCGAGCATGTCAAGCTCGTTTATGACGTCGCTTATCCTTCTCTGAGTAACAGGTTCTATGCCGACCCTCGTCACGAGGTCCTTGTAGGTGTCGTATATCATTCCGGTGGTTATCGTCTTCACGCCCCTCCGAGTAAGGAGGTAGACCGCTGCAAGCGTCAGCTTTACGTGTAGAGGCATCGTCTTTATGACGTCGATGGTAAGGTTCTTCTCTATCTCCTGCCTCGCCTTGTCCACGTGTGCTAGAGTCACTCTGGGCGACCCCTCCCTGTCGGCGATGTCGGCTGCCTTCAAGAGTATGTCGAGGGCGAGCCGGCAGTCCCCGTTCTGCCTGGCAGCTATGGCTGCTACCCGCTTTATAACCCCTGGTTCTAACACGCCCTCGTTGAAGGCTTCCCGGGCCCTTTTCTCGAGGATGTCTTCCAGCTGGATGGCGTTGTATGGTGGGAACACGAGCTCTTCCTCTCCCAGGCTGCTCTTCACCCTAGCGTCGAGGAACTCCATGAACTTTAGGTCGTTTGTGATGCCTATCAGGGAGACCCTCGACTTTTCGAGCTGCTCGTTTATTCTCGAGAGGAAGTAGAGCACGTCGTCGCCGTTCCTCTTGACCAGGTTGTCTATCTCGTCGAGGACCACTATGAGCATCCTCTTCTTCCTCTCCAAGCCTCTCAGCACGCGCTTCATGACTTCGCCCAGGGCAAGGCCCGTGAAGGGCACCTTGACGCCCAGGTACTTCGCCAGCTCGGCTAAAACCCTGTAGCTAGTGTTATTCTGCCTACAGTTTATGTATACATACTCTACCCTAGCCCGAGCTTTTTCACGGAGCTTTCTCAGCACGTACTTCGTAACAGCCGTTTTACCGGTTCCCGTGAGCCCGTAGATGAACACGTTACTAGGCCTAGACCCCACCAGTGCCGGCGCAAGCACGGTTGCTAGACGCCTTATCTGCTCATCCCTGTGTGGAAGCTCCTCTGGAACATAATCTGGGAGAAGCTTCTCCCTATCCTTGAATATCCTAGACGAAAGGTAGCGCTCAAAGATCTCCTCCACGCTAGCCATACCGCTCCACTTGATCCATCGGAAACATGGGATTTTCACCGTATATCTCGGCGCCATAAAATAGGGTGAAAGTATCGAGCCCGTAGTACCTAGGTACACCTAGGCGCTTGGATAAACAAATAAGCACCACCAACCCTATTTTTCACGTCAGCCGGGGTGCCCGAGTGGCCTAAGGGGTCGGCCTGGAGCCCCCGCCAGCAAGCCGATGTCCGTAAGGACGCCCGGGTTCAAATCCCGGCCCCGGCGCCACCATATTTGTAATCCACGCGCCAGTTCTGTTGGGGTGAGCCTTGGAGGAGTGCACATATATAGCTAACAGCGGCGTCAAACGCGTTCTCTACGGCAAGCCTAGAGGCCACAAGCACAACAGGCTCGTACTAGAGCTTAGCGACGGGAAAACGCTGGTTTTTAGCGAAGCAACAGTCGCTAACATTGTAAGGGCGTACATTACCGTGCACACCCACCCCGTGAGGAGAGCCGTGGAGCTCGTTGCCGCTACTCCGCCTGACAGAAAGCCGGGATACGCGGAGCACCAGCTGCTGGAGAGCGCGGCGGGAGAAAAAGTCGAGGAGGAACTGCAAAAAATCGTGGACAAGTGCTCCAAAATAATCTCTTAGACAGAGACGCTGACTATAGCGTCAAACACTGCCCTACTGGCCTTATCCACCGCGCTCTTGAGATCCTCTGCCGTGGCAAGTTCCCATTCCTTCTTTACCAGGGTTGCGTCGCTTACAACTAGCAGCGCGCCAGCCTTAAACCCCCTATACCTGGCCAGCGTGAATAAAGTGGCGCACTCCATCTCGACCGCTATGGCGCCGCGTGGCCGCCACGTCTTCACGAACTCGTCGATGTCCACGTAAAAGTAATCGCTGCTCACCACAGGGCCTACAAGGTGTTTTAAGCCGTACTTCCTCGCCTGCTCGACAAGAGCGTTTAAAACCTCGTAGTCCGGCACCGCAGCCGTGCAGTCTCCGGGAAAATACCATCCAATTGTCCCGCCCTCCTTATAGCTCGCACCCGTGGGTATCACAACGTCCCCCACGTTCAGCTCTGGAACCATTGCGCCGCAGGTGCCCATCCTGACCATCACCTTGGCGCCCAGCATGGCGAGCTCGTCGAAGACTATCGAGGCAGAGCCTCCCCCTATTCCGTGTGTTGCCACTGT
>JALVKT010000179.1 GCA_027027675.1 Thermofilaceae archaeon | reverse complement strand
GTGTCCGCTTCTACCGCTGTCTTCTTTAGAAGCGATACTCCCACTGACAAAAACTTTCACCGACTAAAAAAATTAGAGTTACTTGGCTAGAATAAACCTTTTCGGTATCCTCGAGGCGATTATCGCGGCTATGAAGAAGCTTATCGGCTTGTCGATTATCTCGGTGGAGACGTTCTGGATGTAGTTGGCGAGGTAGAAGTTGCCGGTCGCCTTCAGCACGGCCGCGTAGACCGCTGCCGGGATGGGCTTCCAGAGTGGGCCGCCACCGAAGACGCCTATCGATATCGCCGTGGTGACCGCGGGGTATACGAAGCCGAAGAGGCCTATGACGGCCGCCCACGTCTTGGGGCTCTTGATGTCTGTGAGGCCCAGCTTCATGAGTATCCACGTGAAGAGGGCTACTGTGACGTTTGCGAAGCCCCAGACCCAGTTGGGGAGGCCCCACATTGTGAAGGCCATGATTATGTTGTAGAGGAATCCTCCGATGGCGCCGATCCAGAAGCCGCCTATGAGGGTTCCTAGCATCGTGGCCCAGGTGTCGCCCCAGATGGGTGCTTTGAGGGCCTCGACGATGACGCCGCCGACGTAGTTGAGGGCGGCGATTGTCGGGATTAGCACGACGGCGATGATTGCTTTGCCGGTGGGCGATATCTCCTTCATCTCGATTTCTTTTGTCTCGGCCATGGCTGGCCTACCAAAAATATATGTGAGTAGTAAAGCATATTAACTTTATTATAAGTGTGGCTTTTCTGTACGAAAAGTATATTTGGTAGTAGTTGGGCGCGCGGGAAACCATTATCTCCTCCCACGCCGTTTCTATAGTGATGTCTTCCACCCTGCTGGTCTCCAACGCCGACCTAGTAGTGACTATGCGCGCGCCGGGCGACATTCTGAGGCGCGAGTCAATATACGTGAGGGACGGCGTTATCGCCGGCATAGGCGACCGAGGCGAGCTCCTCAGGCTTTACGGCGAGCCAGACGAGGAGGTGGACGCTGAGGGCATGCTGGTGGCGCCGGGCTTCTACGACATGCACACGCACGTGGTTATGGCTGGCTTTAGGGGGCTGGCTGCTGACAGGGCGCAGGTTATATACAAGGTGTTTTGGCCGCTGGAGCGGGCCTTGGACGGCGACGTCGCATTTAGGCTTGCGATGCTTGGGGGGCTGGAGGCTTTGAAGAGCGGCGTCGTCCTGGTCGCTGACCACTACTTCTTCATGGACAGTATCGCGAGGGCGTTGAGGGAGCTGGGGCTCCGCGGCCTGCTGGGGCACACGTATATGGACTGGAAGGGGCCCTGGACTGGGGAGGCGGAGCTTAGGAGGGCTGAGGAGTTTCTGAGGAGGTGGAGGAGGGACAGGCTTGTCAGGCCGGTCGTGGCGCCCCACGCGCCGGACACCGTGTCTAGGGAGAACCTGCTGTACCTTAAGGGGCTCGCCGAGGAGTACAACACTTTCCTGCACATGCACCTGGCCCAGTCTAGGGTGGAGTTTGAGGATGTGCGCCGCAGGTACGGGGAGACGCCTGTGAGGTTCGTGTATGGGCTGGGCCTGCTGGGGCCCCGGAGTATCGTGGCGCACTGCAACTACGCGGACAGGGAGGAGGTTCGTCTCCTAGCGCATAGCGGCGCGCTTGTGGCTCAGTGCCCGTCCACCTACATGTTGGGCGGGGTGGGGTTCCCGGCGTTTGACGTGTGGCAGCTTGGTGGCAGGGTTGTTCTGGGCACGGACGCGCCGTGCTACAACGATAACACGGACTTCTTCGAGGAGATGAGGCTCCTAGTGTATGGTCAGAGGTTCCAGCATGGTAGGGACGACTTGTGGACGGCGTGGGACGTGCTTGAGATAGCGACGAGGAGGGCGGCCGAGTACCTGGGCGTGAGGGGCGGCGTCATAGCCCCCGGGTATAGGGGGGACTTGGTGTTTGTGAGGCTGGACAGGCCGCACATGAGGCCCATGTTTGACCCGTACTCTAACCTCGTGTACGCTGCTGGCAGCGGCGACGTGGACACGGTGGTCGTGGACGGGAGGGTTGTAGTGAGGGGCGGCAGGCACGCCGTAGTTGATGAGGAGCGCGTCTTGCAGCTTGGCGAGGGGGCTGCGAGGGACGTTGCGAGGAGGGCTCTTGAGGAGTCGCCTGAGCTTGAGAACATCTTGGGCAGGGTTCTTTTGGGCTGAGCGCCCGGCTACTTTCACGCTTCCAGGTTACAGAAATGTAGTATTACGTTACACTATATAAGCGTGGACGGGCTGCGGGCGAGGCTTCTCGGCGTCTGGGAGGAGGACGGGGAGGGGCTGAGGTTCACGCTCGCCTCGACGCTCCTCGCCCTCCCACTGATTGGCTACCCGGTGTACGTGTATGCGTACTCGCTGCCCCCCTCCTCGCTTATGCCGTTCCTGAGGGCCGCCCTAGCCGTCTTCCTGCTTGCGCCGCTGCACGAGGCGTTGCACTTCCTCGTGGCGCGCGCCCTGGGCGTGAGGTGCAGGTGGGGGTTCACGTTCAC
>JALVKT010000178.1 GCA_027027675.1 Thermofilaceae archaeon | reverse complement strand
TCTTGTAGAGGGCGGCCATCTTCATCTGCTGCTCGGCGAGCTTCTGCTCCACGGCCTTCTTGAAGTTCTCGGGCAGGTCTATGTTGCGGAGGTCTATGTTCTCGATCACTATGGCGCCCGCGAGGCTCTCCTCCTCGGCGACGGCCTTCTTGTAGCGCTCAACTATTATCCTGCTAATCTCAGCCCTCTTCTCTATTGTCTCGACGGCGCTGTAGTTGGCGATGGTGTTCCTAATGGTCTCCCTAAGCAGGGGGGCGAGCGTCTTCGTCTCCCAGTCCAGCCCGGGGTAGTTCTCGTAGAGCTTTACTACCCGTGAGGGTACGACGCGCCACCTAACGGTTATGTCCACGTGCACCTCGAGGCCGTCCCTCGTGAGCGCGGTCACCGCGGGCCACTCCCCCGTCTTGTGCGTGGTCCAGTCGGTCCACATGTCAAGGCTCTCCACGGACGTCTTTATTATGACGGCCTCCTGCCATGGCGCCTTGAAGAAGAAGCGCGGCCCAACCACGGTGCCCGTGATCTTTCCGGCGAGGGGGTCCACTATTACCGCGACCTCGCTCACGCCAACGCTCCTTATCATTGTGAAGAACACTATGCCCAGCAGCACCAGGAGGACTATGAACGCGGTAAGCACCTTCGCAGCGGCGCCGCCCTCCGGCATTTTAACCTCCACTTCTTCTCCCATGTCTGTTCTCCACACTGTCCTCGAGGGGATATATCTCTGCCGCAGCCGCGCTTCGCGCGCCGAGGCAGGGGATTAAGTTTACTAGAAGGCGTGCCCGTTAATCATAAAGGGTCTCTAGGGGGCCTCGCGTGGAGTATCCCAGGGAGAGCGAGAGGGGGAGCGTAGAGTACAAGTCCAGGCTCGTGGGGCCGAGCAGGGAGAGGATTGAGAGGCTTGCGAGCCAGATGAAGTACAGGCTCGCCGAGGGGGGCGGGGAGGCGGTCTACCTCCTAGGGGTCGAGGACGACGGCCGCGTAAGGGGCCTAACCCCCCTGGAGGAAGAGGAGACCCTCTCAGCCCTCGCCGAGGCGGCCAGCCTCATAGGGGCCCGGATACGCGTCGTCAGCAGGGAGGAGGTGGGCGGGGGCAGGAGGCTTGTCCGCCTGCTGGTCAGGCTTAACAGGGAGGAGGCTCCCCCCGTCCAGCTCACCGTCGCCGCGCTGGGCAACGTCGACGCGGGGAAGAGCACGCTGATAGGCGTCCTCTGCACGGGCGAGCTGGACGACGGCAGGGGCCGCGGCATGAGGAAGGTGGCCCGCTTCCTCCACGAGGTTGAGAGCGGCCGGACGTCGAGCGTGGCGGTGAGGCTCCTCGGCTTCTCCATGGGGGACAGGCCTGTGAACTGGGACCTGCCGAACCCGCTGGACGAGGCCCAGGTCTACATGGGCTCCGACAAGCTCGTCTACTTCGTCGACCTTGGCGGGCACGAGAGGTACCTGCGAACAACGCTGAGGGGCGTGATGGCGAAGATGCCGGACTACGCCATGCTGGTGGTGGCCGCGAACAACGGCCTCCTAACCATGGGTAGGGAGCACCTGGGCGTGGCGGCGGCGCTCAGGATACCCGTGTTCGCGGTCGTCACAAAGGTGGACCTGGCCGCCAGGCCCGTGCTGGAGGCGACCCTGAGGGAGCTCGCCGACGCGGCGAGGAGGGCTGGAAGGAAGGTGTTCCCTGTGAGGGGGAGGCTTGACGCCTATAGGGCCGCGGAGCTCGTGGCGTCCGGCGCCGTGATGCCCGTATTCCTAGTGTCGAGCGTGACGGGCAGGGGCCTCGACAGCCTTGTAGCGTTCCTCAGCGTGCTCCCGCCGCGGAGGGGCCGTGGAGGCGAAGAGGCTCCACTGCTCATGTACGTGGACGACAAGTTCAACGTGAGGGGGGTGGGCACGGTGGTCGCGGGCGTCGTGGAGGCCGGGGTTGCCAGGGAGGACAGCTGGGTGTACCTGGGCCCCTTCAGGGACGGCTCGTGGAGGAGGGTGAGGATTAAGTCGATACATGTGAGCCGCGTCCCCGTGTCCGCGGCCAGGCCGGGTGACGAGGCGACCTTCGCGCTGGCGGGCGTCGGCTACGAGGAGGTGGAGAAGGGGATGGTTGTCTCCGCGGCCCCGCTGGGGGCGGCGTGGGCCGTTAGGGCTAGGATATTCGTGCTCCGCCACCCCACGACTATCAGGGTGGGGTATGAGACCGTCCTCCACTATAGGAGCGTGAGGAGCCCCGTGAGGATAACGTGGATGGAGCGGGAGCCTATGAGGACGGGGGACATGGGGGAGGTTGAGCTCCGCTTCACGAGGCACCCCTGGTTCGTCAGGGTGGGCGACCGCTTCCTGCTGAGGGATGGGAGGACGAGGGCGCTCGGCAGGGTGCTTGAAACCTACACACGCGCCGGGTGAGCCTAGCGCGTGCGTCGACGCGAAGAATGGTAAATATCTGGCTCGGGGCCGTATAGAGGGTGGCGAGAACCATGGGGCTGGACAAGCCTGGAAAGAACCCGCCGGAGGACATCTACGTGGTCGTCGAGATACCGATGGGCAGCAACGTGAAGTACGAGATGGACAAGGAGAGCGGGATGATATTCGTAGACCGCGTACTCTTCACCCCAATGTTCTTCCCATTCAACTACGGCTACGTGCCGGCGACGCTCGAGGAGGACGGTGACCCCGTCGACGTCGTACTCCTCAGCTACGACCCCTTCGTGCCGGGGAGCGTTGTGAGGGCGAGGCCCGTAGGCCTCCTCGTCATGGAGGACGAGAAGGGGCCTGACAGCAAGGTCATAGCTGTGCCGCACGAGAAGATAGACAACCGCTTCTCCCACGTGAGGGACATCGGAGACGTCGACGAGGCGGTGAAGGCCAGGATAAAGCACTTCTTCGAGCACTACAAGGAGCTCGAGCCGGGCAAGTGGGTGAAGGCGAAGGAGTTCAGGGGCCGCGAGGCGGCGCTGGAGGAGATAAGGGCCGCGGTGGAGCGCTACAAGGCCCACAAGGGGTAAAGGGGAAATAGCTGGCCCCTCTTTTTCTATCCCGGGTTTTAGATGACAGACGTTGTATTCATGTTTGAGGTTCACCAGCCGTACAGGGTTGAGAGGCGTTTCCGGGAGAGGCTTTCCGAGCTTATAGCCAGGGGCGGCCGCGTCACGTGGGAGGAGCTTGAGAAGCTGTACTTCGACGACGGCCTCAACAGGTACGTGTTCCGGAGGGCGGCTGAGAGGTGCTACCTCCCAGCAAACCAGGCGATACTGGAGGGCATAGAGAGGTACAAGGGGCAGGCCAAGGAGTTCAAGGTGGCGTACAGCGTCTCCGGGCTCCTGCTGGAGCAGGCTGAGCGCTGGTACCCGGAGGTGGTGGACAGCTTCAAGGCGCTTGCCGACACGGGAAGGGTGGAGTTCCTCGACCAGACCTACTACCACAGCCTAGCCTTCCTCGTTAGCGAGGAAGAGTTCGAGTACCAGGTGGCGCAGCACCGCCTGCTAATGCAAAATATGCTCGGCGTGAGGCCCACGGCCGTCGAGAACACGGAGTTCATATACAACAACTACGTGGCCCGCGTCTTCGCCCGCATGGGGTACCGCGTCGTGCTCACCGAGGGCGTGGAGCGCGTGCTGGGGTGGAGGAGCCCGAACTACGTCTACAGGGCAAGGGACGCGGACATACGCGTGCTCATGAGGAACTACAGGCTGTCAGACGACATAGGGTTCAGGTTTGGGGCCAGGTGGTGGAGCGAGTACCCCTTAACGGCCGACAAGTATGCTGCCTGGCTGGCGGCCACGCCGGGGGACGTGATACTCATAGCAGTCGACTATGAGACGTTCGGGGAGCACTTCCCAGCGGAGACGGGGATATTCGAGTTCCTCCGCTGGCTCCCCGGCGAGATCCTCAAGTGGGACAACCTCTACACGGTCACGCCAAGCGAGGCGGCCGAGAGGAACCCTCCCAGGGACGTGCTAGACGTCCCAGAGTACAACACTATCTCCTGGGCAGACCTGGAGCGAGACCTCACGGCGTGGCTGTACAACCAGATGCAGTGGAACGCCTTCAACAGGCTCAAGAACCTCTGGCTGGCCGTGAGGGCCTACGACTCGCCGAGGGCCAGGAGGCTCTGGCAGCTCCTCTCCACCAGCGACCACTTCTACTACATGTCTACGAAGGGCGGCGGGCCGGGCGACGTGCACATGTACTTCAGCCCCTACGGGACCTCCCTGGAGGCCTACATGTACTACAGCGAGGTTCTAGGGGACTTTGAGACGCGCATATACGGCGAGCTTGAACGCGACGAGAGGGCGAGGCTCCGCTACGCCTGGCTCAGGCACGTGCCACACGACAAGCTATTCGCCTTCACCACGCCCAGCGGCGAGACGCTGGGGATACTCGCGTACAACATGTTCTCCCTACTAGAAGGGGTGCGCCGCGCGCCCCCCGAGGCCGTAGCCCACCACCACGAGAGGGGCGACTTTGCACGCTGGATCCGAGAGGTCGTTGGGGACGGCGAGCTCGCCGCGAGGGTCTCCGGCGTGGAGCCTTCGGGCCCGCCCGCCAGGGTGAAGGAGGAGCTCCTCGGAGTGCTCGAGGGGAGGCGGCGTGAACTCTTCGGATGGTAGGCTCGAGCTGCTCGAAGCCCTCCTCCCCCGCTCCCGGAAAACGCTTAGGGTGCTCTACGTGCTGCTCAGGGGCGGCGAGTACACGAGGTACGCTATAGAGAAGGAGGCGGCGGTCTCCCACATAGATCCCATACTTGAAAGGCTCGTCGCCCTAGGAGTTGTTGAGAAGACGGGGGACGAGCCCCCACTCTACAGGCTCGCCAGCGGCACGCCCTACAGGGGGCTAATAGAGAGGCTCCTCCTCGAGGATTAACCTGAGGCCCGTCAAGGCCCCCTTCACCTTCGCGGCCGCCGGGTAGAGGTTGAGCGCCCCAACCATCGCTGCAACCGTTAAGGCGGCAGCCGCCCAGCCGGGGAGCCCCGGATCCCCCAGGTCGTAGAGCATGAGCCCCACAAAGTACAGCGTCGCCCACAGGTGCCTCGGCTCCCTATGCCTCGCATACAGGAGACCCCAGAACGCGCCGGCCACCCCGTCAAGCGCGGCTGCGAGCAACGCCTTGGAGAACGGGATGAGCGCGGCAGCTGCCAGGCCGCCGAGCCCCATGAGGGCAGCGCCCGCCGCGAGGAGCATCCTCGTAGAGGGCGGCAGCCACCAGGGGAGAGGCGGGAGAAGGGGCGCGGCCGCCTCGAGGAGGAGCTCCCCAGCCGTGGCGGCGAGGCCGAGCGCGAGGAGCGCCGGCTTCCAGTCGTCGACGTAGCGGGACGCCCTGAAGGCCTGAAGCGAGTAGTAGGCGCCTGTAAGCGCGAAGAGGGCCGCCAGGAGGGGGCGCAGCGCCTGCGACGCCTGGCCCAGGTAGAGGGGGAAGTCCTCCACGCTGGCCATGGTTACGAGCCCGAGGGCGGCGGTCACAACACCGGCTATCTCCTCGTTGCGCCGGACGAGGAAGCTCTTCGACACTCCGCGGAGCGAGGAGGCGCCGAGCTTCTGGGCGAGGAAGCCTATGGCTATGAAGGGCGTGCTTATCCCCGCCCCGTACACGGTGAGCTGCAGCACCGCGTACCACATGTTCCCCAGGGCTTTGAGGAGGGTCGTCGATATTATCGCGAAGAGGTAGGTTGCCGCGCATGGAGCCGCGATTATGGAGAAGAGGAAGCCCAGCGTGAACGCGTTGGCCAGCGTAATCTTCCTTATCCTCGGCGTGGGCACGCTAAGGACTGCTAGGGCCTCCTTGAAGGGGGTTAGCAGGGCGAGGCCGAGGCCTATGAACACTATGCCCAGCTCCACGGTTATGAGCTCGAGGCTCAGGGAGAGCACCGCCTGTATGAAGCCCGCCGAGTACGCCGCAGCGAACCCGTAGATCACGAAGCTCAGCGTTATCCCCGCGGCGAAGAGTATGCTGGCTAGGAACGCCTTCTCCCTCCCGCCCCGGGATATGTAGGTCAGGAACACGGGGATTATCGGGAAGAAGCAGGGGGTGAACGCTGTCTCAACCCCCAGCACGTATATTAGCGGCAGGCCTAGGTCTACGGGCATCGCCGGAACCCCTCCTCCAGTTATTATAGAGGGCCACCGCCACGCTAACAGCCATAATTATGCTTGCGAACACCACGTACCCCTGCCCCGCCCGCGACTGGACGGAGACAACTATCACCCTATACTTGACAACCTCGTCCCCCACCACGACGAATGGTATGTTGTACACGCCCTCCACTATCTGCTCCGACACGTTCACCTTGACCTCGGCCCTAGCCTCCTCCCCCGGGTTCAGCGCCGTCCTAGAAAGGGTGACCCTTGCAGTGATCCCCGCCGGGACCCTGCCAAGCCTCACCGCGAGGCTGTTTATCCTCACACTACCAGTATTCTTTATGTATATAACGTAGGTCGCCGTCGAGCCCTGGACGGCCGGGAACCCGAAGTTCGTGTTAAGTATCTCAAAGTCCTTCCTACCGTGGACGTAGATCGTGGCGACGCCTGTAGCGTTGCTGTGCTCGCCCCTGGCCCTTATGTTAACCGTGAAGGACCCGGGCTGCACGCTCGCCGGTATCCTGGCCACAAGCATCAGCGCCGTCTTCCTGGAGGGCTCAGCGGCCACCTCCCTGACAACGTTGCCCTTATCGTCTACGAAGAAGAGTACAACACCGGGGACGCTGCACCGGGCCTCGAGGAAGGCGGTCACAGCCCTTGCACCTATATTGCTCAGCTCGAATGGTATGGTTACGTTCCCGCCGGCCACGCCGTCGAAAGACTCCTTCTTGAGGCTTATCTTGAGTATGTCATAGCCCGCCTTGACGTTGAAGAACAGCTCCACCCTGGACACAGCCGACCCAGCCGTTGCTGTGACGACTGCCCTGTAAGTCTGGTTTCCACGCGCATTCTCGGGCACATAGGTAACCAGCGTCAGGTTCCTCGTCTCCCCCGGCTTCAAGAGTAGGGCGTCAACTATGACGCCCCGCTCGTCCACCACGAAGGTCGGCCAGCGGGGAGGCCCCTGCGAAGACACGTTGAAAACCTCCTCGTCTGGCAGCGTGTTCTTCAGAGTCAAGGGCAGCCTCACGCTCTCCCCCGCGTAGACCCTCACAACCCTGTATGGGGTCTCTATGAAGTACCACTTCCTCTCGGAAACTATGAACGTGAACTCTGTCGTGTCGGTGAAGTTCACCCATGAAAGTATCATTTTCACCTTGTCCATGCCCAAGGCGCCCCTCGAAACGGTCACTACGAGCGTTACCGTCATGTTCTCCAGCGGCTTCAGTATGATGTTCTTCACCTTGAGGCCGCCCTCCGTCTCCACGTAGCCCTTCCACCCCGAGGGAACGGCCACGTTTATCGACACGCTCAGCGGCTCCAGCCCCCTATTCTTGAGGGTAACCGGTATCCTCACGCTCTCGCCCTGCTTAGCCTCCACCTTCGAGGTCTCCGGGAGAACGAAGAGCCCCTTGTCAAGCACTATGCTCCCTATGCTCCCCGCGGTCTCCCGCGTCAATATTACGCTCTTAGTGGCCACGCTGTAGCCCTTCTTATACACCCTGAACGTGTAGCTCCCAGGCTCAAGGTAGACGCCGAAGAACCCCTTCTCATCGGTGACCGTGGACTTAACCAGAGTTTCACCGCTGAAAACGTCTACCTTCGCCCCCCTCACCGGCCTGCCCTCCCAGTCGACCACGTGGCCGAAGACCAGGAGGGGCGCGGCGGAGGACAGCGCAGCGCTTAGCAGCACGATCGCCGCGAGGGCTAGGGCTAGGGGTCTCCAGTACATGGCTCCTAAGCGTTTAAGGACAGCCCCACTATAATAAGACTAGCTAGCAATGAAGCTCTACATCGGAACCTCCGGGTGGAGGTACACTTGGAACCCGGACGGGCTCGAATGGTACGTCTCAAACACGGGCTTCAACGCCGTCGAGCTCAACATGAGCTTCTACGGCTTCCCACGGCAGAAGCAGGTGGAGACCTGGGCCAGGATCGGCTCCAGCCTCAGGTGGTCGGTCAAGGTCCACAGGAGCATAACACACATGCGGCGCCTCAACGAGAAGTCCCACCCCGTGTGGACGCGCTTCAGGGAGAGGTTCAAGCCCCTCGAGCCCCTCATAGACTTCTACCTCTTCCAGCTACCACCACGCATGAAGCCGTCACCACAGGTGCTCGACAGGCTGAAGAGGTACGCGGAGCTATGCGAGAAAGCCGCGGTAGAGCCTAGAAGCCCCGAGTGGTTCCAGGGAGACGTCCCCGAGAGGCTGGAGGAAATGGGCCTCTACATAGTAACGCCCGACTCGCCGATCCACGAGGGGCTGCCCGGGGGCCGCGTCTACGTGTCGAGGGGCACGGTCTACGTCCGGATGCACGGCAGGCTGGCCTGGTACAACTACGGCTACCTCGACGAGGAGCTGGAGGAGGTGGCGAGGGCCATAGTGGACGCGTCGCCGGAGAGAGCCTACATATTCTTCAACAACAACCACGACATGCTCGGCGACGGGAGAAAAATGGCCGAGATAATGTCGAGGCTCCTATGAGCGGAGCCTCCTAACCCCGATCCTCACCTGCACGCCGTCCAAGTCCCAGTCCTCAACGAGATCCCCGCCGACGTCTCCAGGGCTCTCCACAAGCTCCACCCTACGGGCCCTAGCCTCACCGGCAATGTAGCCCAGCTTCCCCCTGAGAAGCCTGGCCTGCTCCTCGGGCATGTACACCTCGACCTCAACGTACTCCTCCACGTCAAGCCCCATCTTCTTCCTCATGAACTGTATCCTCCTCAACACGTCCCTGGCAAGACCCTCAGCAAGCTCCTCCACGCCAGCCCTCGTGTCGAGCACGACGTACCCGCCGTCAAGCG
The DNA here is from genome assembly GCA_027027675.1 of Thermofilaceae archaeon. Taxonomy (GTDB): domain Archaea; phylum Thermoproteota; class Thermoprotei; order Thermofilales; family Thermofilaceae; genus JALVKT01. The sequence goes on along the minus strand of JALVKT010000178.1, from coordinate 11,966 downwards.
GGACGCCGGCAAAGCCCTCCCTGAACGCCTCCTCGAACTCCACCATGCCCCTCTCCAGCTTCACCGGCTGACCGTCAACCTCCACCTCGAAGAAGCCCTTCTCCTCCAACGCGCGCCTAGCCTCCCAGCCGTCCACGCCGCCAAGGGCAGCGGCGACCTTGCCTGCTAAGCCCTTAAACGCCGGCCCCAGAACCCTGTATACAGGCTTAACCCTAACCTCCACGAACTCGCGTGCCCTCTCAAGGGGCACAGCCTCCACCCTCTTCACGTTGACCTGAGCCTCAACGATGTGCCTAAGCCTCTCCAGAGCCCTCCTAAGCCCCTCGTCGCCGCCTACCACGTAGAGCGCGGGCAAGGGCTGCCTCACCTTCACGCCAGCCTTCATCCTAGCGGAGAGCCCCTTCTCAACCAGCCCCCGCACAGCCTCCATGTCCCTCTCCAGCTCCTCGTCTATCCACTCCTCCCTGGCCTCGGGCCACGGGAGCATGTGCACGCTCGGCGGGTCGCCGGGCCCCGCGAACGCCTGCCTGTAGATCTCCTCGGTTATGAATGGGATAAACGGCGCGGCGAGCACGAGGAACCTGGTGAGCACGTGGTGGAGCACGGCGTAGGCGGCCAGCTTGTCCGGGTCGTCGCGCTCCACCCATACGCGCGGCCTCACAAGCTTCACGTACCACCTGCTCACGTCCCTGTCTATGAAGTCCCTCAGGGCCCTCGCCGCCTTGTGGAGCTCGTAGCTCTCCATGTACCCGGTGACCTCCCGGGTGAGCCTCTCGACGCGGGAGAGCATCCACCTGTCCTCCTCCCTCAGGCTGCCCCACACCGCCTCCAGGCTCCACCTCGAGGGGTCGAAACGGTCAAGCCCCATGTACAGCGTTGCGAAGTAGTACACGTTCCACACGAGGTGTAGGTCGCCGTAGGCCTCCGCGATCCCCTTCCACGAGAACTTCAGGTCCTCCCATATCGTGTTGCGGAGCACGAACCAGCGGAGCGCGTCCCTAGACCCCCTCTCGAACTCCAAAACCTCCTGCGGCGCCACGTAGTTGCCCAGAGACTTGTGCATCTCCCTACCCTTCTCGTCCAGGGCGAACCCGTGCATGAGCACAGTCTCGTAGGGCCTCCGGCCAAAAGTTATGAGGCCGCACCGCAGCTGCGAGAAGAACCAGCCGGCTATCTGGTCGTGCCCCTCAGTTATAAAGTCCACCGGCCACAACTCCTCAAACGGCTTCCTCCTACCGGGGTAGCCCAGCGACGCGTAAAACGCTACGCCCGAGTCGAGCCACACGTCCGTGACGTCCTTGACCCGCCTCATCCTGCCGCCGCACTTGGGGCACTTAAGCTCCACCCTGTCTATCCACGGCCTATGCAGGTCCGGGAGGTCCAGCTTCCCGCCTGCCAGCTCCTCAAGCTCTTTAAGGCTCCCCACGACCACGCGGTGCCCGCACTTCTCGCACACCCATATCGGGACGGGTATGCCCCAGTACCTCTGCCTCGATATTATCCAGTCCCTAAGCCCCTCCAGCCAGTTCTTAAACCTGGAGTAGCCGGCCCACTCGGGGACCCACCTGACCTTCTCGGCCTCCTCGAGGAACTTGTCCTTCATGTGTGTCACCCTTATGTACCACTGGGGCGTGGCCCTGAGTATCAGGGGCGTCTTGCAGCGCCAGCACACCGGGTAGCGGTGCCTTATAGTGCCGGCGTGGAAGAGAAGCCCCTTCCTCCTCAGATCCTCCACTATGACCTTGTTGGCGTCCCTCACGTACATCCCGGCGTACTTCCCAGCCTCCTCCGTGAACCTCCCCCTATCATCCACCGGGCTGAGGACGGGCAAGCCGTACCGCATCCCAACCTCGAAGTCCTCCTCGCCGTGGCCAGGAGCAGAGTGCACCAGGCCAGTGCCCTCCTCGGCCGTAACGTACTCCTCGCTCAGCACGACCCTATGCGCCCCAGAGAGGCGGCGCTGAGCCTCCACCTCCTCAAGCAGCGGCGGCACATACTCCAGCCCCTCAAGCTCCTCCCCCCTCACGCTGCCAACAACCCTGTACTCCTCCACACCGGCCTCCTCCATTACCGCCTCCAGCCTCTCCCGGGCGAGGAGCAGCTTCTCGCCGCCCACATCCACCCAGACATACTCGAACCCGGGGTTAGCCATCACGGCAACGTTAGCGGGCAGCGTCCACGGAGTCGTGGTCCATATGAGCAGGTAGTGGCCCGGCCTCCCCTTCACGGGGAACTTGACGTATATCGAGGGGTCCTCGAGCACCCTATACTCCGTCACCTCGTAGTCGGCCAGCGTGGTCTCGCAGCGGGGGCACCAGTGGACAACCTTAACCCCCCTCTCCAGCAGCCCCTTCTCCTCCGCCTTCTTCACCAGCCACCAGGCGCTCTCCATGTACTCGTTCCTGAGCGTTAAGTAGGGGTGCTCCCAGTCCATCGACACGCCGAACTCCCTGAAGTGCCTCGTCATCCCCTCAACGTTCCTCAAGGCGAACTCCTTGCACTTCCCTACGAACCTGTCTATGCCGTACTCCTCAATGTCCTTCTTACTCTTAAAGCCAAGGAGCTTCTCAACCTTAACCTCTATCGGCAAGCCGTGGCAGTCATAGCCAGGCTTGTCCCACACGTCGAAGCCCCTAGCCCTCCTATACCTTATCACCGCGTCCTTGAGCACCTTGTTCCACAGCGTACCTATGTGCGGCGTGTCGCTGGAGGGGTAGGGCGGCCCGTCCAGGAAGTAGAACTTGGGGCGGCCCCTGGAGGCCTCCCTTATCCTCTCATATATTCGCTCCCTCTCCCAGAACTCCAGAACCCTGGGCTCGTAGTCCTTCGGCCTATACTCCTGGCTTATACTCCTAACAGGCGCCATAGGCTTCTCCCGGCTAAAACCGCTGCCGCCGTGAAAAACTTTCCCTACCCTCCGCGGAGCTCCACGGGCCCCGCCTAGAGAATTTGGCGGCGCATCAGCCTCGCCGAGGAAAACTTAATCTAAGCTCCTTTTATCTTTACCGCCGAGGCACGGCCATGCCAACGCATCACGGGGAGAAACGTGGCAAGTGGCTCGTCACGGTCGAGAAGCGCGCCGAGGAGCCGGTGCGCCTAGAAGCCTTCCAGCCCCTCACCGAGGCCTCCCAAAGGCTAGTCGAGGAGACGATAGGGGCGAGGATCAGCCACGCCACGGGCCAGGTGGAGGCCGGGGGCGTCATCTACAGGGTTGAGGTGGAGGCTGACAGCCTCGAGGAGGCCCTGGAGAGGGCCGGCTGCGCGGCCCGGGCCGTCGAGGAGTACCTCCTTCTATACGGCTAGTCCTCCCTCTTCTTCTCAGCCTTCTCTATGAGCCAGACGCTCAGGCTGTAGAGGCCGACGAAGGGGAGGGAGAGGGCGAGCATGCTTATCGGCGTCGGGTCCGGGGTTATCGCCGCGGTGACCGCGAACGTCGCGAAGGTTACGAGCCTCCAGTTCTTCTTCAACGCGTCAGAGGTTATGAAGCCGAGGCGGGCGAGGAAGAGCAGGAAGAGGGGAAGCATGAATATCACCCCCGTGCTGAGGCAGCCAACGAGGATCGTGTTGTAGAAGTCCTCGATCGAGAATATCGGCTTCGCGCCGCCTATCACGGTGAGCCACACGGCCACGGCGAACATTATCGGCATGATAACGTAGTACGCGTAGACAACCCCTGAGAGGAAGAGGGCGAAGATCGCCACCAGGTACTTCTTCGCGGCCCGCTTCTCGTGCTCGTAGAGGCCCGGCTCCACGTACTTGTACACGAGGTAAACGGTTACGGGCCCCATCACGACCACGGCTATCAGGGCTGCCAGGTAGAGGGCCCCGATGAGAGAGTCGAACCAGCCGTTGGCTATCAGAATGACGTCCCCGCCCTTCACGCCCAGAACCCTGGCTATGGGCCTCGCAACAGGGTTTGTGTTGAAGTCCAGCATGTCCCTCTGAACCCTCTGCATGAGCGAGAATATGAGGGGCGTGTAGCCCTGCAGAAAGTTGGGGCTAGAGGGCACCATGAACAGGAGCAGGATAAACACTATGTTGTAGATTATTATCTTCCTGAGAGTCTCCAGGAGCTCGACCAGGTGCTCGGTCAGCGGCTTCTCCTCCCCCTCCTCAGACATGCCTCCTCACTCGCCTCAACACCTTCTCTGCAACGTCGGCCATGCCGGCGCCTCTAAGCGTAGACACAACATCGACTAATGAAACCTGCGCCCACACCTGGGCCCCCCGCGCATACCTCACCGGCACGGGCCTCGGGAGCGGGAGGGGCTCCGCGACGACCCACACGTACAGCACACGCCTCCCGGCGGCGTAGCGCTCCACGAAGCCCGGTTCCACCCCGTGCTTGTCGACCCTCGTCTTCAACTCGTCGACGCTGAGAGGGAAAGAGTCTACTATGTCGACGAACCCGTAGAGCATGCCCCTGTACAGCAGTGCTACGGTGCCCCTAATCCTGGTATTTGTCCTCCTAATCTCCCACGTCTTCGAGCCCGAGAGTATCAGCCTGATGTACTTCTCCCTCAGTATAAGCCCTCTCAGCGTCTCCATTCCTCCACATCCTATGCACTCTTGATATATGATAATTTGGTATAATAACTGAGGAGACGAGATGCCCGGCTACCAGGGAATAGTCGTCGAGCGGCGCATACCACCCTACGCTCCCCGCTGGGAAAACTCCACGCTCATCCTCTCCGTGCACGGGGAGAAGAGGAGGCTCGAACTCATCACAGTTGCCGCGCAGTGGATCTACCCCCGAGAGACCCTCAGGGTGGAGGACGGACAGGTGTGGCGCCGCTGGGGCGACGACTGGGTCAAGGTCTACCCCCTCTACCGGAAAGAGTACGAGTACCCGAGGCCCAACCCCCTCACAGGCGAGCCCCTCTACACGTACAGGCTCGTGGCCAGGGAGGCGGAGACCCTCGACGACTACGTCGAAATCGTCCAGCTCGAACAGTACCACTACGCCTCGAAGAAGGAGATAGTAGCCCTCTGGAGGTGCCCCGACGGGAGCCTCGTCCCCGCGAACGCCCCGCCGGGGGATGGCTGCGTCCCCGTGGCGATCAAGGGCTCCCTCCCAGCGTCCAGGTTCCTCGTGCTCGAGCTGGCCGAGCGCATGCCATACGAGCCCCGGGTCGTCGGCTACGTCAGGGTCGACCCTCCCATACCGTTGATGCACCGCCGCATAGTGGAGGACGGCCGCGTCGTCATAGAGAAGAACGTTAGGCTCAAGGTCTTCCCGAGGGACTGGATATACCCGACCTTCTGGCCCGAGCTCCTCGAGGAAAGGCTTAAGCGGGAGTTCCTCCGCAACAAGAAGCTCTACGGGAGGCTAAAGGCCAGGCACTTGCTTGCGGAGAAGATAAAGGAGGAGGCCCTGAAGCGCTGCAACACCGCGGCCGCGAGGATCTCGAGGGTCGTGATACACCCCGACTATAGGGGCGACGGCCTGGGAAGCTTCGCCGTAAAGGCCGCCCTAGACTGGATAAGGGAGCGCCGCATACCGGAGATGAAGAAGAGGAAACACGTTGTCGAGACGATAGCGATGATGGCCCGCTACCACCCATTCTTCGAGAAGGTGGGCTTCAAGTACCTCTGGGACACGGCAAGCGGAAGGCCCGTCCTCTACTACCCCCTCACGCCCGAGGCCGAGGAGCGCATACGCCGCTTCCTCGAGGAGGACCCCTACGCGAGAAGGCACGGGGGCCGCCTCTACGTCCCCTCCTACGGCGGCATCACAAAGCTCCCCTCGCCGGTGCGCCTCTCAGGGGTCTGGAAGTCCTTCGAAAACGTGCTCGACATCGCGCAGCTGCGCAAGGAGCTGGCGGAGGCGCTCCTAGCATTCGGCGTCACCAGGAGGGTCGTCCAGCGGCAGGTCCTCAGGGACGTGAACCTCGAGGTGAAGCCCGGCGAGGTCGTAGTCCTAGCGGGCCTCTCCGGGGCCGGGAAGACGACCCTTCTCCGCCTGATAGCCGGCAAGGCTCTGCGCCTAGGGGGCAGCCAGTACGCTCCTGACAGGGGAACCGTCGAGGTTCCCGAGGGCGTAGCGGTGAGCGTGCTCTTCCCAGGCGAGATGGAGCCCGTCTTCGGGCAGGAGCCCATACTTGAGCACATGTACAACAAGCTGGGCGACGTCAGGGCGGCCATCGAAGTCCTCAACATGAGCGGCCTCAGCGACGCTGTGTTCTACAGGGCCCGCTTCAGCGAGCTCTCCACCGGCCAGAAGGAGAGGGCGAAGCTTGCAAGCCTGCTCGCCGAGAAGCCCTCCCTCATGCTGATAGACGAGTTCGCCGCCCACCTCGACGCGCTCACCGCGCGGCGGGTCGCCAGGAACCTCTCCAAGATAGCCCGGAGGCACGGGATAACCCTCGTGGTTAGCACGCACCGCCGCGAGGTCATAGACGCCCTGGCCCCCGACAAGCTCGTCTACGTAGGCTACGGGAACGTGTACGTGGAGGAGAGGGCTAGGGATGAGGCAATTTAATATATTCGGCTGCAGTACCATCCCCTGGTGGCAGAGATGGCCAAGAAGCTAAAGGTGACAATCGACAGGGACGAGTGCATAAGCGACATGGCATGCGTAAGCCTATGCCCCGACGTCTTCGAGATGAGCGAGGAGGACGGGAAGAGCCAGATAGTTGAGAAGTTCAGGGTGAACGGCGACCCCAGCACCGGCCTCGTGCCCGCCGAGCTCGAGGAGTGCGTGAAAAGCGCCGCGGAGGCCTGCCCCGTATCCATTATACACGTAGAAGAAGTAGAGGAGTAAGCACGTCCAGGCCTACTCCCCGGGCCCGGCGCCGCCGGGCTCCCCTTCTTTTCCGCTCTCCCCCTCTTCCTCCTCTTCTCCGGGCACGTAGACGCGGCTAGCGGCCACGGAGAGCTCCCTAGAAATCCTCGTGTTGACCACGTATACGAGGAAGGCTGCGAGCCCGCTGAGCACTAGAGCCGAGGTTATCAGCAGGTTCCTCGCGTTCTCGAAGAAGCTTGTCGGGCTGTTCTTTTCCCCGCCGCCCTGCTGCTGGGGCGCTGCCTCGCTGCCCCCGGGCTTCGACTGGTTGCCCTGGGAAGGCGTGGCCGGCTGTGGAGGCTGGGGGCGGCTGTGCGGGGCCCACGGCTTCACCCCCTTGAAGCCCCACTGTTTGAAGAGGCCGCTCAGGTCCTTGCCGGCGGCGGCGCTCATAGCGTTTACAATGTCCTGCGTGTCCCTAATGCCCCCCATGTCCTTGATGACCTGCGTAAGCTTCGAGATGTACTTTAAGCCGCCATACTTGTCCGCTATAGTCCTCACTATGTAGTAGCTGGCAAGGTACGCCTCCCCCTCAAGCTCGGGGCTCCCGTAGGGCCACTCCTGTATGAAGCCAAGGTTCCCCTTGAGGTGCTTCACAAGCTTCTCGGAGGAGTTGTCCAGCATCGACTTCAAGTCGCCAACGGGCACTCCGAGCTCCTCGCCGGCGTTGACCGAGATGTACTGGGCCATCCCCTCGTGGAACCACCTCGTCTCAGAGTCGGCCTCCACCCCTATCATTCCGAGGAACTTGTGCACCATCTCGTGGAGCACCGTCGTCTCGTGGTAGCCGGGCGCGTAGCGCATCAACGCGAGGTTAAGCTGTATCGGCCCCTTCCCGCCAACGTTCACGTCCGAGCCCCGCATGAAGCCCAGCGTCCCTATCCCGCCCATGGCCTGCTTTGGCAGGTAGAAGCGGAACTCGACCTTGTCCGGCTTCGCGTGGAACAGCTTCTCGTACAGCGGTATCGCCTTCCCAGCCACCCTGGCCGTCTTCTCCGCGAAGCCCCTGTAGTACACGGGGTACTCAACGATGACCTTCACGTCGTCGTAGACGCCGAGGAGCTTCCTCGTGGGGGTTGGCCTGGTCATGTCATACTCTATCGTTATCCTCCCCGCCAGCCTGAGGTAGAGGGGCCCCTGAAGCCTGTAGACGAGGTAGCCGTCCGCGGAGCCCACGTGCTCCGGGATCTCAAGCGTGACCCTCTTGAGGAAGGGTATGTGCACGTAGACGTCCATCACTATGTCCGGCTCCGCGATGAGGGCGGGGCTCATGAACCAGCCGTTGTAGTCGGCCATTATCGACGCGTACGGGAAACTATAGCTCATGTTGAACTCGTACGTGCCGTCCCCGCCGGGCCTGGCCTCCACGGTCGAGTTATAGTAGAAGTAGAAGTCCGACGTCCTGTTCTCGGCAACGCGGAAGCCGCCCTTAACGGCCTTGCCTGCGACCTTCTCGAACTTGGGGAGGAAAATCCAGAAGGACGCGGCCCCCTGCCCCGAGACGACGTAGGTTACGGTTGCGTTACCGTTCTCACGCACGTCCACGTAGACCCTTATCCTCGGCGGCGCCGCGGACACCACCGCGGCCGGGGCCAGGGAGGCGACCGCCAGTGCGAGCAGCACCGCCGCGAGCACCCTTCTCTCCACGCTGCATACACCTAACCTATATGCCATCCCCGGACACCTTAAAGGGTATCCCTCCGAGGCACCAACAAATTAAAGGCGCGCCGACGGGAACGTTAAGGGAGGATAGTTGAGGAGGCCCTACACGCTGGAAGCGCCGCCCACGCGCTCAGCCCTCATATGCTCCGACCTACACTGCAGGCGCGGCAAGCCCTGCAGGCAGCTGGCCGCCGCCGCCTCCCTAGCCTCAAGGCTCGGCGCCGAGTGCCTCGTACTCGCGGGAGACCTCTTCGAAGACCTCCACGAGCCCACGGGCAGAGAAGCGCTCCTCAGGGAGCTAGACGCCATACTCGGCCCCACAGAAACCCCCAGGCTCGTAGTCTACGTGACGAGCCTCAGCAGCCACGACCCCATACTCCAGGGCCCGGTCTACGCGGAGCTCCACGGCTCAAAGCTTATAGTCGTGCCCGGCATGACGGTGCTCCACGTATCAGGCCGGAGGATCTGCGTCCTCCACGGAGACGCCGCTGTGCCCAACGGCGCACTAGCCCACATCGTAAACAGGCTGGCCGCGCTGCTCGGCCGCCCCCTCTACCTGGAGAGGAGGATGCGGGAGAAGCTGTGCCCCGACGGCCTCCTCATTGCCGGGCACACCCACATACCGGGCCTCCTCCCGGACAGGGGCGTGGGAAACCCGGGCTCCTGGAAGACCCTGTGGAGGCGCGGCCTCCCATACTGGAGGAGGCCGAGTAGGACGTGCATATACGTCGCCGAGGGCGTGGTGAGGCTTGTCGAGGCAAAGGTATAGTGCCGTCACGCTCGACCTCGTGGGGACGCTGGCCATCTTCGACCCCCCAGAGTACATAATCTCGCGGTTCGCAGCTCGGAAGGGCGTCCACGTAACGCCGGAGGAGGCGAGGCGCGCCATACGCTCCGTCCACGTCGAGAGGAGGGGGAGGAACCCCCGGGAATACTACATAGCGCTGAACCAGGCCGTGCTATCGGCGCTCCACGTGCCAGGCACCGGCGAGGAGCTCCTCAGGTACTGGTTCAACCCGGAAAACTACAGGGTAGAGGCGTGCGTGGCCGACGCGCTGCAGGCGCTCCGCGGCCGAGGCGTCAAGCTGGCAGTTATAAGCAACAACCTCTCATGGGAGGTGGAGTCCCTCCTCGCACATACAGGCCTGAGAAGCCTCTTCGACGCAATCTCAACCCCCGACCTCTCCGGCGCCTTCAAGCCGAGCCCCAAGGCCTTCCTCTACGCCCTCGAAGCGCTACACGTGGCCCCTCCCGCCTCGCTCCACGCCGGCGACAGCCTCGAAGAAGACTACCTTGCAGCCAGGGCGGCCGGCATGTCAGCAGTCCTCGTGTCCCAGCGCTGCCCCCAGGGCGCAACCTGTATACGCAGCGTCTGCCTCCTCCCAGAGGTGGTTCTCGATGGGATGGGCGGAGGGCCGTGAAAAAGCGCTGAGGCAGCTGCGGGAGCACCGCGAGCAGGGCCGCGTGGACGAGGACATACTCCCGCTCCTAGACGCCATAAACAGCGTCCCCTGGCTATACACGACGTCCAGCTGCAGCGGCAGGATACAGCTCGCCGCAAGCCCCCTCCCCGGCGACAAGGGAGTGATGCGCATACTAGCGAAGTGGCACCGCCCCGTAAACCCCGGGGAGGTCGAGGCCGTCATAAGGGCCACCGGGGAGCCGAACCTCTGGTTCGCGGTACACCAGCCAATACTCCACGTGGCCGCTGAAAGCCTTGAAGCCGCCCGCAGAGTGCTCGTGCTGGCCAGGAACACGGGCTTCAAGCACAGCGGGATCCAGGGCCTCGGGGGCCGCTACATGGTGGAGATAATGTCGATGGAGAAGCTCGAGGCCCCCCTCAGGCTCCGCGGCCTAGACCTGATAGACCCGGCCCTCCTCCCCTACCTCGTCGAGGCCGCCGACAAGATGCTCCTCAGGGCAAAGGCGAGGCTCCACAGGCTCGAGGAGGCCTTCAAGGAGCTAGCGGCGCAGGAAAAGATAGGCTAGCAGGGCCAGGACGGCCAAGACCGCGACGTCGAGGTAGCCGCCCATCTCCTCCACCAGCACCCAGTTCTCTCCAAGCACCACGCCCGCATATGTGAGGGCCGCGTTCCACGGCACGCTCCCCGCGAAGGTTAGCAGCGAAAACCTGGCCAGCGGGACACGGGCCATCCCCGCCGGGAAGGAGATCACGGTACGCACGGCCGGCAAAAGCCTGCCGAAAAACACTGCCGCGTCCCCGTGCCTAGCGAAGAACTCCTCCACCCTTGACAGCTCCTCCTCCCCGATCAAGAGGTACCTCCCATACCTCTCGAGGAGGGGCCTCCCATACCTAGCCCCCAGAGCGTAGGCCGCCAGGCTCCCCGCGAGGTTCCCGAGGCTCCCCGCCGCCACGGCCTCCCAGAACCCGAACACGCCCCTGGAGACGAGGAAGCCCGCGAACGGCATGACCGCCTCGCTAGGCACCGGTATGAGGGCGCTCTCAAGCGCCATCAACGCGAACACGCCCAGGTATCCGCCCACGGCAACCAAGTCGACGAGGAAGCCGACCACAAGCGTTGTGAGGCCCATCCATACCACGCCCGCCGCACGGGCTAATAACGGTGACGCCGACCTTATAATGGGGCACGCGTAAAAAATCCCGTGCACTGGCTATACGGCGGGAAGGGCTTCGCCTACCCCGACTACAAACCGAGGTGGCTGCCCGACCCGCCCTTCCAGCCCGAGAGACTCCTGGTCGACATTACTCTCAGCCTCGAGGAGCGAAGCGTTACAGGCAGGGCGGTGCACAGGCTCCGCTTCACCAGGAAGACGGGCACCGTCACGCTCCACGCGGCCGACATGGACATCCGCTCGGTCAAGGTTAACGGGGCCCCCGCGAGCTACAGCTACGACGGCTCAGAGATAGAGGTGAGCGTAGACGCGTCGCCAGGCGACATTGCCGAGTTGGAGGTCGAGTACGCAGCGAAGCCGCGGCGCGGCCTATGGTTCGTCCCCGTAGACGGGGAAGGCCCGGCGCGCATGGCCTACACCCAGGGAGAGCCCGAAGACAACCGGTACTGGGTCCCCGGCCACGACTACCCCAACCGCAAGGCCCCGGCGGAGCTCGTCATAAGGGTGAAGGAGGGCCTCACCGTGGTCGCGAACGGCGTGCTCGTGTCCCGCAGCAGGGCGGGGGACGGCCTCGAAGAGTGGCGCTTCTCGATGGAGAGGGCGATGCCACACTACCTACTAGCCTTCGCGGTGGGAGACTTCCACGTGGAGGAGGACGAGTGGGAGGGCGTGAAGCTCCGCTACATAGTGCCCCGCGGGAAAGAGGCTCTAATCGAGAGGAGCTTCTCCAAGACGCCCAGGATAATGGAGTTTCTCTCACGCTACACCGGCGTCAAGTACCCCTACCCCAAGTACGACCAGGTAGCCCTCGAGGAGTTCCTGTTCGGCGGGATGGAGAACACGGCCGCCACTTTCCTCACAGACCTCACCCTCCACGACGAGACGGCGCACCGCGAGTACAGGAGCGAGCCCCTCGTCGCCCACG
>JALVKT010000177.1 GCA_027027675.1 Thermofilaceae archaeon | reverse complement strand
CACCCATGCCCTTCAGCACCATCCTCACCGCGGCGAGGAAGAGCACAGCCCCGAACACCCTCCTAAGCATGAGAGGCTTCATCTTTACGGCGACTCGGCCCCCAGCCTGCGCCCCCGCGAACACGCCAAGCGCGAGGAGCGCGGCGCACACAAGGTCCACGTAGCCCGCCGCGAGGTACACTATGCTGCCCGCGGCGGCTGTGAGCCCTATCATGAAGCCGCTCGTGGGCACGGCCGCGTGGACGGGGACGCCCATTATGAGGATCATTATCGGCCCCTTCACCGTCCCGCCGCCTATACCGAGCATCCCCGAGAGTATCCCCGCGAAGAAGCTCGCTGCAACGCCGGCCCAGAGGTGCCTGTAGCCCTCCCCCCTCGCAGCCTCCTCCCCGTGCCCGTGAGAGGCCATCATCTTCAGCGACGCGTAGCCCAGCACGAGGCCGAACGCTATCTCGATCACGTAGCCCGGTAGGAGGAGGGCCGCGTGAGCCCCAAGTATAGCGCCCGCCATTGACGCGGACTCCAGCTCCATGCCCAGCTTATAGTCGACCATCCCCCTCTCCGCGTAGTACAGCGTCGAGGAGAGCGAGGTCATCGTCACGGCGAACAGGCTTGTAGCCACCGCCACGTGGGCCGGCATGCCGAGCAGGAGTATCAGCACGGGGGTCATTATGAAGCCCCCGCCAACCCCCAGCAGCCCGCCTGCAAACCCGGCGCCCAGCCCCAGGCCCAGGTCGATAAGCGCGGTCACTACGTCCAAGGGATACCCCTCTCCTCTACAAGGCCTCCAAGATTTAAGTATACGCCCCACAGAGAAAACACGTGTCGGCGAGCGAGAAGAGAGAGGCATACAAGGCAATACTAATGCTAGGCCTCGTAAGCCTCCTCGGCGACATAGTCTACGAGGGGGCGCGCGGCGTAATCCCCGAGTACCTCAAGTTCCTCGGCGCCTCAGCCCTCATAGTCGGCGCCATCATAGGCCTCGGCGAGCTCATATCCTACGTCTCCCGCCTCGCAGGCGGCGTCATAGCCGACAAGACCGGGGGCTACTGGCCCCTAATATTCCTCGGCTACGGCCTCATAGCTGCCCTGCCCCTCCTCCCCACGGCCAGCCTCGCGGGCGGCTGGGTGCTCGCGGCGGCACTCATACTCCTCGAAAGGCTCGGCAAAGGCCTCAGGACGCCGGCCAGGGACACCATAATATCCTTCATATCACGCCACATAGGCCGAGGCAAGGCCTTCGGCCTCCACGAGCTACTCGACCAGATAGGCGCTGTGAGCGGCCCCCTAGCCCTCGCAGCCATACTGGCCTTCACGGGCGACTACACGCCCACACTAGCCGCCCTGGCGATACCATACATAGCGCTCATGGCCACCCTATACCTCGTCTACAGGAGCATACGCGGCTACGTCGAGCGCCAAACCCCCCAGAAAAAGAGGGGCGGCGCAGTCCCCGAGGCCGCCACGGCCTACATAACGGCGGTCGTGCTGAACACTATAGCCCTCCTCCCGGCGCCGCTCATACTCTACCAGGCAGCCGTGGTCTTCGGCCCCCAGCTCGCCTGGATAGTCCCCGTCCTCTACGCGGCAATCCAGCTCATCGATGCCCCCACAGCCCTTGCCGCGGGCCTCGTATACGACAAGATAGGGCTGAAGATACTCTACATCCCCTTCCTCCTCACGGTGGCCGTGGCACCCCTCACACTCATACCGGCGCCCTGGGCCGTGGCGGCGGCAGCGGCCTTCTACGGCCTAGTCCTCGGCAGCAGGGAGGCAGTCTACAGGGCGGCCGTGGCAGACCTCACGAGTCCCGACAAGAGGGCGACCGTCTACGGCGTCTTCAACACGGCCGTAGGCGTGGGGGTGCTTGTAGCGGGCATACTCTATGGCTACATGATGGACACGCACATGGGCCCCGCCGCGGGCCTCGCAGCATCGCTCCTCCTAAGCGCCGGGGCGGTGGCGCTCCTCTACGTGGCTGAGAAGAAGGCCCGGGCACAGTAAATAATCCTTAATGTATTTTTCAGGGCTCCACAGCCACTATCGCGTCGAACACAGCCCTACTCGCCCTGTCGACGGCGTCCCTCAGCTCCTCCGCGGTGGCCATCTTCCCCGGCTCCTTGATGTTGTCGCTCACAAGCAGCATAGCCCCCGTCTTTATCCGCCTCAGACGCCCAAGCACGAACAGGCTCGCAGCCTCCATCTCTATGGCAACCATCCCCCTCTCAATCCACTTCCTAATGTAGTCCTCACCCTCACCGTAGAACGAGTCACTGCTAATCACGGGCCCCAGGAAGTACCTCAGCCCGTGCCTCTCAGCCTCGGAGACCAGCCTCCCAAGCACCTCGTAGTCCGGCACCGCCGCCGTGCAGTCGAAGGGCGCGTAGCTCCAAATAGTCCCGCCGAGGCCGTAGCTCGCACCCGTAGGTATCACCACGTCGCCTATCTCCATCTCCCCCAGCATGCCGCCGCAGCTGCCCAGCCTCACCATCACCTTGGCGCCCAGCATTATCAGCTCCTC
>JALVKT010000176.1 GCA_027027675.1 Thermofilaceae archaeon | reverse complement strand
TCCAAGAGCAGGTACCCGGGCCCCGGCATGAGCGCCCTAGCGACGAGCAGGAGCTGGAGCTCCCCGCTGCTAAGCCCGGTGTACGGCCTATCCCACATGCTCCCGAGCCCCAGCTCCCCGAGGAGGCGGCGGGCCCGCTCAACGTGTTCGCGCCCCGGGGCCTCCAGCACGCCCAGCAGGGGGGCCGCGCCGGAGAGCACGAAGTCCCCCACCGTGTAGGGGAAGAGGGGGGCGTGGCTGGGCGGCACGTAGCCTATAAGCCTCGCCCTCTCCCGCCTCGAAAGGCCGTAGAGGGGGCGCCCGTCCACGAGGACGCTGCCGCCGAGCGGCTCCTCGACGCCAGCCATAACCCTCAGCAGCGTCGACTTGCCGGCCCCGTTCGGGCCTATAACGGCGACCAGCTCCCCCCTCTCGAGGCCCAGCGAGGACACTTCGAGGGTGAAGGAGCCCCGCCTATGACTCACCCCCCTCGCCTCCAGCATAGCCCAGCTCCCTCAGCTTCTCCATGAAGTCGAACCTGGACGCCTCCTCTACGCGCCCCCTCACGAAGTCCTTGCCGAACCAGTCGTAGTATAGCAGCGTCCTCCGCACAAAGGCCTCCACGTCCTCCCGCCTCAGCTTGTCCTGCCTCCTAAGCTCCTCCCCAAGCGCCCGGTAGAAGCGCTCCATCTTCCTCCTGTCCTCGGGGCTAAGCCTGTCCGGGTCGACCACGCCGCCTATAAGCGTCCCGTAGAACGGCGGCGCCTCGAAGGCGTCGAGCAGGGGCTGCGCATACGCTATGCCGCCGTGGAGGCGCCCCATAAACACCGACCCCACAGTGTGCATCGCCACGAGGAAGAACGCCTTAGGCACCTCCTCCAGCTCCCGCCGCCGAGCCTCCACGTACTCCATGAGGCAGCTGCACGGCCCGTCCCTGTACACCGGCGCCCCCAGGACTACGAGGCCGTAGCCCCTCGGATCCGGCATCCTCGACGCGTCCACGACGTCGACGACGTGCCCCCTCTCCTCCAGCAGCTCGGCGACCAGCCTGGCCACACGCCTAGTCGTGCCGTACCTCGTAGCATACACGACGAGTACCTTCACCTCCACCCACCACCCGTCTTGGCTAGCAGGTACGCGAAGAAGGGGACGCCGGCGAGCGTGGTGAGCACGCCCACCGGCATGTCGACGGGGAAGAGCCGCGCCACAGAGTCGGCTACAAGCATGAGGGCAGCGCCGTAGGAGGCGGCTGCCGGTATAGCCGAGGAGTGCCTTGGCCCCACGCTCATCCTCGCGATGTGGGGCACTATGAGGCCGACCCAGCCTATAATCCCTGTGAAGGAGACTACGAGGGCCGCCATGAGCGACGCCAGGGCCGCGGCCGCCGCGCGCGTCCTCGCCAGGTCCACGCCGAGCGCCTCCTCCTCGCCGCCCATCGCGGCGACGTCGAGGCGGTAGCTGGCCGCGTACGCGGCCGCTGCTAGCACCGACACGGCGGGGAGCGAGACCACGGCCTGCTCCCAGGTGGCCCCGGAGAGGCTCCCCATGAGCCACACGACGAGGGCCGCGAGCCCCCTGGGGTTTAGCAGCAGCTCCACAACCGAGAGCGCCGCGGAGAGGAGGGAGGAGACGAGTATCCCTGCTAGCACGAGCGTCACGGGGCTCGTCCTCCCGGCCGCGCCGGCTATGAGGAGCGTGAGGGCCATCGCTGCGAGCCCGAAGGCCAGCGCCATGGGGGGCACGCCTAGGAGGGGGAGGTAGGCGTACCCTATGGCTGCGCCTAGGGCTACGCCCGAGTTGACGCCTAGGATGTAGGTGTCGACGAGGGGGTTCCTGTAGACGGACTGGAGGATGAGGCCGCTAACGCCGAGGGCTATGCCTGCCGAGACCGCCATGAGCGTGCGTGGAAGCCTCACCTCGACTATTATCGTGTAGCCCAATGGGCCGGGGCTCAACGGGTTTACGGGGTAGCTCCCCACCAGGAGGCTCGCGATGAAGGCCGCGGCGGGGAGGGCTGCGAGGAGGAGCCTCTTCATGGCGCCACGCCTAGTGGCCGTAGAACTCGTCGAGGAGCCCCGCCTTGCCCCTCCAGTCGGGGAAGTACTCCGGGTATATCGTGCTGCCGAGCTGCCATATCCCGACTGCGAGGCGGGGGCTCCAGCGGAGATAGCTGCCCTGCCCCAGGTCGGCGCGTAGCACGTAGACGCGGCCCTCCCGCACGGCCTTCACCTGCCTCCAGAGGGGGTCTGATGCCATCTCCTTTTTCAGGGCCTCGACCTTCTCGATGGGAGTGACGGTGCTTGTGAGCAAAATGATAACGTCCGCGTCCCTGTAACTTGAGACTATCTTCTCCCTGTCCATGGGTATCCTGACCGGCGTGTACCCGTGGAGCGTTACGTTGACCATGTAGTCTGCGCCCACAAGCCTCACGGCCTCCGCGAGGACATCGTTCCCGTTGACCACGTAGAGCTTCCCGAATATCGGCTGTATCATAACAACGCTCCTCCTCTCGCCGACGGGTATCTTCGCGGCCACGCCGCGCACCT
>JALVKT010000175.1 GCA_027027675.1 Thermofilaceae archaeon | reverse complement strand
ACTATGGGGTCGGCGTCGTCCTTGGTTACCCCGATCACGTTGGCCATGAGGGAGCATATGTAGATCTTGACGTCGCCGGTCTCCTTGGCCTCCTTGAGCATGTCGTACCAGCTGGGCGCGTTTATCTTCTTCATTCCCTCGTGTATCTTGGGCACGAAGTCCTCGAACTCTTTGGAGAAGCGGGGCTCCGGCTTGTTCTTGAGGAAGTATAGGGTTGCGAAGCCGGTCACGAAGATGCGCACGGGTATGCCGAGGTTCGCCGCTGTCTGCGCGAGCACTCCTAGGGGTATGAAGTTCTCCGCTTGGCCCGAATACATTATGATGCCTAGTCCTTTTGTCATGGCTGGTCATGAATATAGATATATCTTTATATTTAAACTCTTTGCTATATAAACGTCTTTAAAGTTCTATAGCCCTATAAGCCCTGCAAGCCAGCCCTCAAGCCTCCCCCTCACCTCCTCAACCCTCCCGCGCCCCCTAAACGGGTTCAAGGGAGCCTCCCTCAAAACCTCGGGCTCCTCACCACCCCGGTACACCATAAAGCCCACCGGCAGAATGTCCACCAGCTCCAGGGTCTCATCCACCCTGGCCGGGTAGGCGTGCAGCAGGTATGCCCTATCGACCCCGTAGAACAGGAGGGCTAGCGCCTCGTCGAGACCGAGGTAAAACCTCGCGCCCCTTTCCTCGCCGATATATTTTACCTCGACGCCTACGAGCTCGCCCCCTTCTTTGAGGAGCAGGTCTATGTCTGGGAGCCCGACGCCACGTAGCTTTACGCGCTTCCAAGCCTTCAGGCCTCTGCGCTCCGCGTGGAAGGCTAGAAGGTCTACGAGGTCGTTTTCCCGTCTACTCCTGTTCATTTCTTCACCTTGCGCGCCCCGTCTTCGACGACGTATGCGTAGAATTCCTTGAAGTAGCTTTCAAACTGCTCCTTGGTCTTCTTATTTATACCCTTGCAGGTGAATATTGGCTCGTGCTTTTCAAGGCATTTTGTGTAGTCGACGGTGTCGTCCAGCCTCGTCTTGTAGACGGGGATCGGGTAGCGCCCGTAGAGCTTGTGGCGCCTGGCCTCTTCCGCGATTTTATCAGCTATTATGTAGTGTGTCTTCGACTTTAGCCTGTTGAAGACTACTCCGCCGCAGACGGGGAGCTCATCGATGCTCAGGACTGTGCGTAGGTCCACTATGAATGTTCTGAAGCCCTTGTCTAGGAGCTTAAACGCGCCCAGGCCGAGCTGGTCGGGAATTACGGGTATGACGAAGTACTGGCTTGCCGCTAGAGCCATTTTTGTTAGGACGCCGAATGTGGCCGGGGGGTCTATGAAGATATAGTTGTAGCCGAAGTCGACGGCTCTATGTACGATTTCGCGGAGCTTTAGTAGCCAGAGGCCCGTGCTTGTGAGGGCGGCCTTCTCGGCCTCTAGTATGGAGTAGCTCCCGGGGACCACGTATAGTTTTCCGCTCCAGTTGAACGCCTTTACAGCGTAGTCGTCGATGTTGGGCTGGGAGCCCGAAAACGTTTCGAGGAGTAAGTTGTAGAGCGTCCTTTCTTCTTTCTCGTAGTATTCCTGCTGTTCTGCCCCGAAGATATAGTTGGTTGCTCCTGCCTGGGCGTCAAGGTCTAGGATGAGGACTTTACTTTTCCCGGGGTGGACGTGTGCAAGTTTTGCGGCTGTGTTTACTGTGAGCGTGGTTTTCCCGACGCCGCCTTTAACGTTGAAAAATGTTATAACTTTCAGCACATCTAATCATTATATTATCGTTCCTTCAACAATATAATTTTGATTATCTGGCTTCATCGCCGCGTTTACATTATATTAGCCTGGAGGGGTAGAAGTTAATTAATCTGGGAGCCGCCCGGATTTTATTTGACGCCGGATGTTAGGCGAGAGTTTTAGGTGGGGGGTCTCCTCTTCGGCCTTCCAGTTCGAGATGGGCGACCCGTATAGGAGGTTTCTGGACACGCGCTCCGACTGGTGGGTGTGGGTTAGGGACCCGTTCAACGTCTCCACAGGCAGGGTTAGCGGCGACCTCCCCGAGGACGGCGTGGACTACGCGGAGCTCTACAGGCTTGACCACGAGCTTGCCCGCGGCCTAGGCCTCAACATTTACAGGGTCTCGGTGGAGTGGAGCCGCATATTCCCCTGCAGCACTGCGCAGGTGGACGTGGACTTCGAGGTTGACGGCAACGGCCTCGTGAAGGACGTCAGGGTTGGGGAGGAGGAGCTTAGGCGGCTCGACGGGGTCGCGGATAGGAGGTACGTGGAGTTTTATAGGAGGCTCCTGGGCGACCTGAGGGGCCGGGGCTTCAAGGTTATAGTGAATCTCCACCACTTTACGACGCCTATATGGCTTCACGACCCGGTTGCCGTGAGGGAGTCGCGGGGCGGCCGGGGCCCCCTGGGCCTGGCGGACGAGAGGTTTCCCGTGGAGTTCGCCAAGTACGCGGCCTATGTGGCGTGGCGGCTCGGCGACCTCGTGGACATGTGGAGCACGTTTAACGAGCCGCTCGTGAACGTGGAGGCCGGCCTCCTCTCGGAGGGGGGCGTTTTTCCGCCGGG
>JALVKT010000174.1 GCA_027027675.1 Thermofilaceae archaeon | reverse complement strand
TTATCTCGAGAACCCTGTGATAGGGTATCCACTTTTCCTCTCCCTCTCTTTCGAAGACGAAGCCGTCCCTAGAAACCTTCACTATCTCGTCGCTTAGAACCTCCTCGAAGCCTCCGGGGGCGCCGCGAGAGACGAAGCGTACCACGTACCTCCTGCCCCTCATCTTTTTATCCCATCTGAGCCTCGAAAGAAAATCTCTCATAGGGTTTTTCAAGCCACCACCCTCCTCCTATACGCTGTCTCCAATAGGATCTTCTTCCACCCCTTAAGCCTACGGTAAGCCCTGGCCGAGTCCATCCCTACGAGTTTGATGTAAAAACCCTCTATGCGCGCTTCGACATTGTTGAGAGATGTAAGCCTCTTCACATGCCTTGTGACCTCTGTCTCGTCAATCTCTACGGGGATGTCCTCGCACATTACGGGACACCTGGTACAGAACTTCCCGTCTACAAAGTCTAGCCCTGCGCAGGGTACCCGCCGCCCCGTGGCTAGAAACGCTGTATAGTTGTTAGCGCAGCACGCGGAGAGGAAGGGCACTACGCCCTTTTTCTTCGCAAACTCTACCACCTTTTCCTTAATGTCGCGCGTGTACACTGGTGTCTGTCTACCAGCCTTCAGGGGGCCTCTGAGCCTTTTTTCAACTTCTCTCGTGCTAAAGCCCTGTGCCTTTAGGCGAGCAAGTATAGCTGGCGAGGCCCTGAAGCCGCCTACCACTACCCCGTAGGCGCCCTGCCTCGCAGCCTCCCTGACGATGTCCTCGGCCTCCTCGTCGTTTATCCCGGGGATTATGGGGCGTAGAAAGAGGAATGGCTTGGCCCCTGCTTTTCGGAGCCTCCTGATGGTTTCTAGCCTGCTCCAGGGATCTGGGGCTCCGGGCTCAAGTTTCTCACTATTCTTCAGAGTCACGATGGTTACGAGGATGCTTAGCGGCATTTTAAATCGCGCCAGTCTAGCGGCCTTTTCCTCGTCCAGCGCTGCTTTCGTCGCTATCTGGGTGGGGTTTCCGAGGTGTCTTTCGATGCTGTTAAGGTATTCCAGGGTCTTCGCGAAAAGCGCGTCGTCTCCCAGGGGTTCCCCAACGCTGCCTATGGCTATAAAGGTTCCAAGCCTTCCGGGCAGAAAAGCCTTGTTTGAGAGAAGAGCGTAGGCTAGTTCGTCGCCGCGAAGCCCGTAGAGCCTATACTCCTTAAAGCTGAAGCCCATGTCTGGTAGGTAGCAGTAGGTGCACCTGTAGGTGCAGCCTAGCGCTACGTGAACGGTTATTCCGCAGGGCCGTGGGAGACGGCGTGCGTGGTAGTCGCTGCGGGCCTTCTCTATGCTCTCCCTGGAGAGTTTTGCCTCGAGCTCTTTAAGTAGCACCTGCTTCTTGTAGAGGAGCTCCGAGAGGGAAAGGTGGACGGGCTTTACCGCGTTTTTCACTCCAGCTCAGCCTCGCGCCTCTTCTTCGCTTCCAATATTTTCTGGGAGACGAAGCCCGGCAGAGCAGTGTCCTCTCTACGGTACTCTGTGGGGCCTACCAGCACAATACCCTTCCCGTCGACGATCTCAAACTCGAACATTCTCAGGTCATGGGGGGTCTGGCGCATCTTCTCTATTATCAGGTACCTGTGGAGCCTGCCGCCCCTCACAGCCTTCCTAAAGCGTATAATCCCGTCCGCCACGTGTTCGAGGCCGAAGCCGAAAGCCTCGGAGGTGGTGATGGAGTACTGGCTCGTCGCTAGAACCGTGAAGTTCCACTGGTACAGCACCTTCTTCAGGTAGTAGCTGTACTTCCTCGCCATGGCTGGCTTGTCGAGCCAGAAGGCGGAGAGACTGTCTATAACTAGTCTAGCGTGCCCGTAACCCATCTTTCTCTTAACGCCTATCACCTTCTCCACGAGTTCTTCCGGGTCCAGCCTGTAGAGAGAGTAGGGGTCGTCTCTGTCCTTAAGCAGAGCGTCTATGATGACAAGGTTTCCCTTCTCGAGGTACTTGCGGAAATCCATGTTGAACATTGCTGCCTGCCTGATTATGCTCTCCCGCGTCTCCTCGGTGGTCACGAATATTGCGCGCTCTCCCCGCGTCACTCCGGCCCATGTGAAGTGAATGGCAAAGACCGTTTTGCCGCACCCGGGCTCGCCGACGGCTGCTACTAGGAAGCCTTTAGGTATTCCCCCGGCCAGCATCTTGTCGAGGCCGGGTATGCCCGTAGAAAGCCTCTCCATTAGTCCTCGGGGTTGGGCCTACAAGGCCTTGATATAAAAATTTTGTTTTAGCGGTAGCGTGGACGCACACTGACGAGGCGGGGCAGCGTGCTCCTAAGCCTGGGGTACCCCCTCGTCTCCTCTTCCAGCCTAGAAACCAGGTCTTCGAGGCTCATCTCTGCCTGGCCCTCGCCGCGCACTCGTACGCTTAGCCTTCCACTCTCCTTTTCACGCTTCCCATAGACGACGATGTAGGGTATCCACTTCACCTCCGCGTCTCTTATCCTCTTGCCTATGCTTTCGCCCCTGTCATCTATGTCGACGCGGAAGCCCCGCTCCTCTAGCTGGTCAGCTATTTTCTGGGCTTCCTCTAGGTACT
>JALVKT010000173.1 GCA_027027675.1 Thermofilaceae archaeon | reverse complement strand
GTGGAGCAGAAGCTCGCCGAGCAGCAGATGAAGATGGCCGCCCTCTACAAGAAGGAGCGCATACTCATAGAGGCGAACGCGACAGCTATGCAGCGCATACTCGAGGCGCAGGGCGAGGCCAAGGCGAAGATAGTCCTCGCCAACAGCACCGCGGAGGCCCTGAGGATAGTGAGAAGCGCCGTCGGCAACGACACCGCAGCCCTCGAGGAGTACCTCAGGCTCCTCCTCGTAAAGGACATCTCCCAGAGCGGAGGCAAAGTATACATCGTGGTCGTGGGCGGCCGCCAGGGCTCCGCGACGGTGGTGCCCGTACCCATACCCACGGGTGGCTAACAGTTGGGCCTCTTCGCGAGGATCTACATCGGCACCTCCGGCTGGGACTACGACGACTGGGTAGGCCCCTTTTACACCTCCCCCCGGGGCCTCTTCACGCAGTACGCGCGCATCTTTGACACCACGGAGATAAACTCTACCTTCTACTCTATGCCGAGCCCCGCCTTCCTCAGGAACCTCGCGTCCCGGGCCCCTAAGGGCTTCGTGTTCAGCCTAAAACTCTACAAGGGCATAACCCATAAGGGCCTGCTCCGCCCCCAAGTGGTCAGGGACGAGCTCAACGCCTTCCTACGGGCAGTCGACGAGATCAAGGTTAGGGGCAAGCTGGGCGCCGTGCTCGTCCAGATGCCGCCGAGGAGCCGGGAGGAGATACCCTGGTTCCAAGACTTCCTCTCAATCCTCCCAAGCGGCTACCGCTTCGCCGTCGAGTTCAGGCACCCAAGCTGGCTATCCGAGGACGTACTCGAGGCCCTCAGGCGGCGCGGAGTCGCGTACACGGTGGTCGACGAGCCGCTCCTGCCGCCCGAGGTACACGTTACGGCCGACTTCTCCTATATAAGGTGGCATGGACGCGGCCAGCGGCCCTGGTACTACTACCACTACAGCGAGGAAGAGCTGAAGAAGTGGGTGCCCCGCATAAACCAGCTTTCCACGCAGGTGCGCGTCATATACGGATACTTCAACAACCACTTCCGCGGCTACGCGCCCCACAACGCGCTCCAGATGCTCTCGCTCCTCGGCATGGCCAATAGGAGGCAGCGGGAGGCGCTGCGCCGCATAGAAGAGTACCTGAGGCGGGGCGAGGCCGAGCGCGTGGCCGCCCGGGCCAGGGAGGCGCTGGGGGGAGACCTCGAGGACGTCCTACGCGTGCTGGCCGGGGAGGCGAGGTTCAGGAGGGGGCTAGAGATACCCCTGGAAGAAGTCGAGTACAGGGTTTCCGGCCACGTGGTAGAGGGGAGGGTGAAAAACTACAGGGTGAAGATAGACCTCGAGGCGAGGGAGATATTCCATGACTGCGAGGACTGGAAAAAGATAGCTGAGAGCCACAGGATATGCAAGCACCTCGTCCGCTTCTTCACGGCGCTGCCCAGGGAGCTGGCCGAGAGGATCGTCCGCGACCTCGTCGAGAACATGGACGAGTGGGAGTTCAGGCACCCCTAGGCGGCAATGGGAAATACACCTCGCACCCCTCACCCCTCACGGAGAAGTACCATCCCCTCGTGTACGCGTACCCCGTGTAGGCCGCGGTGACAGCGTCGAGCTCGTCCCCGTCCAGCCTGCGCGCCGGCAGCGACACGCCGAGCGACTCCAGGCCCCGCCTGAGAGCGTCTATCCCCTTCCTCTTCCTAGGTATGCCGAGCAGGTCTTGGGCCCCGCCCGGGTACACCTCTATCACCCTGTAGCCGGCGCTCTCCAACGCCTCCCTGAGCCTGGCCCCCCTAAGGGTTATCACGCGCATACCCCCCATCATCGGGGGCAACGGCTTCAAGCCGAGCCTAGCCATGGCCCTGTCGCAGGGCCTCATGTAGCCCTCCACGGGCACCGTGAGGGGCGCGTCCACAGCGACCACGGCGGGCCCCGCCTCCTCGACTATTCTTAAGAGTTCCCCGTCACCCGTGAAGTGGCCCGTCTCACAGGCCAGCCCCTCGTCCAGCACGGCGTAGGCCGACGCCCTGCGGGGCCCTGAAAGGTCGACGCCAAGGTAGACGGGCAAGCCCGGCTACCTCGGCAGCGTCACGCCGCGCTGGCCCTGGTACTTACCCCTGTAGGGGACGGGCTCGCCCTCGACCCTGTAGAAGGCCACGTGGGCGAAGCGGGTGCCCCTCCTAAGTATGACGGGGAAGGCGCCGCCATGTATCTCGATGGTGACCTCGCCCTCGAAGCCCGCGTCTATTATGGTCGGGGGTATGGAGACGCCGAGCCTCGCAAACGTGCTCCTCACGGCTACGAGCGCCGCCACGTCGGGCGGCATCTTGATGTACTCCATCGTTGTGACGAGAACCTTCATGTAGGGCTGCAGGGTGAAGTGCTCCGCCCTAAACACCTTGTAGTAGTCCTCAAGCCTTACCTCGCCCAGCCTGTCAGGGTCCACGGGCTCCGGGTTGTTGAGGAGCACCGCCACCTCCGAGCCTATCCTCAGGTCGACCCCGTTCTCCCTGATAATCTCGTCGTCAAGGGGCTTTATCTCTAGGCGCCCCTCACTTATGAGCCGCCTAATCTCGTTGCCCGAAAGCATCGAGTGTAGGGGGCCGCAGCCCTATGTATCACTAACTCCCATTTTACGCGCGTATGGGCAGAGGTCGCGGAGTGGGCACTCCCCGCACCTCGGCCTACGCGCGGTGCATATCCTCCTGCCCAGGAGTATTAGCAGCAGGTGGGCCTCAAGCCTCTTCTCAGGCCTAAACACCCTGTGGAGCGCCTCCCTCACCGCCCTGTAGCTGGAGCCCTCCGCGAGGCCCAGGCGGCGGGCAACCCTCCTCACATGGGTGTCCACCGCGACCACGGGGTAGCCCCAGCTGGAGAGGAGGACGTCGACTGTCTTCTCCCCTATGCCCGGTATGCGGAGAAGCTCCTCCCTCACAGCGTCGACGCCCCTCTCAAGGAGCCTGCCCAGGTCTCCCCCATACTTCTCCAGGACAAGCCTTGCCGCCTCAACAATGGCCCGGGCCTTAGCCTCCTGCAGGCCAGCAGGCCTTATAGCCTCGGCCACCCTCTCAACACCGGCCTCAACTATCTTCTCGGGCTCGACGCCCACCATCTCCTCAAGCCTCTTGTAGGCTGCGAAGGTGTTCCGCTCAGCAGTGTTCTGCGAAATTATGACCGCCACGAGCACCCGGAACGGGTCGCGCGTTGTCCTAGCGACCCAGCGGGCAACGAACTCCTCATCTACTATCTCGAACCGCTCCCTAAGCCTTCGGAGAATCTCGTCGCCAAGCCTGTACCCTTCCACGGGGAAAAGAAGTTTCCGGGGAGAAAAACTTTCCTACATGCCCTTGCTGAGGAGCTTGGAGATCTCCGCGGACTTCCTGTAGGCCTTCTCTATCGCGCTCATAACTATTGCCTTGAAGCCCTTCTCCTCCATCACGTGTATAGCGTCTATAGTCACGCCCCCAGGCGTTATCACCATGTCCCTGAGCCCCGCCGGGTGCTCCTTACTCATCTCCTCGAGGAGACGCGCGGTGCCGGCGATCGTGTGCAGGGCAAGGTTCTTTATCGCCTCGCGGGGAAGCCCTATCTTAAGCCCGGCGAGCAGCATCGCCTCGTAGAACTGGAGGACGTATGCGGGCCCGCTGCCGCTGAAAGCTGTCACAGCGTCCAGGTACTTCTCCTCAAGCTCCGTCGCGTAGCCCAGGAGAGAGAAGAGGTGCAGGGCGGTCTCAACGTCTTCTCGCGTACTGCTGCGCCCGCCCGACACCGCCGTCGCCGAGTGGCCAACGGCGGCGTTTATGTTCGGCATCGCCCGCACGACTCGCGCGTCGACTAGGCTCTCGATGAAGCCCGTGGTCACAGCCGCGGCCACCGAGATGAGCAGCTTGCCCTTAACGCAGTCGGCGATCTCCTTGAGGACTCCTTCCACCTGCCCCGGCTTGACGGCTATGAAGACGAGGTCGGCCCAGCAAGCGGCCTCCCTGTTGTCGAGTGTGGCGTCGAGGCCCATGCTCAGAAGCTCCTGGAGGCGGGTGTGCGTCTTGCAGGTGGCCTTTACCTGGAACCCGTTTTTCTTGAGGGCGAGGGCTATTGCGCTGCCTATCTTTCCTGCCCCTATAACGGCTATCTTGCTACCGGCTGGGAATCAAGTCACCTCGCCAGCCTATTAAAGCGTGTTAAACAAATTTAAGTGTTCCCCCGCCTCACATAACAGGGTTTTTAGTACAACAAATTATTATGTATCATGGAGCCTCTATACACTGTTCACTGCAAGAATTCCCTATTATAATTACAGGATAATACTTAAATAAAGTAAACATGCGGAAAAGTCTTGATGGCCATGCGCCGAAAAGGCGTTAGCCCAACAGTCACACTAGTAACCGCGGTAATAATAGCCCTGCTCGTGGGCGTAGCCATTGGCTACTTCATCAAACCCTCCGCCCCAACCCAGCCCACCACAACCCAGGGAGGCGTAAAGACAGTCACAATAACCGTCTGGGCCATAGGCCCCGACCCTCCAAGCGAGTACAGGTACAAGAACTTCCTAATCGCCGCTGACAAGCTAAACAAGATACTCGCTGCGGCCGGAGCCAACGTCCGCGTAAAAGTTCAGGGACAGTTCTTCGTCAGGCCCGTCGAGTGGGAGGAGTACAGGAAGAAGTTCTACCTCGCCTTTAAGGCCGGCGAGGGCCCGGACATCTACCTCACCGGCCACGAGGACATAGGCTACCTGGCCAGCAACGGCTACATTATACCCCTCGACGATTATATCAAGGAGTACTGGGACACCACCTTCTACGACGTAATACCCACCCTCTGGGACGCGTGCAAGTTCCAGGGCAAGATATGGGCCGTGCCCCAGGACACCGAGGTCAGGCCCATGTACTTCCGCAAGGACAAGCTCCGCGAGCTCGGCTGGACAGAGCAGCAGATAGAGGAGCTCCCCATAAAGGTTAAGAACGGCGAGTTCACCCTCTGGGACCTCCTTCAGGTAGCCAAGCAGGCAGTGGACAAGGGCATAGTTAAGCGCGGCATAATACACAGGGTCAAGGAGGGCTACGACTACTTCCAGTTCTACCTCGCCTTCGGCGGCAAACTCTGGGATCCAACGAAGAATAAGATGGTTGCCAACAAGGAGGCCTGGCACAAGACCTTCGACTGGTTCTACCAGGCAGTCCACAAGTACCACGTGATCAGCCCCAACCAGTTCAGCGGCGACTGGGACAAGGACTTCCACGGCCCAGCCACTAAGGGCGAGGCACTCTTCATATCCGGTGGAAGCTGGCACAAGGGCGAGTGGGTGAAGAAGGGCCTCCTCACTGAGCAGCAGTTCTGGCAGGTCATGGGCTTCATGCTCCACCCGGCCGGCGAGAAGGGCGGCAAGCCCGTCACCCTCAGCCACCCGCTGGTCTACACCATAACCACGCTCGCTAAGAAGCGCGGCAAGGCCGACCTCGCAGCCGCCCTCATAGCCCTCGTCACCGACCCGCACCTCAACGCTAACCACGCGGTTCAGAGCAGCCACCTCGCGATACTCTACAGCGAGATAAGCGACAGCCGCTACGCTAAGGACAAGTTCCTCCAGGACGTCGCCTACATGCTCGACTACACCCACTTCATACCTGGCCACCCGAAGTGGGCACTCTACAGCCACGACGTCTACACCGTGCTCCGCGCCGTTGAGAGCGGCGAGCTCAACGCTGACCAGGCGACCACGCAGCTCATACAGATGCTGCAGAAGGACCTTGGAGACGCGATAGAGATTCAGCCGTAAAAACAAATATTTATTTCTTTTTAACAAGCTTTTTGTCCCCTTAAAACGGGTTTTTAACGGGAGGGTTTCTACATGGCAGAAGAGAAGGGGCGCTCGGCCGGGAAAAACCACAGAAAACTGCTGACCAGGGGCTACCTGTACTTCTTCCTACTGCCCAGCCTAGCGATGATAGTGTTCTTCTTCTTCATCCCCGCCATACTGACCTTCCTGATAAGCCTCACCGACATGAGCTACACATTGGAGTGGCACTGGGTCGGCCTCGCAAACTACATAAAAATGATTCAGGACCCCTGGACGCCCCTCATCTTTAGAAACACCATGTTCTACGTCTTCACTACACTAACCTTCTTCAACGTCGGCACCGCGCTCCTCATCTCGCTGCTCACCGTGCACATCGAGGAGAGGGTGGGCAGCGCTTTCAGGGCCATATGGCTCCTGCCTAGGATAACCCCCAGCACCGTCTACGCGCTCATGTGGCTCTGGGCCACGAGGGGCGACAGGGACGCGCTCCTAAACTGGATACTAATGTTCTTCGGAGTACCGCCGGTTGAGTGGCGCCTCAAGCTCCCCTGGCTCCTAGTTATACTCGTGAACGGCTTCGTGGGCGCGAGCTTCGGTATGATAATATTCACCGCCGCTCTGAAGAGCATCCCCATCGACTTCACAAGGGCGGCGCTCGTCGACGGCGCAAATACCCTGCAGCTCATAAGGTACGTCGAGCTTCCACTGATAAAGTGGCCCCTAATGTTCGTAACCGCCTACCAGACCCTAAGCCTTCTCACAAGCTTCGAGTACATCCTCCTCGTAACCGATGGCGGCCCCGGGCTCTACACCACCGAGGTGTGGGCGCTCTACTCCTACCACATGGCATTCCAGATATACGGCGGCGGCAGCGCGCAGTACGGCTACGGCGCGGCGCTGAGCGCCGTCCTCGTCGCTATAGGCCTCGTGCTCTCAGTGATCTACTGGAGAGTGTTCAAGATGGGAGAAATGATGGTTGAACCCAAGATAGAGGTGGACTAGGATGAACAGGTTGGTCGAGTACGCGAAGAAGTCGGTCATATACCTCATACTCATCGCGATAACGCTGCCCATCATACTGCTCTACTACTACCTCTTCGTCAGCAGCTTCTCAGAGGACGTGATAGGCCTCATACCCACGAAGTTCACGCTGAAGTACTGGGAGTTCATACTCTCAGGCGAGATAAGGGTTCCCGGAGCCTCAGTCCACTACCCCAACCTCTACCTGGTGACGTTCAACACTTTCCTCCTCGCAGTAACGATAGCATTCTTCGAGGTAATCTTCTCCAGCCTAGCGGGCTACGTGATTTCGAGGTACAAGTTCTGGGGCAGGACTAGGCTCCTCCAGACGATACTCATCCTGCACAGCTTCCCCGGCATAACGCTGCTCATCGCCCTCTTCTACATCATAAACATAATGGGGCTCTACAACACCCTGACCGGCGTTATCATAATCAAGGTGGCGCTCGACCTGCCGCTCGACATCTGGATCATGAAGGGCTTCTTCGACGGAATCCCGTGGGACCTTGAGATGTCGGCGCTCGTCGACGGGTGCAACAGGCTCCAGGCCTGGTGGAAGGTTATAATGCCCAACGTCAGGAACGGCATAATGGCAATCATAATATTCGCCTTCCTCTCCGGGTGGAGCGAGTTCATCTACATACTCACCTTCATCGCCGAGCAGAAGTACTGGACCCTCAGCATGCTCGTCTACGCTCTCAC
This sequence comes from Thermofilaceae archaeon, assembly GCA_027027675.1. Classification (GTDB taxonomy): domain Archaea; phylum Thermoproteota; class Thermoprotei; order Thermofilales; family Thermofilaceae; genus JALVKT01. The sequence goes on along the minus strand of JALVKT010000173.1, from coordinate 27 downwards.
GAGCGGCGAGTACTTCTACATATCCCC
>JALVKT010000172.1 GCA_027027675.1 Thermofilaceae archaeon | reverse complement strand
GAGGCCTCCCCTGAGCTCGGCGTCGAGGCTGCTGCCCCGGGCGCTTATCTCGAAGAAGGCGTCAAGCCTTTCAACTAGGCTATGTTTTTCCACGTCGAAGAGCCTCGGCGAGGGTATAAAGGGGTTTCCTCGGGCAGGGTGGAGGCCCTACATGTTCCCCGAAGCCTGGGGCCTCTGCCCTGTAAGGTCTTTGGGGGCGGCGGCGTGGCTGAAATATTTAAGCATGGTGTTATTACAGTTTAGCGCTCCGGGGCGGTTTGCGGGGCGTAGGTGCTACTCGTACTCTATTGTGGCCGGCGGCTTGTCGGTTATGTCGTATAGAACCCTGTTCACTCCCTCCACCTCGTTTACAAGCCTCCCAGCGAGCCTCTCGAGGAAGCCCCACGGGAGCCTCGCGAAGCTGGCGGTCATGCCGTCCTCGCTGACCACTGCCCGCAGGGCGAGCACGTACTCGTAGCTCCTCGAGTCGCCCTTGACGCCCACGCTCCTCGCCGGGAGGAGGACGGGGAAGGCCTGCCAGACGTGGCCGTAGAGGCCCGCCCGCTTGAACTCCTCCTCAACAATCCTCGTCGCCTTCCTGAGCAGCGCCAGCTTCTCCGCGGTCACCTCGCCCACCACCCTGATTGCGAGGCCGGGGCCCGGGAATGGGTGCCTCTCAACCACCTCCCCGGGGACGCCGAGGCGCAGGGCGAGCCTCCTGACCTCGTCCTTGTAGAGGTCCCTGAGGGGCTCGAAGAGCTCTAGGCCTTCGACGCTCCCCATGGCCACGTTGTGGTGGCTCTTTATCTTTACCGATCCCCTCCCCGCCTTACCGGTCTCTATCCTGTCCGGGTATATCGTCCCCTGGGCCAGGCAGGTGAATTTGCCGTACCTCTTCTCCAGCTCCACCTTCTCCCTCGAGAGGACTTCGAGGAAGGTCTCGGCTACAACCCTCCTCTTCTCCTCCGGGTCCGTCACGCCCCGGAGCCTCTCCAGGAAGGTCTCCCCGGCGTCGACCACGTGGACGTGGCTGAAGCCGAGCCGCCTCAGCGTGGAGGCTGCGCGTTCAGCCTCCCCCTCCCTTAGGAGGCCCGTGTCTATGAAGACGAGGTGCACCCTCTCCCTCCCCAGCGCCTTGAGCAGTATGAGGGCCACAGTCGTCGAGTCGACTCCGCCGCTCACAGCTATAAGCGCGTTGCCGCCCCCGCACCGCCGCCTCGCCTCCGCAACCCTTTCCTCGAGGTAGTCGTCGACGCTCCAGTCCGGGGCGAGGCTGGAGACCCTGCGGAGGAAGTTGCCCAGTATCTCGTAGCCGTGCTCCGTGTGCCTCACCTCGGGGTGGAACTGCAGCCCGTACACCTTGAGGCGGCGGTGCCTGAAGGCGGCTACGGGGGAGTAGCCTGTCTCGCCTAGGGCGACGAGGCTCTCGGGGAGCTGGGAGACGCTGTCCCTGTGGCTCATCCAGACCCTGAACTCCCGGGGCAGCCCCTCGAACAGGGGGTCCGGCCTGAGGAGCCTGAAGGTGCTTGGGCCGTACTCGCCTGCCTCCCGCCTCTCGAGCCGGGCGCCGAAGAAGCTGGCGAGGAGCTGGTGGCCGTAGCATATCCCCAGTACGGGCTTCCCCGAGCCAACTATGCGCTGGAGGGCCTCGGCGCTGGGCATCGGCGGGTCGGGGGAGAGGAGGCTTGAGGGGCCGCCTGATAGTATGTAGGCGTCCGCGCGGAAGGCTTCGAGCTCCCCGAGGCTTATGTCGTAGGGCACGGTCTCCGCCCGGAAGCCCAGCTCCCTAACCCTCCTGGAGATGAGGTGCGCGTACTGGCCGCCGAAGTCGAGTATTACCACCGTCACGCCGGGCCACCTAGACGCCGTGCCTCTCCAGGGCAAGCTTCACCTGCTCCTCGGCGAGCCTCTCCGCGTCCCTCCTGCTCAGCCCGTTGAAGAGTCCCTCCTCGACGACAGGCTCCCCCTTGACGAACACGTAGGCGGGCCTGGCCTCGCCCCTCAGGACGCGCCGGAGGCTGCCCGTGAAGGCCGCGTAGTCGCCCCTCCAGTCGACGCCGAAGACCCTGTAGCCGCCGAGCGTCGCCTTTGCGAGGAGCCGGGCTGAGGGGCCGTGGATGCCTGCCGCGAGCCTGAGCGTGTCGAGCAGCGTGCCCGTGAGGAGGGGCCAGTCGCTGCCGAGGGCGTCGAAGTGGTCGAGTCGCCTCAGAGTCCTGCGGTAGAGGTAGAGGTTTGAGGCGGGGCAGTGCACCACGCGTAGGCCCAGCCTCCTACACTTCTCCGGGGCCTCTATGCAGTGCACCGCGACAACACCCTCGGTGTCGCCGAGCAGGCCTGCGAGCTCGTCGGCCTCGTCAACCCCCTCGGAGAGGTGGAGGGCCAGTGTCAGGCCTAGGCTGCGAGCGACCTTGTACGAGGAGACGGTCATTTCCGGGCCGGCGCGCCTCAGGGAGTGGAGGAAGAGGCCGACCCTGTAGTACCCGTCCCACCGGGAGAGGTGCGCGAGGTACTGGGCGGCGACCCTCTGGGGCGTGCTCCACCCGTCCCTGTCCATAACGGTGGGTGTGAACACGGTCCTCGGCCCCTTCCCGAGGCTGTCGACGGCCTTGAGGTTTGCCTGGAAGCT
>JALVKT010000171.1 GCA_027027675.1 Thermofilaceae archaeon | reverse complement strand
GAGTGGATGAACTACATAGGCGGCCCGAGCCTCCCGATACTCGAGAAGATGCTCTCCGAGGCCAAGGCTGAGGCCTACATACCCTTCAAGGGCTTCCTCGGCCAGTACATCACTGCCGACGAGATGAAGCAGAGGTACCAGAACCTCGAGAACTGGTACAAGGCGCACGGCCACTTCTGGGTCGGAGACGGCCCGTTCTACCTCGAGAAGGTCGACTACAACGCTCACCAGGCGGTCATAAAGGCTTGGAGGCAGTACCCGGACAAGGCTGACCGCTGGGCCTCCTTCGTCAGCCCGATAGTGCCCGACGTCACGATCAAGGCGCCCGACGTGGTGATATCAGGGCTCAAGGCGACCTTCGACCTCACCGTCACCTACGGCGGCAAGCCGTTCCCAGTCGACAAGATGATGTTCGTCAAGTACCTCATACTCGACGGCGCCGGAAACATAGTCGCTAAGGGCGAGGCACAGGCAGTGGAGGACGGCCACTGGAAGATAGAGCTCCCAGCCAGCACGACCATAAACTTCGGCACCGGCGGCTACAAGCTCCTCGTCCTCGCCGTCAGCAAGGACGCGGTGCTCCCGTCCCAGGCCGAGCAGCCCTTCACCGTGACCAGCCAGATAGCCTACATCAAGAGCCAGGTCGCCCAGATACAGTCCAGCCTCCAGGCCAAGCTCACCAGCTTCGAGAACGGCATAAACCAGCTTAACAGCAAGGTCAACGCCCTCGAGAACAAGGTCAACACCATACAGGGCAACGTCAACATCGCGATGATACTGGGCATCATCGGCATAATCCTGGCCGCCATAGCCCTCGCAAAGGCCTTCAAGAAGAGCTAAAACCCCTTTATTTTTGTAAACACACTCTTTTGTTTCCCTTCTATGTAACCTGGAACTTAGATAATGGTTTAAATAATCAACCGGCTATTTTGATGGAGACAGACATCCGGACGCGGGGTAAATATGTCCTACAAAGGCGTGGTTAAATACACGGTTAGGAGGGGCGTCGTCCTCTTCCTAGTCGTGGTTCTGGCCATATACATAACCATAATAGTCGCCAACATGGGCGGCAAGATAGACGAGTTCGTCAAGGGCGACCTTTACCTCCAGATAGCACAGCAGGTGAAGCGCGACCCCCAGTACAAGAACCTCCCAGGCTCGGAGCAGGAGAAGATCATAAAGATGAAGTACGAGCAAGAGATAAAGCGCCTCGGCCTCGACAAGCCATTCCTTGAGCGCAGCCTGATATACCTGCAGAACGCCATAACGCTCAACCTGGGCAGGGCCCTCTACATGACCAGCGACAGCGGCTCGAGGCTCGTCAGAAACATTATACTCGAGAGGCTCCCAGCTACAATCCTCCTCTTCACCACGGCGATGGTGATAAACTTCTTCATACACCTCTTCCTCGGCCTCCACCTCTCAAGGAACTACGGCAGCCTCTTCGACAAGATAGTCATAGCCCTCGCACCCACCTCCACCATCCCAGGCTGGTTCTACGGGATATTCCTGATACTCATCTTCGCCTCATGGCTCCACGTGCTCCCCTACGGCGGCCTCGTCGACGTGCCCCCGCCGAGCGACCCCGTAGCCTACGCGCTCAGCGTGCTCAAGCACATGATACTCCCACTCTCCTCATGGATAATCTCCGGCTTCTTCCTCGGAGTCTATGGCACGAGAACCTTCTTCCTCATATTCTCGACAGAGGACTACGTGGAGGCGGCCAGGGCGAAGGGTCTCCCAGGAAAGCTCATCGAGCGCCGCTACATCCTCCGCCCCTCCCTGCCACCCATAATAACGAACTTCGCGCTCGGCCTCATAGGCTCGTGGAGCGGCGCCATAATCACGGAGACCGTGTTCAACTGGCCAGGCCTCGGCCTCGTAACCTGGACGGCGATACAGAACTTCGACACCCCGGTGATAGTTGGCGTCACGGTGATCTACGCCTACCTCCTCGCCATCACCGTGTTCCTCCTGGACCTGATATACGGGCTCGTAGACCCGAGGATAAAGCTGCAGTAGGTGGTGTATGATGAGCGAAGTCGGAATGGAGTATAGCCTTAAGGGAGTAATGAGGGAGCTCCTCTCCTACAAGTCGGGAGTCGCGAGCCTGCTCATACTCATCTTCCTCATAGGCCTCAGCATATACACGGTCACAACGATACCGCCGCAGAAGGCAATAGCGATGTGGCGTGGGGAAAACAACATGTGGATCGAGAACCCGAGGAACGCGGCGCCAGAGTGGATAGAGTACTTCGTCCACAAGCATCTCCCCCGTACGATAAAGGTTGACAGCAGAGAGAAGAGCTTCGGGATAGTGAAGGCGAAGACGCCGATACCCGAAACCAATATCACGCAGATACACATCGAGATGAGCTTCACCTACGACTACGACGACTTCCCCAGCGAGGTGAACATCTTCTTCCACGCCAAGTACAACGCCAGCGAGAACGCCCCCCTTGTAAGGCTCTACTGGGTGAAGCCCGACGGCACAAAGATACCGATCAAGGAGTTCAACATGCGGGACCCCAACCAGATACTCTACCTCTCCGTCGACCAGAGCATCTACGCGGGGATAACCAGCTGGCTCATGAAGGAGAAGCATATTAAGGCCGCGAAGACCGTGACGACGCAGCAGATACTCTTCGGGAAGCTCACGCCTAGCCTTTCCCAGGGCAAGGTGGAGGTTGAGAAGGGCACCTACAAGCTCGTTGTCGACGCGACGACCTACAACAAGGGCGACGACGTGGACCTCAAGCTCGTCGTATACGGCACCGTCTACGGAATTGCAGGCACGGACCATCTGAGGAGGCCGCTCATAATAGCGCTGCTCTGGGGCACCCCGGTGGCGCTCGCATTCGGACTCACAGCCTCGCTGGCGATATCGATTATACAGCTCTTCATAGCAACGATAAGCGGCTGGTACGCCGGCATAGTGGACAGCATAATCCAGAGGATAACCGAGATATACATGATCATACCCTTCCTCCCATTCCTCATAATGATGGCGGCCTTCTACAAGCTCGACATATGGACCATACTCGCGGTCGTCATAGTGCTCAGCATCTTCGGGGCAGGCATAAAGAGCACGCGAGCACTTGTCATGCAGATAAAGGAGTACCCGTACGTCGAGGCGGCGAAGGCCTACGGGGCCAGTGACGCGAGGATAATAACCTTCTACATCATACCTAAGATTCTCCCGCCGCTCGTGCCAGGGCTCATAGGAAGCGTCCCAGGGTTCGTGTTCCTCGAGGCGGCGCTCAGCCTCCTCGGCCTCGGCGACCCATACCTCCCAACGTGGGGCAAGATGATAAACGACGCCTACAACAACGGCGCTCTCTACAAGGGCTACTACTACTGGATCCTAGAGCCGTCATTCATGCTCATACTCACGGCCCTCGCCTTCGCAATGCTCGGGTTCGCGCTCGACAAGATAGTTAACCCGCGCCTCAGGGAGATGTGAGGAGGTGGTGTAGGTGGCGTTGCTAGAAGTTAAGGATCTCAGGCTCTACTACGCGACGCGGAAGGGCGTGGTCAGGGCCGTGGACAAGGTGAGCTTCACACTCGAGAAGGGGGAGACGCTTGCAATAGTCGGCGAGTCGGGCTGCGGGAAAAGCTCGATGGCCAAGGCGCTGATAAGGCTGCTCCCCAGGAACGTCCACACCTACGACGGCGTCGTAAGCCTAGACGGCAAGAACCTCATGGAGCTCAGCGACGAGGAGTTCCGCCGCGAGGTGAGGTGGAGGCAGATATCCATGGTCTTCCAGGGAGCGCAGAACGCCCTCAACCCCGTGCTCAAGGTGGGCTTCCAGATCGCCGAGCCCCTCATGATACAGGAGGGCGTGCCCAAGGAGGAGGCGCTCGAGAGGGCCAGGAAGGCGCTCAGGATGGTTGGTGTGCATGAGAGCTTCGCCGACCGCTACCCCTTCGAGCTGAGCGGGGGCATGAGGCAGCGAGCAGTGATAGCGATGGCGATGATAACGAACCCCAAGATAATAATACTCGACGAGCCAACGAGCGCCCTCGACGTGATAACACAGGCGAACATCATGAACCTGCTGAAGAAGATAAAGCAGGAGCGGGAGATCAGCTACATATTCATCACCCACGACATAGCCCTCAGCAGCGAGCTCGCCGACCGCGTAGCCGTGATGTACGCGGGCCAGATAGTCGAGTTCACCGACGCGGAGGAGTTCTACACAAACCCCAAGCACCCCTACTCCCAGAAGCTCATGGCGAGCGTCCCCACGCTCCGCAGCGACAAGAAGCTGGAGTTCATACCCGGGGCGCCGCCCAGCCTCCTAAACCCGCCGCCTGGCTGCCGCTTCCACCCCCGCTGCGACAAGGCCATACCCAGGTGCAGGGAGGAGGAGCCCCCCGAGGTAGCGGTGAAGGAGAAACACTATGTTAAGTGCTGGCTCTACGCGTGAGGTGATAGGTGTGTCTGGTAACGGGTACCTGCTTGAGGTTAAGGATCTGAGGAAGTGGTTCGAGGTAAGGAGGGGCATATTTTCGAAGCCTCTCTGGCTCAAGGCCGTGGACGGGGTAAGCTTCGAGCTCAGGCCGGGCGAGGCGGTCTCCCTGGTCGGCGAGTCGGGCAGCGGGAAGACCACGCTGGGCAAGACGATACTCCTCCTCCACGAGCCGACGGACGGCAAGATAATATTCAAGGGCGAGGACGTGACCCACCTCAAGGACAAGAAGAAGCTGATGTGGTACCGCCGCGAGACAGGCCTGGTGCAGCAGGACCCCTTCGGCGCGATGCCCAGCTTCATGACCATATACAGGATCCTGGAGGAGCCCCTCATAATACACAAGGTGGGCGACAAGAAGGAGCGGGAGGAGATAATCTACAAGGCGCTTGAAGAGGTCAGGCTCACCCCCGTCGAGGACTTCGCTCCGAAGTACCCCCACATGCTCAGCGGCGGCCAGCTCCAGCGAGTCGCCATCGCTAGGGCGCTCATACTGAGGCCCAGCCTGGTCGTCGCGGACGAGCCGGTCTCGATGCTCGACGCCTCAGTTAGGGTGGAGATACTCAACCTGATGAGGGAGATGCAGGAGAGCAGGAACATCACTTTCATCTACATTACCCACGACCTCTCAACGACCAGGTACTTCAGCGAGTGGATCTTCATAATGTATGCCGGCCACATAGTCGAGAGGGGGCCCACGCAGCGCGTAATCAGGAACCCCCTCCACCCCTACACCAAGGCACTGCTGGCCGCAATTCCGGATCCGGACCCCGAGAACAGGAAGAGGTTCCGCGACGTCCCGCCCGGAGAACCGCCCAGCCTTATAGCGCCGCCGCCCGGCTGCCGCTTCGCCCCCAGGTGCCCCGTAGCCATGGATAAGTGCAAGAAGGAGGAGCCCCCCGAGGTCGAAGTGGAGCACAACCACTTCGTCAAGTGCTGGCTCTATGTCTAGCGGTAGGGTTCGCCGCGCAAAGGCGGCGATTTTTATCGGTTTCACCCTTCTACTGCTCGGCTTCGCCCTGAGCTACTACGCAGTGGCGGAGATGACTCCCAGCTCCAGGGCGAGCGGCGTCCTAGGCGCCCAGGGGAGGCTCAGGCTGAACATCACTGGGAGCCACGAGAAGGTGTACTACCTCGTCAACAGCACGGGGCGCAGCGGCAACATAACCCTCACATTCTACGACACCAAAGGCTCGAGGCTCGGGACAAAAACGTTTCCCATGGGGGCCGTGGAGAAGGGCTCCGTCACCCTCGAGGGCGAGCCCAGCTACGCCGTCGCGACGTGCACAAGCTGCGAGGGCGTAACCGTAGACCTCTACTACTCCACGTTCGACAGGGCCTACACCGCGCTCCTCAGCATCGCGGGCGCCGCGAGCTCCATGCTCGGCATAGCGGCGTCAATGGTCGGCGTCCACGTGTACATGGACGAGCGCGGCCTATACCTCGAGGACAAGGAGAAGAAAAAGGGGAGAAAGCTTATTTCAGCTTCCTCATAGCCACCCTCGCGGCTATCACCAGCGGGTCCCAAGCCGGCGCGAAGGGCGGCGCGTACGCCATGTCGGTGAAGAACGCGTCTTTCACCGTGGCCCCGTGGTAGAGCAGGGCGGCCGCGGCGTCTATCCTCGGCAGAACCTCGACGCCCACGGCCTGGAGGCCGAGGAGGCGCCCAGAAGCCTTGTCGGCTACGAGCTTAAGCCTGAGCACACCGCCCCCAGGGTAGTAGCCCGGCCTCGTCTTCGCCGATATGTGCACGCTGAGAGGCTCGAAGCCCGCCTCTCTGGCCTGCTTCTCGGTGAGCCCCGTCCTGCCGATCTCTAGGCCGAACACCTTAGTCACGGCCGTCCCAACCACGCCTGGAAACTCTATGTCTCCGCCGGCCATGTTTGTCCCGGCAACATAGCCCATCTTGTTCGCCGTGGGGGCCAGGGGGATCCAGTCGGGCTTCCCCGTAACCCTGTTGAAGGTCTCGGCCACGTCGCCGGCCGCGTAGACGCCCTCCATGCTTGTGCGGAGCTTCGAGTCAACCCTTACGGCCCCCCTAGCGCCGAGCTCCAGGCCCAGCATCTCCGCGAGCCTCGTGTCAGGCCTGACGCCGACGGCCAGTATAACCGCGTCCACGGGGTATACGCCCTTGTCCGTCTCCACGGCCTCTGCCCGCCCGGAGCCCCTGATACCCCTCACGGGCTCGCCCGTGTGGAGCTCCACGCCGTGCCTCCGAAGCTCCTCCTCTATGTACGAGGCCATGTCCCCGTCCAGCGTGGGCATGACGTGCGGCAGCATCTCGAAGAGCAGCACTTCGAGGCCGCGTTCACGCAGGTTCTCCGACACCTCAAGCCCTATGTAGCCGCCGCCCACCACGGCCACACGCCTAGCCCCCTCCAAGAGCTTTCTAGTGCGCTCCGCGTCCTCAAGTATCCTCAACGTGGCCACGCCGTCGAGGTCGACGCCCGGTATTGGCGGCACCACCGGCCGGGCACCAGTGGCTACGAGCAGCGTGTCCCACTCTACCGTGAAGTCTCCCTCCTTGCCGCGCGCCTCGGCCCTGCCCGGCTCCAGGGACACTACCTCGGTCTCAGTGTAGACCTCTATGCCCCTCTTCTCCCTGAAGACGCTCACAGGGTAGTGGACGAGCCTGTCAAGGCTGTCGACGAGCCCGCCGAGGTAGTAGGGGATGCCGCAGGCGGCGTAGCTCACATACCTGCTCCGCTCAAAAACGACGACCCTAGCGTCGGGCTTAAGCCTCTTAACCCTCGACGCCGCCGTCATGCCGGCGGGGCCGCCGCCTATAACAACGAAGGTCTCCCTAGCCACTCTCTACACCACTACGATAGGAAGCCCCGGGTTAAACACGTTTCCCCTCGGACACGACGACAACCCCCCGCCTAAGCCTACGAGCAGCCTCCACCTCGCCCAGCCCAAAGCCCCCCGGCGACGCCTCCACGCCAAGCCCCCTCTCCACGGCAGACACTATTATCCCGGCCGCCTCCACATACCCCACGCTCCTGCCCAAGGCCTCCGAAAGCGTCGTGACCCTCCTGGCCCCCGGGACGAGCCTCTTCAAAAGCCCTAGCCTGGTAGCGTACATGAGCGTCCCATGCTGCAGCACGCAGCCACCCCTAACCACCTGCGCGCTACCGGAAACCTTCAAGCC
>JALVKT010000170.1 GCA_027027675.1 Thermofilaceae archaeon | reverse complement strand
TCTTGCTTAGGCAGAGGGGGCAGTGCGTCATCACGGCGAGGAGGCCTACGCGTGAACCGTTGAGGGGGAAGAGCGAGACGGCCCTGTTGGCTATGGCGAAGGGGACGTCGCCGAGCCTGGGCGTAGTCCCGGTCTTCGCGTCGACGAGTATGAGCGCCTTCTCGAAGAGTATGAGGAGGCGGCCCCTAAAGTTGAGGGCGCTCATGGGTTGGCCGGGGTTTGAGAGGAGCCTGACGTCGGACCTGAAGTTTTCCTCCAGGTTTACAAGTGTGAGCGTTGTCGTGTCGCGCGTCCAGAGTATGGCGAGGAGGCTGTCGTTTAGGAACTTTACCCGGACATAGTTGGGCGCAGGGAGTTTTATGCTCCAAAGGCTCTTCATGCTGCTGTTTAGCACCTCTACGGCGCCGTTTCTCTCCGCTACCGCTAGCAGGGTGCCGTTGGGGCTCAGGGAGACGGACTCTATGGGCGAGGCGGGCCTGTACGTCGCCGCCAGGGAGAGCTTCGCCTGGGGCGCCGCCCCCGCCAGGTAGGGCTGTACCAGTAACGCGAGAAGCAGGGTGAGCGCGAGTTTTTTCCGCCGTAGCAGCACGCTATAATGTCGGTGGCATATATTATAAAATCTTTACTTATACGAGCTATCACACATATTAAGCGTCCTTATATCTACCCCCTCCACGCATATAGGCATGGTGTCTCCTTGGAGCTGACCCGTTGGGAGGAGAGGGCCCTCAGGGGCGACATGGGGGAGGCGTTGAGGCTAGCCATGAGGGCCGTGGTGAAGGTCGGCGAGGCGCTCGGGGCGGAGCGGCTGGTGCCTATAACCTGGGCCCATGTCTCAGGGATATCCTACAAGAACATTGGGGACGCGGGCCTAGAGTTCCTCGAGGAGCTGGCTGGCAGGGGGGCTAGGGTGTCCGTTAAGACGACGCTCAACCCCGCGGGGATGGACATGGAGAGGTGGAGGGAGATGGGCGTCGACGAGGGGTTCGCCGAGAAGCAGCTCAGGGTCATAAGGGCCCTGGCCAGGATGGGGGTGCAGGCCACGCTTACGTGCACGCCATACCTCTACGGCCGGGTGGAGCCGGGCGAGCACCTTGCATGGGCCGAGAGCAACGCCGTGCTTTACGCGAACTCCGTGCTGGGGGCTAGGACGAACAGGGACGGCGGCCCCCTAGCCCTCTTCGAGGCCATCGCCGGCCGAGCGCCCTACGCGGGGCTCCACACGGATGAGGGCCGCGTCGCTAGGGTGGTTGTCGACTTTGCGCCGGCTGCGGAGAGGCTGCGCGGCCTCTACCAGGTGGCGGGGTACATTCTAGGCAGGATAGCTGGCCCGAGGGTTGCGGTGGCGGAGGGGCTTCCCAGGCCTTCCGCGTGGGAGGTTAAGCTTTTCCTCGCCGCTGTGGGTGCGAGCGGGGGTACGGGGCTGGTCTACTTGCCGGGGGTTACGCCGGAGGAGCCCCGCGTCGCGGGCGACGCGGAGAGGGTTAGTGTTGAGCCGGGGGACGTTGAAGAGGTTGAGGCCATGTTTAGCGGCGAGTTTGACGCCGCGGTGCTTGGGTGCCCGCATCTTTCGCGGGAGGAGCTTGTCGAGGTGCTCCGCTACCTTGAGCGTAGGGGCGGTGCTAGGAGGAGGCTCGTTCTCTTCACTGCGAGGGCGGCGAGGGACAGGTCTCTCGAGGAGTGGGCTGGGAGGCTTGGCGTAGAGGTCTTCTATGACACCTGCATGGTCGTGTCGCCCATCGTTGGGCGGCTGGGCGGCCGAGTGGCCGTTGACTCCGCCAAGGCGGCCTACTACCTCGCCGCTCAGGGGTACTCGGTGAGGCTTATGTCTAGGCGGCAGCTCCTAGACTATGTCGCTGGTGGTGGGGATTGAGGGTCTATGGGAGGCCCCTCGTGGAGGGGGATGCTAGGGGGGAGCTCCTGGTCACCAGGCAGCCAATATCCTTCTATGGCGGGGTGGACCCGGACACGGGTGTCGTCGTAGAGAAGGGGCACGAGCTGGAAGGCGTGGGCATCGGGGGCAAGATACTTGTTTTCCCCTACGGTAAGGGCAGCACCGTGGGCTCCTACATCCTCCTCAGGCTGGCGAAGAACGGCGTGGCGCCGGCCGGGATAGTTAACGAGTCCAGCGAGCCCATAATCATTATCGGCTGCCTCATAGCCGGGATCCCGCTGATGGACCGCGTCGATATAGGCTCCCTTAGGAGCGGCGTCGCAGCCGAGATGCACGTTGGTGAGAGCAATGCATACCTCGACGTCGAGGTGTGAGGCTGAGGAGAGGCTCAGGGAGATAGCTGAGAGAATCGCCGCGTGCACCCGCTGCAGGCTGCACGAGTCGAGGACAAACCCCGTGCCCGGCGAGGGGAACCCCTGTACAGGCGTAGTCTTCGTGGGGGAGGCGCCGGGGCGCAACGAGGATCTCCAGGGGAGGCCATTCGTGGGGGCCGCGGGCAAGCTCCTCAACACTCTTCTCGAGGAGAGGGGGTTGAGGAGGGAGGACGTGTACATAACCAACATTGTCAAGTGCAGGCCCCCGGGCAACAGGGACCCGAGGGACGACGAGGTCGCCGCCTGCATACCCTACCTCGACGAGCAGCTCATGGCCATACGGCCGCGCCTCGTAGTCATGCTGGGCAGGCA
>JALVKT010000169.1 GCA_027027675.1 Thermofilaceae archaeon | reverse complement strand
TGGAGCTTCTATGGTGGCAGGCTTATGGGTGAGGGGTGGAGAAAAATGGACGTGCACAGGTTTTACGGGAAGCTACTCCTGTGAGGCCTGGGGGGCGGCGAGCCGCCTCCTCCTTATGGAGCGGAGGAACTCGCGCGTCCTCTCTTTCTCGGGATTGTAGAGCACCTTGTGTGGATCGCCCTCCTCCACGACTACGCCGTTCTCCATGAAAACTATCCTGTCGGCCACGTCTTCGGCGAAGTCGAGCTCGTGCGTAACTATCAGCATTGCAATGCCCTCCCGCGCGATCTTCTCCAGCGTGTTTAAGACCTCCTCCTTGAGCTCGGGGTCAAGCGCGCTTGTCGGCTCGTCCAGGAAGAATATTTTGGGCTCCATCGCGAGGGCCCTCGCAATGGCGACGCGCTGCTGCTGGCCGCCGCTGAGCTGGAGCGGGTACTTGTTTTCCACACCCTCTAGGCCGACCTCGCGGAGAACCTGGTGGGCCTTCTCCACGGCCTTCTCCCTGCTCACCTTTTTAACTATCACCTGCGGGAGGACGATGTTCTCGAGCACGGTCATGTGGGGGAAGAGGTTGTAGCTCTGAAAAACGAAGCCCGTCTTCGCCCGCACCTTCCTCAGGTCTACGCCTTTACGCGTTATCTCCTCGCCGTCAAGCACTATCCGGCCGGACCACGGCTTCACGAGCAGCACCGCGGTCTTGAGGAGCGTGCTCTTCCCGCTCCCGCTGGGCCCCATGACCACTACGCGCTCGCCCCTCCGCACCTTTATGGTTACGCCGCGGAGAACCTTGTGGCCCTCGTAGCCAGCCACGATGTCCTCCATGACGAGTATGTAGTCCTCGGCCACCCTCATCCACCCTTGTAGCCGGGTATCCTCGTCTTAGCCTCTATATACCTAGCCCCGTACGAGAAGAAGTAGCATAGCACGAAGTATATGATCGCGGCTGCAAGGTAGGCCTCGAAGGCCCTGAACGTGTAGGCTGCCACGTAGTCGGCCCTCCTAGTTATCTCCACAATGCCTATTATCGAGGCCAGCGCGCTCTCCTTTATGAGCGTGACAAACTCGTTGACCAGCGCCGGCAGCGCTATCCTAACCGCCTGGGGCATCACTACGTAACGGAAGGTCTGGAGCTTCGTAAAGCCGAGCGACTCGGCGGCGAGAAACTGGCTCTCAGGTATGCCCTTTATCGCAGACCTGAAAATCTCCGCCTGGTAGGCGGCGCTGTTGAGGCCCAGGGCCAGTATGCTCGCCGTCATAGCGTCAAACTTTATCCCGATGGAGGGGAGGCCGAAGTATATGAGGAAGAGCTGGACGAGGAGCGGCGTGCCCCTCACGACCTCCACGTATGACCGCGAGAGGAGCCGGGCGGGGAGCACGCCGAAGAGGTTCGCCGCCACTAGGGGCATCGCCGTGACGAAGCCGAGTGCGAAGGAGAAGAGTGTGAGCTGAAGCGTGACTGTGGAGCCCTGCGCGATAAAGGGTAGGTAGGCGACTAGAAAGTCGAATACCCCCATCAAATGCACCCCTAAAAAATTGAGCTGTAAAAGGGGTTTAGCCCTGGCTTGACAGCCACTTGTCTATCTCCTGCTGGAAAATCTGCTTCATCTGGCCGTTCTGCAGCATCTCGTAGATGACGCTGTTCACCACGTACTTGAGGTCCTCAGCGCACTGGGGCACAGCCACGGCTCCTCCAACCCCCGAGCCGCCGGCGTAGAAGGCTATCTTCAGGTCGGGGTCCTTCTTGAGGAGGACTTCGCCGACCATGTCGGACACTATTATCGCGGCCACGTCGCCCCTCTTCAGCACCATCACCATGTCGGGGTACACCTTGTCGTAGCTCACGATCTGCGCTATACCCTTGAGGTGCTCCTTGGCCCAGTCCTCCTGTATGGTGCCGAGCTGCACGCCCACCTTCTTGCCCTTGAGGTCGTCTATGCTGCCTATGTTTGAGGACTTGAGCACCACTACGGCGTTGCCCTTGCTGAAGTAGTATGGTATGGAGAAGTCGACAACCTTCTCCCTGTTCGGCGTGGGCGTCATGTCCGCCAGTATCATGTCTATCTTGCCGTCCTGGAGTGACTGTATGAGGGCGGCGAACTTCATGTCCTTTACCACGAGCTTTACGCCGAGCTTCTCCGCGATCTTCTTGGCTATCTCAATGTCTATTCCCACGTAGTTGCCCTGCTTATCTATGTACTCGAAGGGGGGCCAGTCCGCGCTTGTCCCTAGAACGATATAGCCCCTTTTCTTTATCTTCTCTACAAGCCCTGTTGTTTTTACACATCCCTGGCCTCCTCCCTGGGCTTTTAGCTGTGACTCTAGGGAGGATATTTTCGCCTGGAGCTGGCTTATCTGGGCGAGGGAGAGTGCGTAACCGATGCCCGCGCCGACGAGCAGCGCTATAATTATCCCAGCCGCTAGGGCTGTCTTGGGGTTCATGGCTCTGACCGAATGGCTCATAATAGAACATTATATAATCATTTTGTGTCAAGATGTAACAAAAATTAACTATTTTGTTCCAATCATAACGCATATATACCATGCATAGCCTACAACATGGACAGTCATGCCCCTAAAAAGGAACAGCGTAGCGCAGACTGTTAAGAGAATGATATACGAGAGGCCATGCATCCTGGAGGCTTTAAG
>JALVKT010000168.1 GCA_027027675.1 Thermofilaceae archaeon | reverse complement strand
CGGGGCAAAAAGATTATCCGCGAACTAAAGATGCGCGTATACCGGGTGGAGGGCTTTTCCGGGCACAGTGACCGGCCGCAGCTGGCGAGGTATATAAGGCACATCTCCCCCACCCCGAGGCACATAATACTAAACCACGGGGAAAGGAACAAGATCAGGGAGTTCAGGAGCTTCTTAAACTATCTTAAACGGAAGCACGGGCTGGGCTACGAGGTTTCATCGCCGCAAAACATGGAGGCTGTAAGGCTCTACTAACACGAGCGCTAGAAAACCTGGTTCATAATCTTCCATAGCTCGTCTCCAGCGTAGTGAACGTTCAGAACAGCCTTGCCGCGCCCTGCCTCCCTGATGGACTCACTGCTCATAAGGGCTTTTCCCACTGCAAAGACCCTCTTCTTCTCCTCATCGGCGACGAAGAGCTTCTCTCCCTCTCCAAAGTCCCCCTCAACCCTTGTTATCCCGGGAACCATGACGTCCGCGCCGTTAAGTATGTGTGGCACCGCCCCGGCGTCAACGTAGACCCTTGGGAGGCCCGGGTCGTAGCCCAGCCTGTAGAGTAGGAGTAGCGAGGGGTACACTTCGCCTTCATAGTAAAAGTATGCCGGGACACCCTTCACGAGCACTATTTCCTCAAACTTCGGATGTCTAAGCCTAGCAATCTCGACGTCTTCCTCACCCTCTACGAGGGCGGCTGCCCTCTCCCCGAGCTCCTCCCGAAGCTTCGCCACCAGGGCCCGCCGCTCCTTCTTGCTAATCCTGAAACGGGAGACCAGCAAGGACTTCCGGTCCTTCACGACTCACACCCTCGACTATGTAGTATGAGATGACGCCCTCCTTATCTACTACTGCCATTACGAGTTCCCGGCCGCTCTCCAAGGCCCTCCTAAACAGCTCCTCGAAGAGGGGAAAGCCGACCCTTATGCCTTCACGGACAACCCTGACTAGGAGCCGGCGCACCCTCTCCTTCTTTTTCCAGTCGACAAGTATCTCCTCGTCCTCCACGCCGGGCTTTGCAACCAGGGCCCTGTTCCTGAGGTCGGAGTACACGTTAAGTATAGTCCAGAACTCCGGGTTTTCACGCGCACCAGCCTCAACAAGGCTCCAGAAATCCGCCCCATCCACCTCGAGGAAACCCCTGTAGACGAGGTACGCGGCCTCTACAAGCTTAAGCCTCAGCGTCCCCCCGAACATTACGCCGTAGCCCTTCTCGTAGAGAAACGAGACTGCCTCGGGGTCCTCCACGATAACCAGGCTGCCCTCCAGCCTGCCTTTGGCAACTAGCACCTTCTTTTCTCCACCAGTATCAGTTGACACGTTGGGAAAAACATGTGAGAAGTATTATCCCTTTCCGTCCCGGCGAGCCGCCGGCTTGCCGCCGCGGCACACCGCGCTCTAGGCTAGACCCCGCGTTCAGGCTGCACGAATACCCTGAAGAGGACAAGTTTTCCGCATGAAGAAGTGGAGGGGCCTGTAAGGAGATAAAAACGCAGGAAAAGGGTCTGCTCCAACTTTTTAGAGGAAGAGCCAGGTGAGGTAGAGAGCTGCCGGTATGGTCAAGTTGTCCACGTCTGCGGGGCTTACGGCCTCGACGACTGCTGCTACGACTCCGAGTATAACTAGCTGCCACAGCTCTGTGACCGAAGGTATAGCCCAGAACACTAGGATGTAGAGGAGTATGGAGCCTAGCAGACCCGCTAGGAATACTGAAAGCGTGCCTTCAACGCTTTTCTCCCTGCCAAGTAGCTTGTACTTGTGTTTGCCCCACTTCTTTCCGACGTAGGGGGCTATTCCGTCGCCCCATCCGAGGTAGCCCATTATGGCGACCCCTATGAACTGCATGAAGAGGAAGACGCCGACGAACATCATTGAGACCGTGAAGAAGAGGGGGCCAAGTAGGAGTTCCCTGGGATTACCCGTCCTGGTCATCGTTTTTACCGCTGGGTCGTCGGGGCTTCCCTTGAGCCCCTTCTGGAGGAACATGAGGAACCATAGGAAGGCCACCGCTATGTTGAATACGTAGCTCCACCCGTCGCTGGGATCCATGAGCGGCCAGACCCATATCCAGCTTCCAGCCGCTATGTGTATAACCTTCCTGGAGAGGTCGGGCGGGAAGCCCTTGGCTACGAGCTTGTTCATCAGCGCTATTATCGTGTTTATGTAGACCAGAGGCAGGACGATGCCTATCGCAGCGTTCCAGACCCAGACTGGCTGTATCAGAGCTTTCATCGTAGAGGAATGTGCCGTAGAAAATATAGGTATTATCCCGTCCCCGCGGCTACGCGGTTATCCTTGTAAACGGGATGGAGCCGTCTAGCGCCCCTATAAGCGCGTGTGGCTTGAGGCCGTTTACGATGAACACTTCACCGCCGTTTTCGAGGAAGTCCTTGTGTGCGAGGACTTCGAGGAGCTTCCCCTTCATCCCGCCGGAAACGTCTATCGGGGCGCTTCCCCCCACGCCGGACACTATCTCTTCCAGCTGCGACAGGGTTAGTCTCTCCACGGGCTTCTCCGCGCCCGCGCTGGGGTAGACGCCGTCGACGTCGACGAGGAAGATAGCCTTGCTTGCCCCTAGCCTCTTGGCGAGCAGCATGGTTAGCTGGTCGGCTGAGCACACGCTCATTTTGAGCCTGTCGTCCACGTCGGCGGCCATGTCGCCCGACATCACAGGTACGAAGCCTGTTTCGAAGAAGCGTTTAATGGGTGCGTCGTAGAACTCTTTAACCCTGCCTCTCTCCTGGTACACTGTGCTGCTCGGGTAGAACATTACCACTGGGACCCGTGCCTCCTCGAATATTCTGAGCAGGGGCCCCCTTATCAGCTCGTTAACCCTGTTCTGGGCCTCCGTCAACCCCATGAGTTTCTCGGGGGAATCTATCCCCTTATGCAGCCCGTACTTGCCGACTATCATGTGGCCGACCGTGCCGACTCCGTGTGTAAGTGCTATTTTGTAGCCCTTGTCTAGAAGGTGCCTCACGTCGCTCGCTATGCCTCGCACAACCTCTCTGCGGAGCTCCATGCTCATACTCTTCTTGTCCGTGAGCACGGAGCCTCCAATCTTGACTACCAGGGTTTCCATCACGATACTTGTGTCTGGGAATGAATATTTGTTCTCCTGGCCGCGGCAACGATATCTAGTTTCAGCGCATTACACCTTTATGCGTGAAAAACCCGCTGAGCTGCATAGGAGGGCGGGGCCCGGTCACCTGCGGTTCGCGTTGATAACGGTTAGTACTTCCCGGGCGAAGGCGCTGGCCGAGGGGCGTGAGCCCCCTAGGGACGAGTCCTACGCTGTTGCGAGGAGCCTCGTCGAGCAGGCTGGGCATAGCGTCGTCGCGTACAAGGTTGTTTCGGACGACCCTGTGGAGATAGTTGAGGCTGTAGCTGGCCTAGCGTTGAGCGGAGCCGCGGACATTATAGTCACGATGGGTGGGACTGGGCCTACGAAAAGTGATGTAACGGTTGAAACTCTGAGGCCTCTCTTCTCAAAGGAGCTGGAGGGGTTCGGGTGCCTGTTCAGGCATTTAAGCTACGAGGAGGTTGGCAGCGCGGCTTTCCTATCCAACGCCACGGCAGGCGTTATAGGTGAAGCAGTCGTGTTCGCGCTTCCCGGGAGCCCGGGTGCTGCCCGCTTGGCGTTGGAGAAACTTATTCTTCCGGAGGCCGGACATGTAGTTGGACTGGTGAGGAGGGAGTGACGAGCGAGGTACACATGGTCGATATCAGTGGTAAGCCGGACGTTGTAAGGGTCGCGAAGGCGCGTGGCGTTATAAAGCTGCGCCCCGAGACGGTGAAGGCTATTGTTGAGGGGCGTGTGCCGAAGGGCGACGTGTTCTCGGTTGCCAGGGTGGCCGCAATACTGGCTGTGAAGCGGACGTGGGAGATAGTGCCCCTCTGCCACCCGATACCTATCACCTCTGTGGACGTCGAGCTTGAGGCGAGGGACGACAGGGTAGAGGCCACGGTGACCGTGAAGACGGTGGCGAAGACGGGCGTCGAGATGGAGGCCCTTACAGGAGTCTCCGCCGCGCTGCTGTCCGTCTGGGACATGGTTAAGGCGCTCGAGAAGGACGAGAGGGGCCAGTACCCCTACACGGCCATAGAGAAGATAGAGGTTGTAGAGAAAGTTAAGGGTTAGGCCTGGGAGTCTTTTTGCTACCCACTATCCAGAATTCTCCGTCTTCTCTGCGTTCAAGCTTCCACACGTACGGCTCATGCTTCACTCTCTCAAGAACCCTCGCCAGGGTCTCTATAGCCTCTTTTCTCCCCTTAGAGGCGACCGCTATGAAGAGTACGGGTTCGCCCGGCTTGGCGAGGCCCTTCTTGTGGTAAATGTATATGTCCTTAACCCCGCTCTTCTCCTTCTCCTCGGCGGCTATGCGTTCAAGGGCCCTTGTGGCGTGCGGCTCATATGCCTCGTAGAAGAGGGACTCCACCCGCTTACCGTCAACGACGCCCTTTACCCTGCCCACGAAAACCGCTACCGCGCCGGTCTCCTCGTCCCCCACGGCCAGCGTGGACTCTAAAAGCTTCTCAGGCTCCACCTTTTCCACAAAGGCTTGTCCGCCTCCGCCTGCGGCTGGGGGCATTATGGCGACAGCGTCGCCCTCCCTCAACGTCCGAGCGGGGCCACTGGGCTCGTCGTTTACAAGTACAATGTATTCTTCCTCGTCAAGCCACTCCTTCATGCCAGGGTACCTTTCTGCAAGGTGTCTTAGTAGGTCTGCCACGGTGTTTCCTGGAAACTCGACCTCTTCCTCCCTCTTACCCGTTATGTCGCGGAAAACAGAGAGGTAGGTTATTTTCACCTTCACCCGTTTCCCCTACTTCTCGCTTACAAGCTCGTAGATGAACTCGCGGAACATCTCGATGTCCTTGAGGTACACGAACTCGCCCTGCGCGTGTATGTTGGTTCCCGCCCTTATAGTGCCGAAAGCTATCACGTCCATCCCGTACTCGTCGAAGTGCGAGCCGTCGTTTCCGCCGAGCTCCGCCGCCACGCCCGGCTCGCCCGGCATCTCCACCTTCTTGTAGGCGGCCTTTGCCGCGGCCACTGCCTCGTTCACGAACTCCTTGTTCTTCGCGTACCAGCCCTTCTGCTTGGCTACCACGTCGAGCTCCGCGTTCACACCCAGCCTAGCCACGGCGGAGGAGAAGTAGGAGTAGAGCTCCCTCAAGGCCTCCTCCAGCTCCTCCTCGGGGATAAGTCTCATGTCGAAGCCTGCCCACGCTTCACCGGGAACCCTGTTATGCTTCTCCGCCTCCGTCTCAGGCAGCTTGAGAATAGTCATTGTGAAGCGGCCCCACACGTAGGGCAGGGGGCTCCCAGGCGGCGAGGGGAGACTTGAAAGCTTCGCGCCACGCGCCGCCTTGTAGGCGAACATCTCGTTCATGAGGCGGAGAAGGTCCTCCACGGCGTTTCTCGTTGCATGCGGGTAGCCGGCGTGCCCCGCCTTACCCCTGACCTTTATCCAGCCCTCCACCACCCCGCTGGCGCCGATTGACACGTACTCTGAGCCGGCATCCACTATGATTACGCGGTCCCACCTGTGCCCCGCCTCGAGGAGCGCCTTTATCCCTGTGCCCCCCACCTCCTCGTCCCCTGTAACGACGACTATGGGGTTGTACCGTAGGCTAGGCTTCTCCTCGGCCAGCTTTACGAGGCCTGCCAGCGAGGCCACTATACCGGACTTGTCGTCGGCCGCGCCCCTACCGTAGACCTTGCCGTCCACAACCACCGGCTGGTACGGGTCGACCTCCCTACCCTCCACGTACCAGGGGCCCTTAGCCGGTACAACGTCGTAGTGGGACACGAGTGCGAGGCTGGGCTTGCTGCCCGCCTGCTCTGGGAGCGTTATTATGAGCGTCGGGATCTCTCCCCCGAGGAGGTCTATGCGCTCCACTCTAAGCCCGTGCTCCTCCGCTATGGCCGCTACGGCGTCCGCGGCCTCACGGTAGTGCTTCCTAACAACACCTTCCTTGCCATAAGCGGACTCCGAGGGTATCTCAACGAGCCTTTTAAGGGACTCCACAATGTCCAGG
Source organism: Thermofilaceae archaeon (assembly GCA_027027675.1). Taxonomy (GTDB): domain Archaea; phylum Thermoproteota; class Thermoprotei; order Thermofilales; family Thermofilaceae; genus JALVKT01. The sequence goes on along the minus strand of JALVKT010000168.1, from coordinate 1,674 downwards.
GGCATAACCGCGCACCACCATACATGTGTCACAGGCCACTATTTTCTTATCCCTCCCCGAGCCTGTACACCTTGTAGCCGGCCGCCTCAGCCTTCTCCCTCGACACTACGCCTCTCGCGTCAACGATCGCCTCAGCCTTAACCTCTCCCCTGGAAACCATTTCGGCGAACTCCTTGTAGCCGGAGACTATGAGCGCCGCGTCGACTTCTTCGCCGCGCCACTCTTTCACTCCGAAGCGTTCAAAGTCTTCCTTTAGCGCCGCGGGCTCGTAGGCGTAGAGCAGCGCGCCCATATCCTTGAGCTCCTCAACTATGGGCGCCGCAGGCGTCATAAAGTACTCCCTCACGTGCGGCCTGTACGTCAAGCCTACGACCAGTACCCTGCTTCCCCGAACCGGCTTCCCAAGGTCGTTGAGAGCCCTCACAAGGAGGTAGACCGCGTGGAGAGGCATAGCGTCGTTTACCCGCCTAGCCGCCTCCAGTACGCGGGCGTCGAAGCCCATCTTGAGGGCGTCATAGAGCACGAAGCGCGGGTACACGGGTATGCAGTGGCCCCCCACGCCGGCGCCTGGCCTGTGCAGGTGACAATACGGCTGCGTGTTTGCGGCGTCGATAACCTCCCACACGTTAAAGCCCTTTTCCTCAGCGTAGAGGGCCAGCTCGTTTGCAAGGGCTATGTTGACGTACCTGTAGACCCCTTCGAACACCTTTACCGCCTCGGCGGCTATGCTGCTTGACACTTCAATCACACCCTTCCTGTTTATGGCTGAGTAGAAGCCCACGGCTGCTTCGAGGGCCTCGGCGCTGTCCGAGCCCACAATCTTCGGGTAGCTCTCGGTTATGTCTCTAAGCATTCTCCCGCTGCTCGTCCTCTCAGGAGCGTGCACAACGCCGAAGTCCACGCCATGCCTTAACCCGCTCTTTTCTTCAAGCAGAGCGGCCACGCGCCTCGTAGTCCCCAGCGGCAGCGTCGTCTCTATAAGCACTATGTCCCCGGGGGCCAGCCCATGAGCCATCTTCTCGGACACGTCGAGGAGCGCTGAAAGCCTGGGCCGCATGTCCTCCTCAACCGTTACGGGGACGGCTACGACGTACACGTCGCCCAGTTTTACCGCTTCTCGCCAATTGGTCGTCGCCTTTAACCTGCCCTTCGAAACTAGTTCTGGGATAAGCTCGCTTAGCCCCGGCTCCTCGGGGAGGGGGTTCTCCCCCCGGTTTAAAGCGTCTACGAGCGCCTCGTTAAGGTCTACTCCTACAACCTTTGCCCCGGCCGCCGCTATGGCCACCGCCAGGGGCAGCCCCAGTTTTCCAAGGCCAAACTGCACCACCGTGACTTTCCCGTTTTCCACAGCCCTCCTCGCATCTGTCCTTGAGAGGCCCATCAGCTTGGCCATACTACCACTTTCACCACACTCATTATGTTGATGCTAAATATAGCTACGCGAACATACAGCCATGTATGTCGCTGGCGGCGCTCAACATTCCCCCCAGCATTGCCGAGAAAATAGTCCGTGGCGAGGAGAAGATACTCGAATATGTGAGGATAAACGAGAAAAAGCTGCCGCAGGCAAACCCCCTTTTTCCCGCGTCGTTTATAGACGGGAGCTACGTCGTATCTGAGAGGAGAGGCTGCCTCGTCTCCCTACTCTCCACAGCCTCCCTCGCTGTGGACGAG
>JALVKT010000167.1 GCA_027027675.1 Thermofilaceae archaeon | reverse complement strand
TCGACGTCCCGTACGCGGACCTTTACGAGTATGTCCCAGTCCCCCGTGATTATGTGCACCTCCTGCACCTGGGGCAGCCTTGCAATCTCCTCGGCCACTTCGCGCTGGTCGAGGCCGGAGCTCCTGGCGAAGGAGACGAGTATGTAGGCCGTCGTCTTGTAGCCGAGCTTCTTGGGGTCGAGGATGGCCCTGTAGTGCTTTATGTAGCCCTCCTTCTCCAGCCTCTTAATCCTCGAGTGGGTGGTGGTGACCGGGCTGCCTATCCTCCTGCTTATCTCCTTGACTGTGAGCTTCGCGTTCTCCTGTAGTATCTCGAGGATCGCGATGTCTTTCTCGTCGAGCTTGCCAGGCATGATGTTTGAGAATTGCCTCCGGCTGTTAAAACCCTATCTCTCAACTTAGCTTGCCGACGGAAAACTATACGCCGTACCTGCCCATTATGCCGTCAAGCCGCTCGAGGAGCGCGTCGGGGTCGTACTCGCCGCTCCCCCTCCTTATCTCCTCGAGGGCCAGGGAGTACGCGATCCGCCTCGCCGCCTCCTCGACCTCGCGGAGAAGCCTCTTAATCATTGAGAGGCCCCGGAGCAGGGTCATGTCCCCGGGCAGGGGGAGCTCGAAGCTGAGGTGGTACATGTCGCCGCTGAAGTCCTCCTCCAGCTCCTCTATGAACCCCCACTCCTCCATGAGCCTTAGGACGCGGGTGAAGCCCTCCATGTACGCGTGGAGGGACACGTACTCGTCCCAGTCGCCGGGCCAGACGTTCAGCTCCACCTCGGCGCCGCCGCTCCAGTACCTCACCTCGAAGGGGAAGGAGGTGCCGAGGCTCGCCATGTAGACCGTGTTTCCCTCGACGGCCTCCACGGGCTCTATGTAGACGCCCTCGGGTATCTCGCCTACCCTCACGTTGCGGAGGTGCTTGAGGGGGACTGGCACGTAGCTGTCGAACCCCTCGAATACTTCTCCGCCTATCTCCAGTATTTCGACGCCGTCCTCGCCTATGATGGCCTTTATGCGGCCGTTGGCGAGGAGGCGCTTACCGCCGTCCTCCATACGTTACAGATGGTTTCCCGCGGCGCCCTTATAAAGGGTAACGCTGCCCCGCCCGGGATAGGGTATTAATATCCTGGCCATTTATTCCCCGAGAGTGGTACGGTGGAGAGGAGGAGCCTGGAGGGCGAGCTGAGGTACATTGAGAAGTGGTTTCTACTGGCGGCCCTCATAGGCCTTGTGAGCGGGCTGGGCGCCGTCGCCTTCACCCTCATGACGGAGTGGGTCGAGGCGGTGTTCCTCCAGGGAGTGGCGGGCTACGTGGCGCCGAAGCCCGGCCTGGAGGGGGGAGGCCACGTTATACCCGAGGAGAGGCTCCTCCTAGCACTCATACCCGTCATCGGCGGCATAGTCAGCGGCTTCCTCGTATTCAAGTTGGCGCCCGAGGCCGAGGGCCACGGCACGGACGCCGTGATACACGCCTACCACTACAAGGACGGGGCCATGAGGCGCCGCGTGCCCCTCATCAAGATGGTGGCGTCCGCCTTCACGATAGGCACGGGGGGCAGCGCGGGCAAGGAGGGCCCGGTCGCCCAGATAGGCGGCGGCTTCGGAAGCCTGCTCGCGGACCTTCTCCGGCTGGACGCGAGGGACAGGAGGGCCGCCGTCGCCGCCGGCCTGGGCAGCGGCATAGGGGCGATGTTCAAGGCGCCGATCGGGGGAGCGGTGTTCGCCTCCGAGGTCCTCTACATAGCGGACTACGAGACCTCGATTATACCGCCGACGTTCATCGCCAGCTTCGTAAGCTACATGATTGTCGGCTTCGTGCACGGCTGGGAGCCGATCTTCTGGTCGCCCAGCTTCTCGGGCCGCGAGTACTCGCTCTACAGCTTCCCCACAATGCCCGCGTTCGCCCTGCTGGGCCTCGTAAACGGGCTCCTAGGCGTGGCCTACGTGAAGGCGTTCTACGGCATACGGGACTACTTCAAGTACAGGCTCAGGCTTCCCTCGGTGTGGAAGCCGGCCCTGGGCGCCCTCCTCACAGGCGTCATCGGGGCGTTCTTCCCCCACGTCCTTGGGAGCGGGTACGGGTGGATACAGTACATGATAAGGGAGAACCTCGTCTTCCTGCCGCTCCACGTCCTCCTCCTGCTCCCCATCCTCAAGATACTGGCGACGGGGTTCTCGGTGGGCAGCGGGGGCAGCGGAGGCGTCTTCGCGCCGAGCCTGACCATCGGGGGCACCGTGGGCGTCCTCCACTGGCTCCTCCTAAGGCAGCTCTTCCCCGGCTACGACGTGCCCGCGGCGAGCTTCATAATAATAGGTATGATGAGCTTCTTCGCCGGCGTCGGCAAGGTTCCGCTCGCAACGATGCTCATGATAAGCGAGATGACCGGTAACTACCAGTTGCTCCCCCTCGCCCTGATAGCGATAACCCTCAGCTACGTGCTCACCGGGAGGCACACGATATATGAGAGCCAGGTCTACAACAGGGAGGAGAGCCCGGCTCACGGGGAGCGCAAGATAGGGCACATACAGATGCTGCTCGACAAGCTCGCGGAGCGGAGGCCGCGCCTCCTCAAAGAGGTTAAGGCCGCCGACGTGATGTCCAAGGCGAGGGCGAGGCTCCTCTGCAGCGACCCTGGCGCGAGGGCGGTGAAGCTGGCCAGGATCTTCAGGTACAGGGTTCTCCCCGTCGTGGACTCCGCCGGCAGGTTCGCCGGCTTCCTCTCGGTGGACGACGTTATGCTGGGCGGCGAGAGGAGCCTCGAGATAGAGGTGTGCCTCCTGCACCTCATGAGGGGCCTAACCGTCCCGCCGGACGCCACGCTGGGCGACGTGCTGGAGACTATGCTTCAGAGGGAGTTCGACAAGGTGGCAGTCGTCGACGGGGAGGGGAGGCTTCTCGGCATTATAGCCTACAAGGACGTTGTCGAGTACCTCATCGAGAGGGAGGTTAGGGTTTAGCAGGGTAAACCTATATTGGTGCCCGCCCTTTCATGAGTGTCCCAAGGGTGGCGCCGGTGGAGGAGCTCTCGTTCCTGGACAGGTTCAGGATATTCATACACAGCAGGGAGTTCCGCTTCATGGAGAAGTGGATACCCCTCGCCATCATAATAGGCTTCCTCAGCGGCCTCGGAGCCGTCGCCTTCGAGCTGATCCTCGACGAGATATATGACCTCTTCCTCTACGGCATAGCAGGCTTCAGGGAGCCGCCGACCGGCATAGAGGCGCTCCGCTACGTCATGCCCAGGCCCAGCCTGCTGCTCCTCGCCGCCTCCCTCCTCCTCGGAGCCTTCCTGAGCACCGCCATAAGCCTCCTAGTCGCCCCCGAGGCGGGCGGGGAGGGCACCGACGCGGCGATAGAGGCCTACCACTACAAGGACGCCGAGATAAGGGCCCGCGTCCCCTTCGTGAAGCTCCTCACCTCAAGCCTCACCATCGGCAGCGGCGGCAGCGCGGGCAAGGAGGGCCCCATAGCCCAGATAGGCGGCGGCTTCGGAGCCACCCTCGTGGAGCTCCTCCACCTAACCCCTAAGGACAGGCGCCTAGCCCTCGCGATAGGCATGGGCAGCGGCATAGGGGCGATCTTCAAGGCCCCCTTCGGGGGCGCCCTGCTAAGCTCGGAGCTCTTCTACATAGCGGACTTCGAGCCCGAGGCGCTGCCCCCGGCCTTCATAGCTAGCATCGTCAGCTACGGCGTGTTCGCCTGGGTGTTCAGCCTCCGCCCCATCTTCGTCATCCCCGACCTCAGCGGCCTCCTAGCGGAGCTCAACTCGCCCCTCATGCTCTTCCTCTTCGGAGTCCTCGGCCTCATAAACGGGCTCCTCGGCTTCGTACACATATTCACCTACGAGAACATCGAGAGGTTCTTCCAGAGGCTCCGCGTCCCCCGCATAGTCAAGCCCCTCATCGGCGCCTTCGCGGTCGCGGTTATAGGCTGGTTCGCACCCCAGGTCCTGGGGGGCGGCTACGGCTGGATACAGCTCCTCCTCCTCGACGACACGAGGTACTACCCGCTCCTACTACTAGCCCTCCTCCCATTCCTCAAGATACTGGCGACTAGCCTCACCATCGGCAGCGGCGGCAGCGGAGGAATGTTCGCGCCCACCCTCGTGATAGGTAGCTTCACCGGGGCCCTCTTCTGGAGTCTCCTCAGGCTCTACATGCCCGGCTTCAACCTCCCCCTCGCCCCCTTCGTGGTGCTGGGCATGATGAGCTACCTCGGCGGCGTCGGCAAGGTGCCCATATCCGTCATACTGATGGTCAGCGAGATGACAAACGGCTACGTCCTCTTCGTCCCCAGCCTCATCTCCACGACGATAGCCTACGTCGTCACGGGGGACATGAGCATATTCCCGAGCCAGGTCTACAGCAGGGGCGAGAGCCCCGCGCACGAGGAGTCGAGGCTCGGCCTCCTCCACATACTTATACGCCGCGTGGGCCCCGACCACCCCGTCTTCAGGGAGACCCGCGTGAGGGACGTCATGGTTAAGCCCACCCTCATACTCAGGTGCAGCGACACCGTCTCCGACGCCCTCGCCAGGGCGCTCCGCACCCCCCACAGGACATTCCCTGTGGTCGACGACCAGGGCCGCTACGTAGGCCTGGTGGAGCTGCAGGACATGCTGGCCCTCCCCGAGGACAGGCTGGACATGGAGCTCTGCTACGTCGACATGCACAGGGTGCCCACCATAGAGCCGCATGCGAGGCTGAAGGAGGCGGTGGACAGGATGTTCGACTACGAGTCCGACAAGCTTGTCGTCGTAGACTCGGAGGGCAGGCTCCTAGGCCTCCTCACGGTCAAGGAGATAATAAGGCTCTTCGCCCACCGCAAGCTGAGCGTCAGCGAGAGGAGGCGGAGAGGCGAGGCGCGGTGACCCTCGCCTCAATCGTGCCCCCGGAGAGGCTCGGGGACTGGCTAGCATCCCTCTCAAACCTGGAAACCTTCTGGACCAAACGCCCCCTAGAGGCCCGGTGGGACGAGGGGCTCCACTGCCTGGCGGCGAGGGTTCTGTACAGGGGCCGCCCAGCCACATACACGCTGGCCGACGCCGACGCCCCAGCCGCCATCCCCGAGCCATGCTTCGAGGCCAGGCTCCCCCACGCAGTCCTCCCCGAGGGCCCCGCGCCGCCGCACAGGAGCGCCGCCCTGCTCTACTTCTGGAGGCCGCCCGGCAGTCCCCTGGCCGGGAACCCCGAGGTCGAAGTCGAGGCGGCGGAGAGCCCCGGGGAGGTGGCCGAGGCGGCAGTGTTGGCCGAGAGGGTTCAGAGGAGCAGCTGGCGCATGTACTTCCCGCCCCAGCCGGGAGTCCACACGGTGTTCATAGCCAGGCTTCGCGGCGAGCCCGTGGCGGCCGCGTACTACAACAGGTTGAGCTTCAACATAGACTACGGCGTCCACGTTGCCAGGCCCTACTGGAGGAGGCGCATAGGCTCCAGGCTCCTAGGCGAGATACTCCGCTACGCGGCGGAGAGGGGAGACCCCTGGGTAAGCGTCGTAAGGGTGCTCGGCGTGAAGAGGCCGAGGCCGGGCGACGCGGCCGCCACCGCTTTCTACGCGGCCAACAGGCCGGCCGCGAGGCTCAGGGTGTACAGGCTGGGAGGCAGAACAGTTTTTACCCGCCAGGCCTGTAATAGGTGATGCTCAAGGCAGTCTTCTTCGACGTCGGGTCGACCCTCGTGTACGACCACGGCTTCAGGGAGAGGCTTGTCGAGGAGATAGCGTCAAGCCTCGAGGAGCACGGAATAGAGCCCCCGCCCCCGGCCAGGATACTCGAGGCCTGGCAGGCCCAGCCGTGGCCGAGGCGGGAGGAGCTGGAGTACTGGGACCTCCTAAAGGCGATGTTCGCGCTGAGAAACATGGGCTTAAAGCCGACCCCCAGCCTCGCAGAGGACGTCTACAGGCACGTCCTCCACGCCTACAGGAGGGGCTTCAGGCTCGACCCCGACGCGCCGAGGGTCTTGGAGGAGGTGAGGGAGATGGGCCTCCTCGTCGGCATAATATCCAACGTCGGCAACTACGAGATAGTCAGCGAGCGCTTCGAAACGCTCGGCCTGAAAAGCCTCGTCGACGTCCTAGTGGCGAGCCAGGCGACCGTGTGGAAGAAGCCAAGCCCCCACATATTCGAGATGGCGGCCCACCTGGCAGGCGTCGAGCCCGGCGAGGCGGTCTACGTGGGCGACAACCCGCAGCTCGACATAGAGCCCGCGAAAAAGCTGGGCATGAAGGCGATACAGGTCTTAAAGGCGGCGCCAGCGAAAAGCCCCCTCGCGGACGCCTGGGTGGAAACGGTGGCCCAGGTGCCCCCCATAGTTAAGTCCTGGCTCTAGACAGGCAGCCGAGCAGTGATAGGAACCCCTTCACCGCGCCCCCAAGCCTCTCAGAGAACGGGGCGAAGACGACGTCGCCCCCTATAACGTGGAACCGCCTGCCCAGCTCGGCCGCGAGCCGGGGGAGATAGTCCTCCGCCCTCTCCCCTCCCGGGGGGAGGAGGAAGCCCTCCGCACCGGCAACGAGTATCAGCGCGCCCAGCGCCCCGCCCCTCACAGCGCAGTCCCTCAGCTCCACCGCGCGCGCCCACACGTCTAGGCCGCGGCCGTGGAAGGCGGCGCACACCGCGTCCCCGCAGTCCGCGCAGAGCTCGCTGCAGCCGTGGAACGCGTCCGCGTCGAGCACGCCGTGGGAGGAGAGGAAGCTCTGAACGGCGCGCCGCCCCTCACCCGTTATCCTGGAGCCGCTCCTCACGGTCTCGACGAGCCCCTCCCCGGCGAGGCGGGCGAGTATCCTCCTGGCGCGCCCCTCGCCCAGCCCCAGCTCCTCCGCAACCGTCCTCCTGCTGGTGTAGCTCCCGCGCAGGTAGAGGAGTAGGAGGACGGCGAGCTCCTCGCTAATACTTCCAGTGGGCATACTTCCACATTATAACCGCCCCGTCCCCAAGCTTGTACTTGTCGGCCGCCACGGGCCCGGGAACCCACTTCTTCTCCTTAGGGTCGAAGATGTACCACATCCAGCTGTACCCCTCATTCTTGGACAGCAGCTTCTCCCTAACCCCGTCAACCGCTACGACGTAGGCCCCGTACTTGCCCATCTTGTACTCTACCTTCGCGACGCTCACTAGGGCGGTGAGCACCGTCGCCCCCCGGGGCAGCACGGTGCCGTTGTGCCACACCACAGTCCCGTTCCCATAGTCTATGGCGACGTCTACGGTTACGGTGCGCCTCTCCAGGTCCGCCGCTGCAGCCTCGGCTTTCGCAAGCCTCGCCTCGAGGGAGGCCACGGTGCCCCTAAGCTTCACGTTCTCCATGTAGAGCTTCGCCGCGTACCCCGACGCGGCCACCGCCCAGACCAGGAGCACTACCAGTAAGACCTTTACAGCCTTCTCCTCCATAACGCTACACCCCTCCTCTCAAAAGCCTCGATTAGTCCGACCGCCAACAGCGCCGTAGCCGCTTCTGTCATGGGGCCAACTCCCACGAGGCCGCCCCCCATTACGGGGAGGAAAAGCCCCGCCAGCCCCACGGCGAACGCCGCCCCCGGCCCCAAGCCGAACACCATGTAGAGCAGCGACGACGACAGCACGTCGTACAGGAACGTGGCAAGGTACGCTAGAACGCCCAGCTCCACGCGGCCGCGAAGCCTCCCAGCGGCGAGGCCGAAGACCAGCGCCGCCGCGGCCCCGAGGGCGGCGTCGACGGGCGTCCACGGCCCGGGCATTACGAGGAGGTCGGACACGAGGTAGCTGAGGGCTGCAACCGCGGCGCCGGCCCAGGGGCCTGCAAGCCAGGCCGCGAGGT
>JALVKT010000166.1 GCA_027027675.1 Thermofilaceae archaeon | reverse complement strand
GTATCAGTGGGCCGTGTTTTTCGCCGCGATAAATGCTTCAGGGCTTAGCCAACTTGTGCCTGCGGCGCGGAATTACACGGGCATTCCTGACGCAATGGCAGGTTCTCCTCGGCGATCCGGCGCGGCCACTGCAGCGTAGATACGCGGGTACTTGTGGCGGAAAATTGAGGCGGCCTCTGTGGATGAGATGCACGCTGCCTTCTCGGCTTCGGCGGGGGTGTGGAGGCTAGGGCGTGGCGGCTGTGCCGCTTGTGCTTCAGGAGCTGCGTGTGGGCACGTGGGGGAGCTGAGGCTTGGCTGGCCGGGGTAGAAGGCTTGTGTGGAAAAAGGGTCTATTTTTTGAGGTATTTGGCGAACTGTTGTAGGGCTTCGCGGACGGTGAGGGCGTCTATTTCTACGCCTTTGTCGCGGAGGGCGTAGGCGAGCTGTACTACTTGTGGGGGCTTTATGGCGGCTTTCTTGAGGGTTTCGATGTCTGTTAGGACTTTTCTGGTGGGGCCGTCCATGAGTATCTGGCCGTTTGCTATGAGTATGGTGCGCTCCGCGACTTCGGCGACGTAGCGCATGTCGTGGGTGATGGTTATGATTGTGAAGCCCTCCTTGTTGAGCTTCTTTGAGAGGTCTGCTAGGATCCAGCGGCCCTTGTGGTCCTGGCCAGTGGTGGGCTCGTCTAGTACGAGGACGTCGGGCTTCATTGCGAGGACGCTGGCTACGGTGAGGAGCTTCATCTTGCCGTAGTCGAGGTCGTATGGGTGGGTGTCTTCGAAGCCCTGTAGGCCTACGAGGCTTAGGGCCCACTCTACTCGCTCCTTTACCTCGTCCTCTGGGAGGCCGAAGTTCTGGGGGCCGTAGGCTACTTCGTCCCAGACCTTGCTCTCGAATATCTGGTGGCTGGGGTTCTGGAAGACGTAGCCGACTCGCTTGACTATTTCCTGGGTGGGCGTTGTGCGGGTGTCGAGGCCTTCTACGAGTACGCGGCCCTTTGTGGGCTTGTAGAGGCCGTTGAGGTTTTTGGCTAGGGTGGATTTTCCGCCGCCGTTCTGGCCTATGAGGGCTATGAGCTCGCCCCTATGTACTTCGAGGTTTATGCCTCTTAGGGCCCAGAAGTCGCTGTCTGGGTACTGGTACCAGAGGTCTTCAACCTTTATTATCGGGTCGGACATTTAGCTCACCCCTACGGCTTCCGAGTATATCTTTATGGCTTCGTCGAGCGTGATTGGCACCTCGAGGTTTGCGCCGTACTCCTTGTTTATAAGGTATGTCAGCTCTGTGACGCTGGGCGGGTCTACTCCGAGGCTTTTCAGCTTTTCGACCTGTGTTAGGACGTCCCTGGCGGGGCCGTAGGCCTTTACGCGGCCCTGGTCTAGGAGTAGGATGTTGTCCGCGAAGGTTGCTAGCTCCTCTATCTCGTGCTCGACGACGACTATTGTTGAGCCCTCGTGTGCGAGCCTCTTTATCACCGAGAATACCTCGAACTTGCCTATTGGGTCTAGCTGTGCGGTTGGCTCGTCTAGTACGAGGACGTCGGGCTTTACGGCGAGGACCGTGGCTATGGCGAGGCGCTGCTGCTGGCCGCCGCTTAGCTCGAAGGGGCTGCGCTTCTCGAAGCCTTCTAGGCCGACCTGCTTTATCGCTTCCTTGACGCGCTTCAGTATCTCCTCCTTTGGGAAGCCGAGCATCATGAGGCCGAAGGCGACCTCCTCCCAGACGGTGAGGGCTAGGCCTGACATCTGCTCCTCGGGGTCCTGGAAGACTATGCCGACCTTTGTGGAGAGCTCGGCGACGGTGTGCTCTAGGACCTCCATGCCTGCCACTACTACGCGTCCGCCGTACTTGCCGCCGTAGAAGTGGGGTACGAGGCCGTTTAGGGCCTTGCAGAGCGTGGATTTCCCGGCGCCGTTGGGGCCTATTATGCCTAGGACTTCGCCCTTGTTTACCTCGAAGTTTATGTCGTAGAGTACGAGCTCCCTCCTGGGGTAGCTGTAGGCTAGTCTTTCAACCTTTATTATCGGCTCCATGTTCTCACGCCCATATCCACTCTAGGTGTGCGATTGGGGAGTAGCCTATGTAGACGTATACCCAGGCCAGGAAGATCGTTGTGACTATTATCGCCGCGAGGAAGGCCCAGTCGGCCGCTGTGAGCTTGGCCTCGTAGAGGAAGGTCTTCTTGACTGGGGCGCTGAAGCCCCTGGCCTCGAGGGTTATCGCCCTTGTCTGGACCTTGTTGAGGGCGCTTATGGTGAGGGGGATGACCACTGCGAGGTAGTTCTTTATCCTCTGGAGTACGCCGACGTCCGTCTTGAGGCCCCTGGAGATCTGCGCCTGCATAATCGTTGTTGCCTCGTCGAAGAGGAGGGGTATGAACTGGAAGGTGGCTATTATCATGTAGATTGCCTTGAAGGGGACCTTCATCTTGAAGAGGGTGGCGACGAGCTTCGCCTGGTTCGTTGTGAGGTAGAAGAAGAGGGCCGTGGAGATGGCGACCGAGATGCGGAGGGGCCATGTGATGCCCCAGCCGAGGCCCTCCAGGTATACGGGGAGGTGCCAGCCGAGGATGTCTATGTAGCCTATAACGGTCTTGTTCCAGGGGAAGCCGAATGGGAGGGAGAGTATGAGTACTCCGAGGATTATCCAGGGGACTATTATGATGAGCAGTGTCATGGCGATTGGCTTGAGCACCTTCGCGTAGGCGGCCAT
>JALVKT010000165.1 GCA_027027675.1 Thermofilaceae archaeon | reverse complement strand
TCCCACTCCTCGGGGGCCAGTACGGGCTCCAGGGTGTCAGCGTATATCGCCATCTCCTCGAGGTCGGCCACGCCGCGCCACCCCATCCTTATACCGTCCACCTCTGGGCGCGTCAGTATGACGCCCCGCTGCCTCCGGGGCTCGAGGAGGGCGCTGTCCTTGTTGCTCCACGTGAGCAGCTCCGACGACCCGTCCATTATCCTGAGGAACCCCTTCCTGGCGACGCGGAGGCCGCCGTCGAGGAGGGCGACGCCGAGGACGTCCCTGTACCTGCCCCCCTCCACGGCCCCGTCGACCCTGTAGTAGCCCTTCCCCGTGTAGAGGAGGAGGAAGCCCCCGTCGACCGGGTGGGCCCTTGGGTCCTCGCAGCCCAGGAACTCCCACCTCTCCCTCGGCCACATGATTATCTCCGCCTCCACAGCCCCGGGGGGCCCCTCCGAGAGGAGCTCCTCCACGTCCAGGGAGAAGTGGCCTATGCTTGACACGTACTGGTAGTAGTCGAAGACGAGCCTCGGGAAGACGTGGAGCCTCCTGCCCACCAGCGCGGCCCCCGGGTTGAAGACCGCGAACGGCCGCTTAGCCCCGTAGTTCGACACGTGGACAGTGGAGGGCGTGACGTAGCCGAGCCGCTCGAAGACGTCCGTGGTGCGGGGCCTCCGTAGCCCCCTCAGACCGTGCACGGCCTCCTTGGCGGCGGCGACGAGCCTCCCCTTCACCGGGCCGCACCTCAGAGCTCCGTCCTAAGCCTCGGGTTGAATATCTCGTCTATCGAGTAGCTGAAGAGTATGAGGCCCACCTGGAGCCCTATCACCGCGAGTATCGGGGCCGCGATGTAGTGCATCGTCGACAGGCTGTACTCGGCCCCCGCCTGGGCGTACGCCATGTTGAGCATTATCCCCCAGTTGAAGGAGGTGAACGGGAGGACTCCGAGGAAGTAGAGGCCGACGCTCGCGTATATGGCGCCCGTGGTGGCGAATATGAAGTTTATCGCGATGTAGCTCATCAGGTTCGGCATTATCTCCCTGAACACTATCTCCGCCGTCGAGAGGCCGCCAACCCTCGCCGCCTCTATGAAGTCGCGCTGCCTCAGCGCGAGGACCTGGCTCCTAATCGCCCTCGCCAGGCCGGCCCAGGCCGTGACGCTCAGCATGAGGCCCACCGCTAGGGGGTCGCTCGTCCTAATCACGGTGGCCAGCACTATGAGGAGGGGGAGGCCGGGAATAGTCATCACTATGTCTGTGAGGCCCATCATCGCCGCGTCGAAGCGGCCCCCCTTGAAGCCTGACACCATCCCAACCGTTATGCCGACCAGCGTGGTGACGAGGCCCGCGATGAACGCTATCTCGAGAACGGTGGGGGCGCCCCACACTATCTGGGCCCAGATGTCCTTGCCGAAGTAGTCGCAGCCCAGGGGGTGCTCGAGGCTGGGGGGCAGCTTGAAGAGGGTGGGCGGCAGGTAGACCTTGCAGCTGTAAGACTTGGGGTAGGGGGTGACTAGGGGGCCGACCGTGGCCATGAGGAAGTAGAACACGAGTATCAGGAAGCCCGCCAGGGCCTTCTTGTCCATCCAGAGTACCTTGCCGGGGACGACGACCCAGTCGTGCCAGAACGCCTCAAGCGCCTCGCGCATCACCTTTCACCCCGCCTAACCCTCGGGTCGAGGAAGCCGTAGAGCACGTCCGCGAGGAGCGTGCCCGTGACGACCGCTATCACTATTATGTCGAACGCGCCTATCATGAGGTACCAGTCCCTGTTTATCAGGGCCTGGTATAGCATGTAGCCGACCCCGGGGTAGCTGAAGATGTACTCTATGAATATCGAGCCGCCGAACATGAAGCCCAGCGATATCATGAGGCTCGTGAAGAGCGGGAGGATAGCGTTCCTACCGATGTAGGTGAACACTATCCTCCTCCCCGGGATGCCCCTGGCCTTCGCGTAGGCGATGTAGTCCTCGCCCAGCACGCTTATAGTGTTCCCCCTCATCCCCAGGGCCCAGCCCCCGAAGTGGACTATTATCCACGTCATAATCGGCAGTGCCGCGTGGTACATCACGTCGGCCACGAACTCCAGCGTCGGCCCCGGCTCCACGCTGTAGGCGCCCCTGGTGGGGAACCAGCTCAGCTGGAACGCGAATATGCTCAGCATGAATATGGCGACCAGGTACTCGGGGAGGCTCCTGGTGATCGAGAAGAGGAGGGCGAGGCCGCTGTCCAGCTTGCTGCCGTGCTTGTACGCCATAAGCATGCCTATCGCTATCCCAATGGCGAAGCTTATCACGAGGCTCGTGGCCACCACGAGGACGGTCCAGGGGATCGTCGCGGCCAGGAGCTTTATCACCGGCGTGCCCGTGCTGTATGTTATCGAGACCCCCAGGTTCCCGTGCAGGAAGTTCCACATGTACTGGAGGTACTGGTGGAGCAGGTCACCCTTCGGGACGAAGGGCGCCACGCTCCTAGCGAGGGCAAGGGCCTCGGCGTAGCTCATGTAGTACTGCTTCACGAACTCCTGGGCAAGCGCCTCGATGGGGTCGCCGGGCATCGCCCTGACTATGAAGAAGGTCAGCGACGCGGCCACGTACACTGTGATCAGCGCCACGGCCACGCGTTTAGCCAGCCAGTTCACCTGCCACCCACCCCGCCATGAGAGGTAAACGTGAAGCCTTTCAGGGAAAAAACGGTGCAGTGTTTTTTATAGGTGTGTAAAAAAC
>JALVKT010000164.1 GCA_027027675.1 Thermofilaceae archaeon | reverse complement strand
GCGTTCTATGCTTTTATAGCGGCGGCTAAGCAGGACTCGCTTTCACGTTACACGGCCGCCGTGACGCTGGCTGCTGAGCCGTACCTCCTAGCCGTCTCGGCGCTCCTCTCTACAGAGGCTCTTGTAATAAACGCCGGCCCCGCGGTCGCCGGCATGTTGGCTGCTTACTCCACGCTACGCCGAGTGCGTGGGGTGAGGCCTCTCGGTGTCCTCGTTGCAGGCGTTGTCTGGTCTATTGTGGCAGGGTTTATGTATGGAATGTTTTTACAGGGTTTAGCGGTTGCGATCCCTCTCTTGGCGGCTGTCGCTATGGTACGTGTTTACCGTGAGCGGGGTGATGCTATTGCTGTGGCGGGCTGCCTTTTCTCACCGGTTGCATTGCTGGCCGGCGGTGACCCTGTGAACGCTCTTGTTGTGGCCGCTGTTCTCGCGTACGGTCTGGTTAGCATGGCTATGACGAAGAGTGTGTGGGTGTGAGGGATGAGGAGGGAGGAGGCATTAGGTCTAGGTTTAGGTTTCCTCTTAGCCTCTCTCGTGGATATTCGTTTCTGGGCGCCCCTAGCCGTGTTGGAGGCGGTTGTAGGCTTGGCTGCTGCACTGCTCATGTGGAGGGGGAGGCGCTGGCTGGCCATAGCTTTGGGGGCTGCGGTGCCGGTGGCCGCCGCTGCCGGTGGGATGGGGTGGGCTTTGGCGCCGCTCGTAGCATCTCTGCCGGGAGTGGCCGTGGCTAAGGGGGAGAGGAGGATAAGCGCAGCCTATGCCGGCTTGATGCTTTCGGCATTCATGCTTGTAACGGCAGGCTTGGTTCCAGAGACTAATCTCTGGGAGACAGGGCTCTACGTGGCTGCCTTCTCGCTTTTTTCCTCGCTCGCCGTGGCGGCGGGGCTTGTGCCGGCGATTGAGGGGCAGGGGACGTAGATGTTTAGGCGGCCGCCGCGCACGAAGCCTATGAGGCACATGCCCGCTCTCCGGGCCTCCTCCACGGCGGCGGTGGTGACCGCGGCCCTAGAAGCCATCGCCGCGAAGCCTGCGGCGGCGGCCTTGCGGGCCAGGGTGTATGTTATGCGGCTGCTCACGAGGAGCGCGTAGGCCCTGGGCGTCTCGCCGGAGAGGAGGAGGGCCCCGACAACCTTGTCGACGGCCCTGTGCCTCGAGACGTCCTCGAAGGTGTATATGAGTCCCCCGGCGGCGAGGGCTCCTGCGAGGTGTGTGGCGCCGGTCTTGAAGTGGAGAGTCCCCGAGGAGAGCAGCTCGTCCATGGCTGTGGAGAGTAGCTGGGGGCTTAGGTGGGGCGGCTCCGCTGGGCCTGGGGCGTGGACAAGGCGGCCACGGGGTATAGGCGTTGGGGAGGCGGCCGCGTCTTTCACCCAGAAGGGGGGCTTTAGCAGGGACTCTGTGTACGCGTAGCCGGTGACGAGCTCCTCGATGGCTTGGGGGAGGGCGTAGAGGGTGTGCTTGGCCCCGCCTATGAGGGCCTTTACCGGCTGCTCCACTGCTACGGGGTCCTCTATCTCGGAGAGGGAGGTGGCTGTGGCCCTGAAGGCCCTAAGTATCCTGTATGTCTCTACTCCTCCTTCCAAGGCTCCCTTCCCGCCTTGAACTTGTCCCTCTTCTTGGAGCCGGGCTTGCGGCACTTCCTGTCGGGGTACTGGAGCTCCTCGTAGGCGAAGTAGTCCTCGGGCATGTCTTCCTGGAAGTTTTCCTCGGACACAGGTAGGCTGGGGGGTGGGGGCGTATAAACCTATCCGCCCTGGTTAAGATAAATAATGATAATTATTCCTCGATATTTCTGCGTATAAATATCGAGGAAATTAGTAAACCCGTATATTTCTTTCCCTAACATATATTTCTGTTAAAGAGGCTGAAAACATGGACGGTGAAGGATATAGGGCGACGAGGCGGCGCTTCCTCAAGACCCTCGGTCTCGGGGCGCTCGCCCTCGCCCTCTCCAACGTCGGCACCGCCACTGCACTGCCCACACCGAAAAAGTACAAGCTCGGAGAAATAGGGTTCGGCGACAACTTCCGCTTCACAACGGAGGTCAGGGGCATCTGCAACTACTGTAGCGTCGGCTGCGGCATAATCTTCTACAAGAGGAACAACGAGGTCCTCTACCTGGAGGGCGACCCCGACAACCCGCAGAACCTCGGACGCCTCTGCCCCAAGGGCCTCGCCTCCATACAGCAGTTCGGCTCTAGGAACAAGAGGCGCCTCACAAAGCCGCTAATAAGGGTCAACCCCAAGCCCCCAGTGGAGGAGCTGAAGAAGGCGAGCAGCGAGGACGAGTTCCGCGCTATACTGGAGAAGTACAGGCCCCAGTGGCGCGTCGCCACCTGGGACGAGGCCTTCCGCTACATAGCCGACAAGCTGAAGAACATCATCGAGAACTACGAGAAGAAGGGCGAGTGGGGCCCGTACCACAGCGACGGCATCTACTACGTGGGCAAGCTCTTCCCAATGATGATCGAGGCCGGCGCGAAGCTCACGAACGAGGAGGCCTACCTGATAAAGAAGATAGCCACGCTCCTCGGCAGCTACAACATCGACCACGACGCGAGGAGGTGCCACAGCACCACCGTCGCCGGCCTGGCCGGCACGGTGGGCTTCGGCGCCCAGACGCAGCACTTCATAGACACCAAGTTCATCTCCGTCTACCTGATATTCGGCGGCAACCCGGCTGAGGCCCACCCGGTGAGCATGCAGCACACCCTTGAGGGCAAGGAGCGCGGCAC
>JALVKT010000163.1 GCA_027027675.1 Thermofilaceae archaeon | reverse complement strand
AACGCGATATCAACGAGGCTTTCAAGAGGCTGCGCAACGTCGACGAGATCCAACGCGTCGTCTAGGAGGGCCAACGCTAGGGCTGCGGCCTCACGCCAGTCACGCATAATTTCCGCCTAAAGAAGGGTGAATATAAAAAGTATGTATCGCCGTACCGGCAAAGAAAAGGGTAGACAAAGATATTATGTGTTTATAGCTCGTCTACCCTGCGAGCCCACACGTTCGGCAGGCCGCGCCTCGACCTCCTCATCGGCCAGCCGAGGTCCTCTGCCTCGCCGTGGTCTATCCCTAACGCCTTTTCCACGAGTATCCTGCGCTCCACGCTAGCGACTATCTCCCTCGTCCTGGCTACGACGTCGGGGTTGACGCTTATGCTATCAATTCCCATTCTAACGAGGAACGCAGCAAATTCTGGGTATACTGAAGGCGCCTGACCGCAGATACTGACTGTTCTATAACCATAGGGGCTGTTGTGGGCCTTCTCTATCAGCATGGCGATGGCTGTGCGGACCGCTGGGTCGCGTTCGTCGAAGTAGCGGGGGTCTATCTTGGGGAGTATTGCGCTGTCCCTGTCGGCTCCGAGGGTTAGCTGTGTGAGGTCGTTGCTGCCGATGGAGAAGCCGTCGAAGTACTTGGAGAACTCTTCGGCGAGGAATATTATGCTGGGTACCTCGGCCATGGCCCAGACTTTGAAGTCGCGGCCCCTCTTGAGGCCCTCTTCTTCGAGTATCTGGACGAACCTCTCGGCCTCCCATAGTGTCCTGACGAAGGGTGCCATTACCCAGACGTTTTTGAGGCCCATTTCCTCGCGTACCTTCTTTATGGCTTGTACTTCAAGGCGGAAGGCCTTCTCGTACTGTGGGCTTATGTAGCGGCTCACGCCTCTCCAGCCGAGCATTGGGTTGTCCTCTTCGGGCTCGTACTTCTCGCCGCCCTTGAGCTGGCGGTACTCGTTGGTCTTGAAGTCGCTGAACCTTACGACTACTGGGCGCGGGTATATCTCGCGGGCTACCATGGCTATGCCGTCGGCCATCTTGTCGACGAGTGTCTGGCCCCTGCCCGTTTCGAGCAGGTAGAGCGGGTGTTCGCCGACGTAGCTGGCCATTATGAATTCGACGCGCATTAGGCCGATGCCGTCGAAGGGCAGGTCTTTGTAGTCCTTTATCTTCTCGGGTACGCCGAGGTTCATGTAGATCTTCGTGCCCGTTATGGGCTTGTAGACTATCTCTATGGGCGCGGCCTTTGCCGCCTTCTTCTCCTCCTCGCCCTCGAGGAGCTCCTTGACGTAGCCCTCGTAGACTATGCCTGCGCGTGCGTCGACGGTGTAGTCCTTGCCGTCCTGCATCTTCTTCGTGGCCTCCCTGGTGCCTACGATGGCCGGGATGCCGAGCTCCCTGCTAACGATGGCCGCGTGGGCGGTCATTCCGCCTTCATCGGTGACTATGGCCGCCGCCATCTTCATGTAGGGGACCCAGTCGGGGTCGGTCATCGTGGTGACGAGTATGTCGCCCTTCTGCATCTTCTTCTCAGCGTCCTCCAGGGTGAGGCATATCTTCGCCTTGCCGTAGGCTACGCCAGGGCTGGCTGGGAGGCCCTTGACGACGACCTTTGCCTCGCTGACCTTTACCGCTTTGCCCTCCTCCTTCTTGGCGCCCTTCTTGACGCTCCACACGGTTTCAGGCCTAGCCTGTACTATGAAGACGCTCTCCGGGAACTTGAGGTCCCTGTCCACGGCCCACTCGATGTCCATGTGCATGCCGTAATGCTTCTCTATCTTCTTGGCGAGTTCCGCGAGGTACTTCACCTCCTCGTCGGTGAGGCTGGGGGCCTTGCGGCGCTCAGGGGGTATGGGCCGCTTCACGGTCTTGCCGGTTTCCGGGTCGCGTACGAGCTCCCACTCCTTCTCTACTATGCGGCGCTCGACTATCTCGAGGGTCTCCTTGTCGACGACCCACTCGTCGGGCGTTACGGCGCCGCTGACGACGGCTTCGCCGAGTCCCCAGTGCCCCTCGATGACTATCTTGCTCTCGTCGCCGGTGACGGGGTGTATGGTGAACATGACGCCGGCGCTCCTCGAGTTAACCATCTTCTGGACGGCAACGCTGATCAGCACCTTCTCGTGGGCGAAGCCCTTCTGCTCCCTGTAGAATATGGCCCTGGGTGTGAAGAGGCTGCTCCAGCACTTCTGCACTTTCTCTACAACCTCGTCCTCGCCCTTCACGTTGAGGTACGTCTCCTGCTGGCCGGCGAAGCTGGCGCCCGGAAGGTCTTCCGCGGTGGCGCTGCTCCTAACGGCTACGAACTCCTCGTCCTTTCCGACGCGCTTGCTAAGCTCGCGGTAGGCCCTGCGTATCTCCTCCTCGATATACTTCGGCATGGGGGTGCTCTCAATGAGCCTCCGTATCTCCTTGCTAGCCTCTATGTAGTCCTCTGGCTTAGCGGCGGTGCTGGGAACCTTTTCGCGGAGTATCTCGTAGATCTTGTCCTTTATGCCAGTCTCCTCTATGAACCGCTTATACGCGTAGGCGGTGACGGCGAAGCCCGGCGGAACGGGTATCCCGCTGCGGAGAAGCTCGCCGAGGTTCGCGTTTTTGCCGCCTACTAGGGGTACGTCATCCTTTGTTAGCTCTTCGAACCAGAGTATTATACGCTTAGACTTGTCCTCACTCATAGGTGTCGCCTCCGAGATAGTAGGCCTGTTGCGCTTAAAAGCAGTACTATACTGTGCCCCGTGTAGAATAACCCGGTTTAATATTCTCCGTCGCCGGCGGTAAACACTATTTATAGTGGCGCCGAAAAGCATTTGGCGGCGCCGCGCCCGATGTCCGAGACTCCCCCGAGAGGGGGATGCGGGGAGGGGTGGCGCCGCCACGCCTTATTATAAGTGGACAGCTACCTCTTCATGTGCCTGAAGATCTCAGAGAGTACATTTCCTGGCTCGAAGAAAGGGGCGAGCTGCGGAGAGTTGGGGAGGAGCTGTCGCCGGTCCTCGAGATTCCAGCTTTGCTGAGGCAGGTTATGAGGCTCAAGGGGCCTGCTCTCCTCTTTAACAATGTCTCGGGGCATCCGGGATGGCGGGTCGTGGGGAACATCTTCCGCGGCCTGGGCGAGGTAGCCGAGTACCTCGGCGTGGAGAAGCTGGAGGAGCTTGGTGAAAGACTTGTCGCTCCCATAAAGCGTCCACCTCCCCTGGGTGCGTTTACGAGGCTCAAGGGTGCGGGGGACGTTCTACGCTTCTCCTCCTATCTCCCGAGGAAAACGGGTAAACCGCGTTTCATGGAGAACGAGCTGGGCCCCGAAGACTCGCCCCTCAACGTGCTACCGGCTTTCAAGACGTGGCCCCTGGACGGGGGGAGATACCTAACCTACCCGGTAGTCGTTACACGTGACCCGGAAACGGGGGTTCACACCCTAGGAGTCTATAGGATGATGATACTCGACGGCGCGAGGGCAGTTATACACTGGCAAATCCACAAGAGAGGCGCGTGGTACGCGGAAAGGTGGGGGAGACGGATGCCCGTCGCCGTCGCCATAGGCTGCAGCGTGCCCGTGCTCTTAGCGGCGGCCGCCCCTGTTCCTCACCCCCTCGACAAGTACCTCTTCGCGGGGGTGCTGGGCGGGGAGGGGGTAAAGGTTTACGAGATAGACGGCCTCGAGGTGCCTGCGTGCGCGGAGGCCTTGCTTGTGGGCCACGTGGATCCAGAGGAAAAGGTTGAGGAGGGGCCCTTTGGAGACCACTTTGGGTTTTACGATAAGCCCCGGGAGAAGTACCCGGTTTTTCACGTGGAACGCATGTACTATAGGGATGACCCGATCTACTACGGCACAGTAGTTGGCAAGCCGCCGCTCGAGGACGCCGTGCTCGGCAGGGTCTATGAGAGGGTGTTTCTGCCCGTGATTAAGCTCTTGCTGCCAGAGATAGAGGACATGTACTTTCCCGAGCACGGAGTTTTCCAGGGCATGCTAATAGTTTCGATAAAAAAGAGGTATCCGGGGCACGCGAAGAAGGTTATGTCGGCGCTTTGGGGGCTCGGCCAGACAAGCCTCACAAAAATAATAGTTGTCGTCGACGCCAGCATAGATCCTCACAGCTTGGGGGAAGTTATCTGGGCGGTCTCATCGTACGTGGATCCCCAGAGAGACGTCGTCGTCATGGAGCATTCCCATACAGACGTGCTAGACCCAGCCGCCCCCTCACCGGGTTACGGCTCAAAGCTGGGCATAGATGCTACGAAAAAGCTCCCCGAGGAGTACGGGGCGGAGCCGCCGTTGGAAGTGGCTGAAGACCCTGAGGTTCTCAAGAAGGTTCAACGCGTGCTAGGGAGGGTGATGGGCCGTGAAGGCTAGGTGGGACCCGGGCGCCGTGGGGAACGCTGGGAGGCTTGCCGCCCTGGCCAGGCTTGTGAGGATAGAACACACGCTCTTCAGCCTTCCCTTCGCGTATGCGGGGGCCCTGCTGGCCGGAATACCGGGCGTCTACGAGTCCCTACTCATCTTTACCGCGGTGCTGGGATTGAGGACGGCCGCCATGGCCTATAACAACATTGCGGACATGGACATAGACGCAAAGAACCCCCGCACGGCTAAAAGGCCCCTCCTCACAGGCGCCGTGAGCCTCAGGGATGCGTGGCTCCTAGTTGCCCTGGGCTCTCTAACATACTACCTCTCCGCGGCACTCCTAAACCAGTGTGCAGCGCTGCTGAGCCCCATACTGTGGCTCATAGCCATAACCTACCCCCACGCTAAGAGGATTCACTGCCTACCCCACATACACCTGGGCCTAGCCCTCGGCATGGTGGTGTTCGGAGGCTACGTGGCAGTGGCGGGCGGCCCGCTCAGCCTCCTCCCCAAAGTCGTGGTTGAAGCCCCCTGGCTCTTCGTGGCGGCAGTCACCCTCTGGGTTGCCGGCTTCGACACACTCTACGCCACGATGGACGCAGAGTTTGACAGGGTTGAGGGTCTGGGCAGTATACCCGCGTGCTTCGGGGAAGGCGCGGCGCTAAAGGCCTCTGTCTCGATGGAGGCCGCGGCTGCGGCCCTGTTTATATGCGCGGCCTGTGCCTACACGCTAAACGTCCTCTACCTCGCATCGGCGGCGGTCGCGGTGCTCCTCCTAGCCGCACAGTTCGTCCTCTATCTGCGCGGCGACACGAGGGGGGCGTTTAACGTGAACCTGGCCGTGGGCGTTATAGTTGCAAGCGGGGTGATAGCCGCCAGGCTCCTAAGCCTGTAGGCGCATAAGGAATAAACGGGTACCGATGTTGAGTGGCATGTGAATAAACAGGTAATCCTCGCGGCTATAGTGGCGGTAGTGGCTCTGGCGGCAGCCCTAATGTTCTACATGCAAGGCAGGGTTGGCACAGGCGCGAAGTACGCGTTGAAAATAGCCACCCTTCAGGGCGGGATAAGCACGCTCGACATTCTCGACGAGATGCGCCTGGGCGAGCGCTACGGGCTGCAGATACGTGTCATAAGGTTTCAGAAGACGCCCGACATAGCCACCGCCCTTGCGAAGGGAGAGGTGGACGTTGCCATTATTCCAGCCGAGGTTGCCGCCCGCATAATAGAGAACGGGGCAAGCGTCAAGATAATCGCGGTCGACATGCTCCAAAACCAGGCTGTGCTCGCAATGTCTCCCTCCCTGAAAAGCCCGTCCGACCTTAAAGGCAAGAAGGTGGGCGTTGTCACGGCCTCCGGCACCTACAAGATGTTCAAGGCCTACATGGCAGTCATATACGGGCTGAAAGTGTACGAGCCTGGCGGCAGCGGCGACGTGGAGGCGGTGAACGTTCCCCCTGGGAGCCTCGCAGACGCGCTTCAGCGCGGCGACGTCGACGCAATAGTGGCGTGGGAGCCTATAGTGAGCGAGGCCCTCGGGAGGGGCGCCCACATAGTGGCTGACTACCTGACGCTTTGGAAAGAGGCGGGTCTAAGCGGTAAGCCGGTAATGCTTGTGTGGGTTGCGAGGAGCAGTGTAAGCCGCGAAGCCCTCAGAAGGCTCGTAGAGGCCAGGGCGGAGGCGGCTAAGATATGGGTTTCAAGCCCGGATAAGACTAGGCAGATAATAGTTTCACTGTACAGGCTTGACCCCAAAGTCTTCGACACGATGTATCGCAGAACTATTATCTACCAGGGGCAACTAGACAACTCTGCTATCAAAGGGATACGCAGCGCATGGTGGCTCGCGTGGAAAGGAGGCTATCTCCCAGAGAACCCCGACTCAATACCCGACTCAGTCTTCGAGGCCCCCTAAACTACCTGGTAGTAACCGTTGGAGGAATTTTTCTCTGGCAAATACTCTCCTCCACAACCCCCCTTATACCAAGCCCGGCTGCAACAGCAGCGTACCTGCAGGCAACACCCCCCCAACTACTGTTTGACTCCACCTTCACGACGCTCTTTAACAGCGTCGCCGGCTTCACACTGGCCCTGCTCCTCTCAGCAGCCATCGCATACCTGGCCTACACCTCCCGGGCCATGCGCGGGATAGTATCAGCCTACAACACGCTCATACAGAGCGTCTCCGTACTCGTCTGGGCGATAGTGGCGGTCATGGTCTTCGGCGTCACAAGCCGCATACCCCCCATACTCGTCACCGCCGCGGTGGCGCACCCCATAATACTCTCCGGGATGCTGGGGGGCATGGAAACCGTAGAGAAACGCTACTCGCTCCTCGTAAAAATACTGGGCCTCAAGCCCACCGAGGAGTTCTTTGAGATAATACTTCCCGGCACTATTCCCCACCTCGCAGCCGCCGCACGCAGCGCCATAGGCGTAGCGCTCAGGATAAGCGTGGTCGCCGAGGCCTTCGGGGCAAGCGGGGGCATAGGATATCAGATAATGTATAACTACGACATGGGGATAAAAGAGGGCGTTTTCGCCTGGGGCACGCTGCTAGTGGCCCTAATGGTAGTGCTCGACAGGCTAGCGCTTGCGCCACTTGAAAACTGGGTGAGAAGATGGCTATCCTAGAGCTGAGGGACATATACAAGAGCTACGACGGCGAGCCGGTTCTCGACGGCATAACCATATCTTTGGGGCGCGGCGAGACGATAGGCATTGCGGGGCCAAACGGCTGCGGGAAGACCACTCTCCTGAAGATCGCTGCAGGCATAGAGAGGCCTGACAGGGGAACCGTGGCCGTTAAGGGTACGGTGGCATTGATACCCCAAGACAACCTCCTCCTACCATGGAAGACTCTGCGAGCCAACATTATGCTGGCCCTCAAACCTCTGCGCCTACCGCCGGAGGAGGCGGAGCGCCGCGTAGAGGAAACGGCGAAGCTGTTGAGCATTGAGGAGTACCTTAACAGGTATCCCCGCCACGTGAGCGGGGGCACGGCGCGCAAGGCAGCCATTGCGAGAGCCTTAGTCACAAGCCCGGACGTGTTGCTCCTCGACGAGCCCTACACGGGGCTAGACGTGGCCGCTGTACACGCGCTACGCGAAACTCTGAAGTCACTCGCCAAGAGCAGGAGAACATCGATGATAATAGTGTCCCACCAGATAGCCGAGCTCCTCGGAACGGTTGAAAAAATATACCTATTAAGTCACCGCCCGGCAAAGGTGACGCGTGTAATAGAGACAACCACGCACGCCGCCGAGTCGGTTGTCAACATGCTCTACACGCACGGAAACGAACGAAAAACATAAAGGCACAGCCTAGAAAATTATCACCGGCCCTAAAGCGGGGTGGGGAAGCCAGGTATCCCGCGGGGCTCATAACCCCCTATGGGGGAGGAGGAACCCCGAGGTCGGTGGTTCGAATCCACCCCCCGCTACCATTTCTCTCAACTTCTGGAATGGTTGGGGGAGTCAGGTATCCCGCGGGGCTCATGGGATAAGCTGATATTACGCCTGGCGGGGTAATTCTTGGCTGAGAAATTGCCCCTCCATATATTGGCTGGTCGTGGGGATGTTGCTGAGCGTGTTGTTGTTGCTGGTGATCCTGCTAGGGTTAGGCAGCTTGCGGGGTACCTTGAGGGCGCGAGGCTTGTGAACGAGAACAGGGGC
>JALVKT010000162.1 GCA_027027675.1 Thermofilaceae archaeon | reverse complement strand
ACGTCGGTGCCGCCGCTCTTCGCCCCCGTGGAGACGCTGGAGCGGGGCGACCTGGAGGCCCTGCGCCTCGACACGGGCGACATACCCCTCGGGCGTGTCCGCGTGGGGCACAGGGCGGGGGAGGTGGAGGTGAGCCTCGACGGCGGCCGCGTGATACCGCACCACATACTGGTTGCGGGCAGCACGGGCGCGGGTAAGAGCAACCTGGGCCGCGTGCTCGCCGCCTCGATACTTCACGCTGGCAGGTATAGCCTCGTGCTCTTCGACTGTGAGAGCGAGTACCTGACCGGTGGGGGGCCGGGGCACATGGGGCTGGCCCATCTCCCCTACTCTGAGGAGAGGCTCCTCCTCGTGAGCGGGAGGGCTTCGCGGCCCGGCAGGCTCCGCGTCACGGTAAGCGTGGACGGAGTGTCGGTGGAGAGGAGCGTGCTCGCGCACCCGTTGAAGATGGACGTTGCGAGGCTTAGGCCCTGGGACTTCGCGATGACGGGGGAGTTCACGGGGCCCCAGGAGGAGCTCCTCTGGATAGCGTATAGGACGTTCGGGGACGAGTGGGTGTCAGCGATGATATCGACGGACAGTAGGAGCCTGTACCAGAGGCTGGGCAGGATGAGCAGCGTGAACACGATAAACGTTACGCGCAGGAAGCTGCGCCGCCTCACAGGGGAGGGCGAGATATTCTGCCAGGACTGCGGCTACGACCTCGCCAAGACCGTCGTGTCGGCGGTGGCCAAGGGCCGCGTCGTCCTCATCGAGACGCCGTTCGCCACGGAGGGCGAGGAGAAGCTCCTCGCGACGCTCATAGCGGCGCGAGTCTTCAGGGCCTACGAGAAGCTCAAGAAGGAGCTCCCGGAGAGGTGGGAGGAGCTCCCGCCCGTCCTCATAATGGTGGAGGAGGCTCACAGGTACCTCAGCAAGACCGCCCTCTCGGCGCCCGGCGAGGTCCGGGAGAACATATTCTCAATTATAGCGAAGCGCGGCAGGAAGTACAAGGTGGGCGGCCTCTACATCACGCAGATGCCCGGCGAGCTAATGGAGACCGTGATAAGGCAGGCCTTGACGAAGATCATACTCCCCCTCCCCACCAGGCCCGACTACGAGAAGGTTATAAGCTACAGCCCGTACCTCGACGAGGCGGCGGAGGAGATAAAGACCCTTGACCGCGGCGAGGCCCTCGTGGTAAGCCCTCCCAGCGGGCTCCGCTTCGCCGCCCCCCTCAAGGTGTACCGCTACGAGGACTACGCGCGCCGCCTCATAGAGGTGGAGGAGGCGGAGATACTGGCCGCCCAGCCCGCCTAGCAGAAAGCGTCTTCCTCGTGCCTCGCTATAAGCGCGAGCCTCCTCGCGTGCCTGCCGCCCTCGAACTCCTCGCCCAGCCAGGCCTCGGCTACGCGCCACGCCTCCTCTGGCTCGAGGAGCCTGCCGGGGAGGCAGAGGACGTTCGCGTTGTTGTGCCTCTTCGCGAGCCTCCCGGTCTCCACGCTCCAGGCGACAGCGCCCCTGACGCCCCTCACCTTGTTGGCTGCGATGCACATCCCGATGCCCGTGCCGCAGACGAGGATGCCTGCGTCCACCTCGCCCCTGGCCACCGCCTCGGCCACCCTGAACGCGTAGATGGGGTAGTCTGTGCTCTCCGGCCCGTGGGTGCCGTAGTCGACCACTTCGTAGCCGGCCTGGGAGAGCCTCTCCCTAATATGCTCCTTCACCTTGAAGCCCGCGTGGTCGCTGCCCACGCCCAGCCGCATGCCCGGCCACCTACTCGAGGTTCGTGTGCCTAGCCTTTAAGTCCTCCTCGCACACCCCCCTCCTCTCCATGAGCGCCGCGACCACCGCGTCGAGGACTACGCTGGAGGTGAGCTCGAAGAGCGTGCCCAGGGGGGCGGGGGAGACGGAGAAGCCGGCCAGCTGCTCCGCCAGGTAGTCGCGCTCGAGGACCTCCTCCCTGCCCCCCACCCTGACGACGACGTCCGCCAGCTTCCCGAGGGGCGAGGACTCGTGGCTCGTGAGCACCGCGACCCTTGCGCCCAGCCTCTTCGCAGTCACCGCTACGAGCACGACGCTCCTCGTAGACCCGCTTCCCGAGACGGCTACGAGGAGGTCGCCCACGCCTATCGCCGGCGTGATCGTCTCACCGACCACGTATACTTGGAGGCCGAGGTGCATAAGCCTCATCGCGAACGCCCTCGCCACGAGGCCGCTCCTCCCCGCGCCGGCGACGAAGACCCTCCTGGCCCGCTCTATCTCGTCCACGAGCCTTGAGAGGCCGTCCCCGTCGACCCTCGACACGTTCTCCCTGACCGCGTCGGCGAGCATGAGCGCATAGCTCTTCGCGTCCCCCATCACATCCACCTCTCCACGGCCTCCCTTAGCCTCCTCGCGGCCACCGCGGGGTCGCTGCTCCTCGTCACGTAGCCGCCGACAATGAGTATGTCGGCCCTCACCCCCGCCCTGCCGAGCTCCCCTATGATGTCCGGGTTGAGGCCGCCGGCAACCGCCACCTTGCCGCGGAAGGCATCGGCGACCCTCCCCACAGCCCCGGGGTCGACCCGGCGGCCAGCCCTCTGCTGGTCGATGCCGAGGTGGAACACCACTATGTCCGCGCCTGCCTCCCCCGCCGCGGCGGCTGCGGCTGCCGGGTCGTCCACGCCGAGGAGGTCCACCGCGACCATGCCTCCAAGCCTCCTAGCGGCCTCGACGGCGGAGCTTAGGGTCTCCGGGGGCGCGCAGGCGAGAACCGTCATTATGTCTGCGCCGGCCTCCAGGGCCATGCGGGCCT
>JALVKT010000161.1 GCA_027027675.1 Thermofilaceae archaeon | reverse complement strand
GTTTTCAGCTCTAAATGTACAACCTGTAAGATACTAAACGTCTCGGAAGGAGTATACCTAGTTAAGGTAAATTGGAGAGGCAAACTTGTATACGAGAAAAATCTCACCTTTACAGCTTCAAACTCTACGGCAGAAATATTGACAAGGACTACAAGCTTTGTCGCAACAGTGCTTAATGACAACGAGGAGCCGATCACGTATAGGGTGTCTGTGAAAATATACGGTAACGGTATATCGCTTTCCCCGGAGCCTGGAGAGGCTTTAATAATTCCTTTTGGAGATTACACAGTAGAAGCAAGTTATTCCTGGACATGTAAAATAGTTGTAAAGAAAATAGTCAAAGTACATGTGAACTGCAGTGAAACAGGGGTAAAAGTTGTGCTGCCCGTCGCATCGGAGGTAACTCTAAAGTTTGTCAGGCCTGATGGGACGCGGGCTCTGGGAATAAATGGTAACGCGACGATATACGCGTCTAACGGGAAAAAAGCCGAGTCTATAGACCTTAAGAAAAGGGACGCGATAACTTTTACAAACATGCCTTATGGCACGTATAGGGTAGTTGTTACTCTAAGAGACAAAAAGGTGATTGACGAATCCTTTACTGTAAAAAGCGGTGGAAAAAGAGTTTTTACGTACACCATCCCAATTATAAATAGTGTAAAACTCGTCTTTCTCGACGCGGACAATAACCCTGTCCCCCTGCTCCCCGTTATAGTGGAGACCCCACTCGGTGACGAACTAAAGCTTGGAACAAACAACGCTGGGGAAGTAACTATTAGCCAGGCGCTAATAGGGGAATACGTTATTACCGCTACCTGGCAGGGCGTGTCTATACGGAAGACGGTGAAAATTACCAGTGAAGCGGCGACCATAACTCTACCTCTACGTAAAACAACGCTCATCGTCAAACCCAAAGCGTCCTATGCGCTGCCTAAAGGCCTCAGGTTAAAAGTTGTGCTACAAAGAACCGGGTACGTGGTGAAGGAGGACGTTCTTCCACAGGAAAAGGCTCAGTGGACAGTAAACCTAGGCTTCCTACTCACAAACTCCAGGTATGAAGCAACCATAGAGTATCTCAACACAACGTGGAGCAACACATATACACCCTCTAGCGGCGGCTCCTGGATAATTGAGGTTCCACTCTATGATGTGAGCATCCGTGTAACCACGCTTACGGGAGACACGCTAATAGGATGCAACTTTACGGCCAAGTACGACGGCGTGACAAGGATATTCAAGCTTACAGGCGGGGGAATAGTGCTGAAGCAGCTCCCCAACGTGGACGTGGCTATAACCGTTAGCTGCAATGGAGTACCCGTTTATCAGGGGAGTATCCACCCAAGCCGCTTGGCCAACGGTAGCACGACGCTCAAGGCATACGTTACGGACGTTAAGCTCCACGTTAAAGGGTGGTTTAACAAGCCGCTGGAGGGGGCAAACATAACTCTTGTAGTTATCAGTGCGAACCATAAGTTACGGTTCACTTCGCTTTCTGACAGTAACGGGTACGTGGTTTTCCGGAATATACCTGTACCTCCCGGTAGTAGTATAAAAGCCTTTATAAAATATAAAAACCAGGCGCTATCCCTCATAGTAGACCCCACCAAAAACGTTGAAAACGTTTTCCTAGACGTTTTCCTGGACACGCCTCTCGGCGCCCTCTCACTGGAGACGACAATACTGGTTTCCGCGGCGTTATCGGTGTCTTCACTAGTCGCAGCCATACTTTACAAGAGGTATAAGTACGTCAAGGACATTGAAGGCCTGCTTGTTCCAGAGGATTACTGGGACCTGGAGGAGGGCTACGGACGCCGCGGAGCTTTCAAAGAGGAGGGGGCACTTGAAAAAATAAAGGAGTTCATAAAAGAGCTTCTAGGCAAAGGCGAGGAAGAAGAGGGGGAAACCTTCTTTGGCTAGACGTTTTTTCCTCGACATAAAATCGGGGATCCCACTCCTAGGGCACATTGCCTTCGGCGTAATTGACAGGGGGACAAACCTTCTACAGCTTAGAGCAACAACGTTCTGCCCTTTCTCGTGTATATTTTGCAGCGTAGACGCGGGGCCGAGAAGCACAACCCGGCAGACAGAGTTCCGGGTAGATATAAGGTACCTCTTGTCCTGGGCGGAAAGAGTGGTTGCTCTAAAGGGGATTGGGAGGGTGCACGCCTACCTGGACGCTGTAGGTGACCCGCTGACGCACCCCCACATAGTCGAGCTCGTGTCTCTGCTTAGAAGGAAGCCGTGGGTTGAAACAATCGCTTTGGAGACTCATGGGCCGCTGCTAACACGGGAGCTTGCTGAGCGGCTCGACGATGCAGGGCTCGATAGGATAAACCTGTCTATCGACGCTCTCGACCCTCAGCTGGCACGTTTTCTCTCAGGCTCTCCCTGGTTTGACGTGAGAAAGGTTATTGATGTGGCAGAGTATATCGCGTCAAGCCTAAACATGGATCTCCTAGTAGCGCCAGTCTGGGTTCCCGGTATAAACGACTCTGAGATTCCCCGGATAATTAGGTGGGCCTTAGATATAGGAGCTGGGAAGAAGTGGCCTCCCCTGGGGGTTCAAAAGTATGAGGCGCACAAGTATGGGAGAAAGCCTCCCGGAGTGAAACCTATGAGGTGGAGGGATTTCTGGCGTAAACTGGAGGAGTGGGAGGAGGAGTTTGGCGTGCGGCTAAGGCTTAGGCCAGAGGACTTTGGT
Source organism: Thermofilaceae archaeon (assembly GCA_027027675.1). Taxonomy (GTDB): domain Archaea; phylum Thermoproteota; class Thermoprotei; order Thermofilales; family Thermofilaceae; genus JALVKT01. The sequence continues at coordinate 20,076 of JALVKT010000161.1, read as the reverse complement.
ATAAGGAAGGCGCCGGCGGTGCCGCCCGCGTTTAGGCTGGGGGAGCGGGTCGGTGTTCGGATCGTGTATTGGGGCTGGCTCAAGGGGCAGTGGATCGGCGTGGCGAGGAACCGCGTCGTCACGGTAGTGGGTGTGAGGGAGGAACCACCGGTGGGGATGAGGCTGCCGGTTAGGATTCTCAGGGTGAAGGACAACATTTACATTGGCCGCATCCTTCTTTAGCCGATGTATGTACAGGAGGCCCCGAGGGACGAGGGACTGGCTGCCTGAAGAAGCCTTTAGGAAAAGATTTGTGGAAGGGAAGCTTAGAGAGGTTTTTGAAAAGTACGGCTATGGAGAGATAATTACACCTGCATTTGAAAGCTTAGATCTTCTAGTTGCGAAGGCTGGAGAGGAGGTCAAGGAGCAGATATATTGGTTCAAGGACAAGGGGGGTAGAAGCCTCGGCCTCAGATTTGAGCTGACGACTCCTGTAGCCAGGGTCGTTGCTGCGAGGCCGGATATGCCGAAGCCTATCCGGTTTTACTATATACAGCCTGTGTGGCGGTACGAGGAGCCCCAGAAGGGGCGCTACAGGGAGTTTTGGCAGGCGGGCATAGAGCTTATGGGGGTTTCCGGGCCGGAGGGGGACGCTGAGGTCATAGCGGTTACTGATAGGGCTCTTCGAAACGCCGGGCTGGAAGGCTTTGAGATAAGGGTTAGTGACCGTAGAATAGTGGAGGATATATTGGCGCAGGCGGGTGTGCCCGCGGAGCGAATGGAGGAGGCATTTAGGGTTCTCGATAAGCTGGAGAAAAAGGGTAGAGAGTTTGTGGTGGACTCGCTGGTAAATCTCGGGGTAAAAAGGGAGGACGCGGAGAGTATTCTCGATAGTCTCACGGAGGGAGGGCTTGACATTAGCGTGGAAGGGGAGAGTGGTCGTAAGGGGCTTGCGCACTTAAAGGAGACACTGGATTTACTTAAAGAGGGGTACGGCGTCGAAGCTATAGTTGACTATAGCATTGTTAGGGGGCTCGGATACTATACCGGGCTTGTGTTTGAAGTGAAGGTTGAAGGGGCTGGAGGCAGCGTTGCCGGGGGAGGAAGATATGATAATTTGATATCGACCGTGGGTGGTGGAGAAATCGCTGCCACGGGGATGGCGATAGGCATAGAGAGGCTTCTCGACGTGCTGGGGGAGAAAGGTGTTTTGCCGGCTTATAAGCCGCTCCAAGGCGTAATCATCCCTGTAAAGTCGGAGAAAGGGCTCCTAGTAGAGTCTATAAGGATAGCTGAAATGCTTCGTAGCGCTGGCTTTAGGTGCACCGTGGAATATGGCAGGAGCCTTAGAAAAGCCCTTGAAAAAGCCGCCAGCGTCGGTGCGAGATATGCCATAATTGTAGGTCCACGCGACCTCAAAGAGGGGCGGGTCACGGTTAGGGATCTCGAGGAGTGGCGCGAGGAGAAGGTGGGGCTCGAAGAGCTTACCAGGTACTTGACGGCATAAGCTTATCAGCTGCTGCGCGCCCCTTTTTTACCGTGGCTACAGCCATGGATCCCTACTCGCTTACCGGCCTTACAGGCAAGGCTGGTGTTGATAAGGGCAAAATGTTGGAGAGAGTCTATAGGTACCCGGAAGATCTTGAATCAGCGTTTCAAATGTACTATGCATCTGGCGAAAAAGTTCTCAGTGCTCTCCCTCTAGTAGGGGAAGAGATTCGTGGAATAGTGCTCTCAGGGATGGGGGGCTCCGCGATAGGAGGGCTATTCCTCAAGGACCTGCTTTTCGGCGAAGAGGCTCCGCCCGTAATTGTCGAGAGGGGGCTTCGACTACCAGGCTTCGTTACACGTAAAAAATACCTCTACGTTAGTGTGAGCTACTCGGGAAACACCGAGGAAACGCTACGTTGCCTCCGAGAAGCTATTGAACGCGGTATAAAGCCCGTCTGCGTATCCTCCAATGGGTACCTTCAAAGAGTAGCTGAGAAGAAGGGATTGCCGTGCTTCAAGCTCCCCCGGGGCCTTCCCCCTCGCGTATCATTCCCGTACATGGCTGTGGCTCTACTCTCGATATTGGATTTCCTTGGCGTGGGCAGCTATAAGGAAGAGATTCCTGGGGCCATCGACTTTATCAGAAGAATTAGGGACGACTATTTCTCACGGCTCTCCAAGGGTAAAGACGCGGTAGAATTGTCCTCCTCCGGCGTTAGCGGCGAAGGCTTGGGGGAGCACATATCGGAGTTCGCTTACGGGAAAACACCTGTCATTTACTCATATGCACCCTATGTTTCCCCGGGGTACAGGGCTAAAACACAGTTCAACGAGAACGCTAAGGTACACGCATTTTACGGAGAACTTCCCGAGGTAAACCATAACGAGATCATGGGGTGGAGCTGCGAGGCAACGGCGCGTTTTAAGCCCGTGGTTTTAAGGGGGAGCTTGGAGGCGCAGGCAATGAAACACCGCATTGACTTTCTGCTAGATAATCTGTGGCGCGGCCTAGGCGTAGAGCCGCTAGTGGTGACCGTGAAAAGTGACAGCCTTTTAGCGGAGCTGCTAACCCTGTACTTCGCAGTCGACGCGATCTCAGTAGTGGCCGCGCTTAAAAGAGGCGTGGATCCGACCCCTGTAGACACGATTTCGAGGCTAAAAGAATACCTTGCGGAACACATAAGCCCCGAAGAATACTTAGGAGGGCTGCTTTAGCGGCAGCCCCACCTCTTCGGCTATTTTCTTAAACCTAAGCGCGTCTTCAAACATGTACACATTATTGAACATTACATAAACCTTCGTTGCACTTACAGAAGAAATGTACTCTGCGAGCCGTGCCAGGTCAGAGTCAGTGTACTTGTAGCGATAATTTACTTCCCGAGGACCAAGGCCGTGCAGCCTGTAATACCTTGTACCAGTGTCCACTACTTCTCTACGTTTTAGGGGGTCTACGATGTGAACCAGATCTAGCTCTTCGAGGATTTTCCTCAGAAGTTGCTGGTTGGAATTCCACTCCCCCCGCGGCTCCCACCCTATAGTGACACCTCCCCTGTCTATTGTTGAAAAGAATCTCTTCATGTTCTCAACGTTTTCCTGGGTCGGCTTAAAGCTTGGCGGTGTTTGAATAACTATAAAGTCTGCGCGGAGCAGTTTAGCAGCCTTTAACGTGTAGCGCCACGACTCCAATACTTCACGTGTGGGGCGGAAAAACCCGTAGTTTTTGCGCGCTTCACCCCTAATTTCCAGGTTAGAGCGCCGCCAGGTGGGAGAGGAGGCTGGATGCGTAATTCCCTGGAATGCTTTTAACGTGTACTCGAAGTTGCTGGGCGCTTCTTCCCGCCACCTTCTAAGAGTCGACTCCCTTACTATGCGGTAAAACGTGTCCTGGACTTCGACGACGGGAAACACTTCAAAGTATTTTTTCCTGCCACCCCTAGCGGAGAAGCCGCAGGTCCCAACAAGTACTTCCTCCGGCGCCACGTGGTACATATACGCTAGATAAAGCAAAAAATACATACTCACGTTGCAGTAGTACGATATGGTCAGGCTCGTCGTACTGGACTGGGATGATCTCTACTGGGACGTGCACGAGCTTGCAAGGAAGATTCGTGAGAGCGGGTATCGGCCTGAAATGCTTGTTGCGGTTGCGCGTGGAGGATGGGTTATTGGAAGACTTCTCTCCGACTTTCTATCTGTGCATGAAGTCGCGGGGCTGACCATAAGGTTTTACCGCGACATAGGGGAGACGGAGGAGAAGCCCAGGATAATACAGCCCCTTAGGGAGGCCGCCTCGGGAAAGAAGGTGCTCATAGTGGATGACATCGTGGATAGCGGGGAGACTATGAAGCTCGCCGTTAAACATGTCCTCGAAAAAGGGGCGGTTGAGGTTAGGACTGCAGCGCCCTACCTAAAGCCGTGGAGCATGTACAAGCCGGACTACTATGTGAGGGTCGTGGAGGGCTGGGTCGTCTTTCCCTACGAGTACGTTGAGACCATGAAGGCTCTGGAGGACAAGATAAAGGACGTGGAGGAGCTTAAACGCATGGGGCTTAGAGCGGACGTCGTGGATAAGCTCCGAGCCGACGTGTAGCGAAACATCAATGAGTACCTCCCCGGTAGAATATCTCGGCTACAAAAGGGCTGGGAGGGAAAAGTGTCGGCCTCAGAGCTTACAGCGTTGCTGCTTAAGGAGCTTTTATCCGAGGAGGTGGACAGCCTTGAGAGCAAGTATTATGAGCAGATTCTTAAGCTCATAAAAGAACTGGAGGAAAAGTCGGAGCTGCGCGGCGAGGCCGCAATACTTAGGAACACGTTGCGCTACCTGTTCCTCTACAGGCTTGAAAAAGAGATAAGGCATATTCGCAAGCATGGAGCTAGGCCAGCAGTGGAATTACCCCTTGAAGAAGCCCGAATACTTGGTTGCATAGAGGAAGCGTTACGCAAGTTAACTGGAGAAGAGAACATTGAAGCCTCTATCGAAAAGGAGGCATTGCTGGAAGAACCGGAAGAAAAGGGGAGAGTGCCCCTTGTTGAGCCTCCAAGGCGTGGCCGCTATGAGGGTGTGATAGCGGTTTTCCTCCAGCCGCATCCAAGGATAATGGATAAGGGCGTTAGTCTCGGCCCCTTCTCTAAGGGTGATATAGCTTATCTGCCGCGAAGAATCGCGAGGGAGCTTGAGGAGAAGGGCGTGGTCGAGGTTCTCGGTGAAGAATAGGTTCGTTAAGGTATCCTTAATTAGATGTGTGTAGTGTGTTAGCTGGTGATTTATAGTGGGAGAGGAGATAGACTACATGGCGCTGCTTGAACGCGCATACAAGCAATTACCGGAAAATAGGCCGGTCGAAGCCTCCACGGAACGCTTCGTTCTACCGAAGTTTGAAGTCATAGTCTCGGGTAGGAGGACATTCATAACCAATTTCAAGCAGGTAGCAGATCTGCTGCGAAGAGACCCCCGCATACTGTTAAGGTACATACTCAAGGAGATAGGAGCACCAGGCGTGATAGAGGGCCAAGCAGCAGTGATTCAAGGCGAAATCTCGCCGAGAACCCTCAACATACTCCTTGAGAGGTTCTATGAGATGTACGTGAAATGCCCTGTATGCGGCAGCCCCGACACAGTGCTCGAGAAGGACAAGAAGCGTAAGTACATGTACATTAAATGCCTCGCCTGTGGGGCTATGTCTCCAGTGAAGCCGATCTAGACTCCCTATATTTTTGAATTAAGATGTTCCGCAGTTCATCCACGTTCTCCCCGGTGAGCGCGGAGACGGCTACTTTCTCTTCTCCAAAGCTTTCCCTTGCGCGCTGAAGGTCCTCTTCTGTCGCCGCGTCTATCTTGTTAAAAACCACCATAAACTCTGTGCCGGGAAACCCTTCTCTCAACTCGTCATAGACTCTCTTCTGAAAGTCTATCGTAAACCCGCCTCTCTCCGTCACATCTACAACGTAGAGTATTATATTGGCGACATGCCTCATAGCAAGTATTGCTTGCCTCTCAATCCTGTTTTTCTCTGAAAGCGGCGTGTCTAGGAGACCTGGAGTATCAAGTAGCTGAATCCTAAAGTCTCTGCCGATTATGTGCCCCACTATTATACTCTTAGTTGTAAAGGGGTATGGTTTGACCTCAGGCTTCGCCCTACTTAGGGCTCTGAGCAGCGAGGACTTGCCGACGTTAGGCGCTCCAGCTATAACCACGGTATAGTCGTTTACCTCGATTTCTGGGAGTTGTAGGAGTATTTTTTGTGCACGCCTTATTTGTCGGAGGCACTTGTCGAGCCGTTTTAGCACCGAGAGTGTCCTGCCGAAGTAGGCCCTACGGGCAGCTATTACTTCTTTTACTTCGCTTGCCGAGAGTATTTCTCGTCTAACGTCAAAGTATATTTTTTCTAAAATCTTTTCAGAGGTAGCTATAGCCGCCAAGCATTGCTTATATCTGTCGGTGTCTATGCTTATCGCCACTAGCTCCCTATAAAAGGGATGTAGCTTGTCTATGAAGGGGCTTCTCTCATAGATTTTTCTCAGCGAATTTACGATATACTTGTGAGCTCGCGATACGCATTCCAGGTCTTTGGTTTTCCTCCGCTTAAGCTTGTTTCGGACGCCCGGAGTTGAAGCTTTTCTGCACTCCTTTGCAGCTCTCTCAAATAATACCTTGTGAGAGGGCGGTGCCAACACTATCCTGCTTTTCTCTAGAACTTCGCCACCATCTTCCCGCGGCATATCACGCTATACCTCTCTTCTATACTGTCCGGGCGCCCTTATAGGTACACCAGGTAACCTACTACGTGGACAAGATTTTAGAGAAACTCATGGGAGACATTTTTACCAGCGCCCTTCCAGGCATTCAAGCCCTCACAGGCGATCTAGCGCCGTTCACCCCTTTCACCCTCTACCCCCCTAGGCTTGACTCGAAGGGCTTCTACCTCGGGAGAGACAACATCGGCAGGCCGGTATACCTCGACATAGACGCCCTGCCAAGTCTCCACGGCGTCATCCTCGGCACCACAGGTAGTGGAAAAAGCACATTGGCCCGCCATATAGCCCTGGAAGCCTGGAAAAAGGGAATAAAGGTATGGGTTATAGATCCTCACGGCGAAGCACAGTATAGGAGAATTATACTCGAGAGGATGGGCGGGAAAGAGCTAGATCTAAGCGTTAACGGCTTCGACGTATTAAATCATGAAGGCTGGGTGAGAGGAGACTATGCACAGGTTCTCTCAGAAATACTTGTGGCCAGCTACTCCCTCCCAGAGCTATTCGTATTTGAAGTTAAGAAGAGAGTCCTAGACCTCTATACGAGCGGAACTGAGGACCCGCTCCTCGAGCCACTGCTAAGTTTTCAGGGAGACGAAGAAGTATCGTCACTTGTAACCCAAAACCTCTACGTAACCATGAGGGGCCTTGGAGGCAGACTCTCACTCCAACGCATGCGAGTAGGAGCCCAAGTCCTCCTCGCAAGGCTGGACGGCATCATGAGGAGCACGCCTCCAAGCCACACAACGCGGCTACTCATAATAATGGATGAGGCGCACAACCTCTTCCAGTTATATAACGGGAGCTTTTTAAGCCAGCTTTACAGGGAGTCGAGGAAATTCGGCTACAGCATATTATCGCTCGTCCAGATACCCTCATTCCTCCCAGCCGACATCTACGCGCTCGCAGGCTTCATGGTGTATCTTAGCGGGCCAAAGGAGTACGTAGAGGAACTCGCACGGTACAGCTACCTGACACGCGACAACATCGAATGGCTCCTCTACAGGGTGCGTGGAAACGCCGTACTCTCCAGGCAGGGAGACCCAAGGCCGAGAAACTTTACCGTAGACCCAGACCCCGAAGCCCTGTAACTCAGGAGACGGAGCATATATAACTGGAAAGGAGAATATAGAGGCGAGGTGACCCATTAGTGTCAACAAAACCAGTAGAAGCAGGGAGCATAAAGACAGGATCCTTCATAGTGATAGACGGTGAACCCTGCAAAGTAGTGGAAATAGAGAAATCTAAGCCCGGGAAACACGGCTCCGCAAAGGCGCGGATAGTGGGCATAGGCATATTCGACAAGGTAAAGCGCACATTAATCGTACCCACGAGCGCTAAAGTAGAAGTTCCGCTCGTCAGAAAGTTTAACGCGCAAGTGATAGCCCTACTCGGCGACACGGTCCAGCTCATGAGCCTCGAAGACTATAGCACCTTCGAAGTCCCAATGCCCGAAGAGGAGGAGCTAAAAAACAAGCTCGTTGAAGGAGCAGAAGTCGAAGTATGGGAAATCATGGGGCGCTACAAGATACAGAGGGTTCGCGGAGGTTAAAATATAAAATAGTCCCTGTTAAAGATTCAAACCAATTTAACTGTGTATAAGTTTCAATTTATAAATCTATATATTTATGCCATGTTAATAGCTTAACGGATAGTTTATACGCACCACATCGCAACATTACTTGATAAACATAAAAACGATATTTATACTTAGGTGGGAAAATGAACCCCCTAGCCCAATGGGCCGCATATGCGGCCTCATGGGACCGTCTCCTATCACTGATCGGAATAGAGGTACACTGGATAATCCTACAGTACGTGCTTGGGTTCCCATTGATAATACTGATAGCGCTACTCATACACTATAAAACCGGCAACAAGCACTACCTAAAACTCGCCAGAACGCTAACCAAGGCAGTGGGCCTCGTATTCGCGGTAGGAGCAGCCACGGGCACAGCCTCGGAGTTCGGCCTAGTACTCCTATGGCCAAACCTAACAGAAGCCGCGGGAAGATACATCTACTTCCCACTCTACGCCGAAATATTCGCCTTCCTCATGGAAGTAGTATTCGTCTACCTCCTAGTCTTCGGGTGGGACAAGCTCTCCCCCAAGGCGAGAATAGCCGTAGCCCTACTAGCCCTGACCGGAGCCTGGTACTCCGCGTCCATGATTGTAAGCGTGAACAGCTACATGGTAGCGCCGACAGGCATCGTAGCGGCATATAACCCGACCACAGGAACCTGGAAGTACGCCCAAGGCTACCCCAAGGTCCTACTCGTGGTGCCGAACAAAATAGTAGCCGCACTTAACGTCGGAAAACTCCAAAGCCTAGGCATGGAGGTCGTAGGAAAAACCGGCGACGCAGTAATAGTGTTAATGCCCTCAAAGATAGTTCAGCGCCTAGCCTGGGAAGCCTGGAACAACAAATACGTCAAGGACAGCATACTACTATTGGTCCTCAACGACGCAGCGAAAAGCAACAACGCGCTGCTCAACACGCCAGTAAAAGTTATCGTAGACACGATCCTCGTAAGAACCGTTAAACAGGTAGGCCCCTACACGGTAACCTTCCTTTCACCCGTGTATCCGGGAAGCATACTCCACGCCCTAGGCGCGGCACTCACAGTATCCGGCTTCACACTCCTAGGCGCCTACGCCCTGAAACTGCTAACCGCCAAAGACGAAGAATACAGGAAATACGCCTACACGGCATTCAAGTTCGCCGTATACTTCTCCCTCACAGCCATAGTCATCCAGGGCCTAGTCTTCGGCCACATAATGGGCGAGGAAATAGCGCACTATAACCCCGAAAAGCTAGCCGCTATGGAAGGCACCTCAAACCAGATACTAAGCCTCTCACGCCTAACAGGCGCCGACAAGATGATGCCACTCATAATCTACGGAAACCCCAACGCTAAACTACCGATATACGACCAAATACCAAAGAACTACTGCTACCTACAGCCACGGCCAGGCCTCCAGGACTGCAGGCCACCACTAATAATACATTACATATACTACACAAAAACGGGCCTCGCGGTACTCCTAGGCCTCGACGCGCTCCTCCTCCTCTACTACGTCTACCGCGGAATAGAAATCCCCAAGCTGATCCTAGAGGCAAACCTGGCCTCACCGTTCATAGTCCACATCGTAAGCTTCTTCGGCTGGGCAACCAGGGAGATAGGCAGAAAGCCCTGGACAATCTACGGAATAATGACCGTAGACGTGGCGCACACGCCCAACCCCGCGCCACCCGCGCTCGTACTGCTGATAGCCCTATACTTCATAGCCCTAATCTCCGCCCTAGGAGTAGCCGTTTGGAAGCTAATCTACGTTCCATCACTAAAGGAAGAGGTGTGAAACATGGGAGTGCCCGAGTTTTTCCTCGCATTCGCGTTCGGAATACACATCCTAATGGTCAACATAGGCATAGCCCTCGCAACGATAATACCATTCCTAGAGTGGAAAGCTAGAAAACTCTCCGACACAAGGCTCCTCTCCAACGCCAAAAACCTCTTCAAAATATACGCGGCCACGTACGGGCTAGCCGGCGTCTTCGGCACAGCATTCACAGTGTTCCTGCTAAGCTACTACCCAGAATTCATAGGCGTTGCCGGCGCGGTGACGCTCTACCCCTTCGGCATAGCAATACTCTTCATAACGCTACACTTCTTCAGCATAGTAACATACTGGTACGGCTGGGACAGGTTTTCAACGAACACTCACCTCACAATAGGCGCCCTACTAGCCTTCTCGGCATACATGATACCCTTCGGCTTCAGATCCGTCTTCGCCTTCCTAAACACCCCCACAGGCCTCCTAATAAAAGGCTCAAAGCTAGAACTCGACCTAATGGCGGCACTGGCAAACCCAACCTTCCCACCCCTCTACCTAAAAAGCATTGTCGGAGCGCTCATTGTAGGCTTCCTATTCGTTGCCGCGGTATACGCATATAAGAAATACAAAGGCGAACTAGACGACCCAGCCATAGAAGAAGAACTCATCCTCAAACCAGTCGAGATTGCAGCAGTACTCCTGGTAATCCAGGCCTTCCTAGGAGCATGGTACATAGCCTCTCTCGCACTAGCAGCACCCTACAAGTTCAATAACATCTTCGCCGCCCTAGGATTGAGAGCCTGCGGGCCGAGCCCCGCCGCAGACTATTCCTGGCTATTCATACTCAAAATGGTATTCGTAGCCGCACAGTTCCTCGCCATAATCTACGTACTATCAACAGCCAAAAACGGGGTCACCGCCACCGGAATAGAGGCCGTAAAGCTCGCCGCAGCCAGCGCCGCGCTAGGACTTATAACAGGCGAGTACCTTAACGCCTTCAGCCAATACCCCTACTTCGTAGCAGCCCTCCCACAGATAGCCGCCAAAATACCCGAACCTTGGAGAACGCTACTAGCCAGAGCACTAGACCTCCGCAACGCCAACATCCTAACCATGGATCCAGGCCTAATAGCGTTCACCGCCGTTTTCCTGGCCGCACTGCTGGCCGCCGCCCTATACTTTATCTACGTTGTTTTCTTCAAGGGAGTCGCCGAAAAATAAGCTATTTTTTTACAATTTTCCAAGCTAATTTTTACCAGAAACACCTCATACCTCTCACCAGCCCTCCTCCACAGAGGAGTCTCCCACACGCCACCAAGGCCAACCTTAACCTTACACCCACAGCAGAAAACACTATCCCTACCAGCTAGGGACGCGGCCACCCTATATGGAATCTTCAAAAACTCTAGCCCCCCTTCAGAGTACACCTCCAAGTCGCCAAGCCCCTCGTAAACCTCCTGCCCCGCAACACGCCTGCAACCACTATAAACAGTAAGCCCACGTACAAGCCCTATCCTCCTACCCGAAAAAACAACGACAACCCCGTCCAAAACACCATACACACCCCTACCCAAACACGGGCCCCGCTCCTCGCTCCAACTATATCTTCCAGGCCTAACCCTAGGTGAAAAGCGCAGCTCTCCAACAACACTATACTCCCTTATAACCTGAAAGCTACGCGTCTCCAAAGACAAGGACACATGGGGATCCCCATATTTCCCGCGAAGCCTAATTACACGCTCAGCCGGCTCGCCCACACCCAACAACACCCTGTGAATGCACCTGAGAAACTCGTCCCCCTCCACCACACTCCTAAGCCCCTCCCCCAACCTCTCCCCCTCCCACACCTCAACAAAATGGCCCCCATAATACCCGTACACGCCAAGCCGAGGCAAACTTTCACGCGGAAACACATAAGCCACTATTTCATCTCCTCTAAGCAAGAGCGCCTTACCACCAACACATGCGACCTCCAACCCGCACCTATCACCCAGCACACCGGCAGCCTTACACACATCCACAAAATAACTGGCACAGCCCCATTCCAATAAATACCACGTCACCCACCTTTACCTCGGTGTAGAAAGTGGCGCAGTACCACGTAGACAAGATGGCAGAAAACGTATACATCCTCAGGGTAGACGATGCAGAAACCAGGTACTTCGAGGCACTCTGGGAAATACCTGAGGGAATAACCTACAACGCATACCTGGTTCTAGGCGACGAGAAACGGGTACTCATAGATGGCTGGAAGAAAAACTACGCCCCACAACTACTAGAAACGATCTCGTCCATCATAGAGCCCAAGACACTCGACTACATCGTGGTAAACCATATGGAGCCGGACCATACAGGCACACTCCCCACACTTGTAGAAGCCGCGCCAAACGCGCAGATAGTTGCCCACCCCTTGGCCGCAAAAATGGCGGACTCCTTCTACGGGATAAAAGGCAACATAAAGCCTGTACGAGACGGCCAGGAACTAGACATAGGCGGCAAGAAACTCTCCTTCCACTACACGCCCTGGCTCCACTGGCCAGAAACAATGATGACACTGCTCACCCCGGAAAACACGCTCTTCTCATGCGACGCCTTCGGAGGCTACTCGATACCCCCAACGATCTACGACGATAACCCCCAAGTAGTCGAGAAGTACCTCCCCTTCGCCACAAAATACCTCTTCACAGTTATAGGAGGGTACATACAGCACATAACAAAAAACCTGGAAAAACTGGCCGGGAGAGGAGTAAACCCCGCCACGGTCGCACCCGCCCACGGCCTCGTCTTCCGGAGGAACCCCTCCACGATAATAGAGCACTACCGTAAACTGGCCGCCGGACACGTACAGAAGGGCAAGGTCACAATAATCTATGACTCAATGTACGGCTTCATAGAACAACAAGTGGCAGAGGCGACCGTCCAGCTCCAAGCCAAGGGAATAAACCCCACAGTACACAGAATAGTCGACACAGAGCATCCCCACCTCTCAGACATAGTGGGGGACGCCGGCGACTCAGAAGCCCTAATAATAGGAGCCTCAACCTACGAGTCAGGGGTCTTCCCCCACATGGACTATGTAACAGACATAATCACCAAAAAAGTAAAGCACCCAAAGAAAATACTGGTACTCTCATCCTACGGGTGGGGAGGAGTAGCCGGCAAAAAGATCGCTAAAAAGCTGGAAACCGCCGGGCACAAAATCGTAGATATAATAGAGATAAAGGGGCAGCTCACCCAAGAGGACAGGGAGAAAATTAGGGACGCGGTATCACGGCTCCTCAACTAACAATTGCCTGGCCTCTCCTTTTAAAATAAACATATATTTCCACAGTTTTTGCAACCACATATAACAAGGAAACACCAGCCACCACAGCTAAAACAACAAACCCCAGCCCCACACCCCCCAGCAAGAAAACAAGGAAAAGCCTCACATCCCTCGAAGCAAACATTGGTACACGCCCAACCCTAGACGGATGCACGCCAAGACTAGCCTCACCCCTAGCATGCACATAGCTCACCATAAGATCCCCGAAGAGAGCGGCCATGCCCACAACCAAGGCACCTAACCCCCAATCAGCGTAGACAGCCAGGGTCAAGCCAAACAGTATAGACGCGTCCGCAAACCTGTCCAGCACCGCATCCACAAACCCCCCTACAGGAGAAGCCACACCCCTAGCCCTGGCAAGCTCCCCGTCAACCCCATCCACTATAGAGGCTATCTCCGCCAAGACGCCCGCCAAAACCCATTGATGCATATAGAATAGCAGGCCAGAAAGCACAGCAAGAAGAAAACTGGCTAGAGACACCTGGTTAGGAGTTACGGGAATATTACGTCTAAGAATAAACGAAGTTATCCGCGTCGACACACGCCTATTTATGTACCTCGAAACCGGCCCGTCACTGCTCTTCCCCAGCCTCATTCCTCCTCACCCCGCCATCCATAGAGATGAGGGGCTCACTCCAGCTCTCCACGGCTGCAGACAAAACCTCACGCTTAGACCCGTGAACCAGTGACCAGTAATCACTTGGAGTGTCAACTTCTACCCAGGGGGCACCGGTAACATCAACAACCCTAACTTCAAACCCGCTACTAACAGCCTCCATCAACACGTCGCTCAAACCAAACGTTGCCTTCCGGCCAGCAACCCTAGCTGCCACTTCAAAAATCTCTCTCCTCATGACAAACACGCCCATATCCACGTAGTCCCAGGGACTCACACCTTTCCCTATTGCTTCAACGAGGCCACCCCTGCTCCTGATACGCGTGGCCTCATCCACGTCGACAAACCTCGGCTCACGGTCGCCAGCCACTAAAGCCACAGCATCAGGATACTCCCTTGCCGCCTCGGCGAGCCTGCGTGGAACCCATGCAGGATAGATGTGGTCGCTCATGGAAACGTAGAACACGTTGCTTCGAACACACCTAGACGCTACATACAACGAATAACCATTCTCCCTGTACCACTCATTATTTACACAGAACCTAACATCGACAACGTCCTGGACACCCCTCATGGCCATGCGCGCCAAGGGAAGTACAGCGCTACGCGTCACAACCACCACGCGCCTAACACCGGCCGACGCAAGGCTAAGCACAGGGTACTGTATCAACGGGCGCCCAGCTACTTTCACAGCAAACTTTGCACCCCTAGCTATCCGCCCGAGGCGAGAGCCTATCCCAGCCGCAAGTACTACAGCTTCTCCCACGTACATGTATATCACCGCTAAGAGGAAACACGAGGAAGAGGCGTCGAGTGAGAGGAGCCTATATAGATTTATAGAAACTGACTTATAACCTTTACTTAGAAATACACCGTAAAAAATCAAATATATTCTATCTTACCAGTAAGGATAACTACCCTTGGGGATCTGCTCACCAACCCTGCCGGCAATCTTAATGCTGGGCTTAATCGTAGGTTTCCCGGGCTCCCACTGCGCCGGAGTGACCTCGTCCGGGTGCTCCCTTATGTACTGGAGGGCCCTTATCTGCCTCAGCAGCTCGTTCACGTTCCTACCCATATTCAGCGTGACAACCTCGTAAGCCTGTATCACGCCGTCAGGGTCAATTATGAAGCGTCCGCGGAACGCGACGCCCTCGTCCTCCTTGTACACGCCGTAGGCCCTAGCCACCTTGCCCGTAGGGTCGGAGCCCATTAGGTGCTTAACCCGCCCCTTGAGGAGAGGCTCCTGCTCCACCCATCCCTTGTGGTCAAAGACGGTGTCAGTGCTTATACTGAGAACCTCGACGTTCATCTTGCGCAGCTCGTCAATGACATGGTTCATCGCCGCGAGCTCGGTAGCGCAGACAAAGGTGAAGTCTGCAGGGTAGAAGCAGAGCACCAGCCACTTGCCCTTGAAGTCCTCGAGCCTGACCTTCTTTACTTCGCCGCTGCGGGGGTCGTAGGCGTCAACCTCGAACTCGGGGGCCTTCATTCCGGGCTGGAGTACCATGTGTTCTCACCGAGTCTAATTATACGCTTTGATAATTTTAACCTTTATGGTTAGAAACCCTAACTTTAGCGTAAATAAAGCCTTAAATCTCTTCACCCAAACACACCCCAATAATTAAAATAAGACTATTCCGGGAAAATTATTGCAGGGCAATGTATTTTCACGAACTACTAAGGCTTCTCGGAACACAGCCTAGAAAACACAAACCCCGCGAAGAAGGCCTAACAATGGTTCTCGACAAGCTAGGCCCCATAAGCGAGGAATACCTCGAGGAAGCCCTGCCATACGTAGACGTTGTAAAAATAGGATGGACCATGAGCTCCATGGTATCCAAGGAATACCTTGTGAAGAGGATACGCCTCTACAGGGAACACGAGGTAAAAGTCACGCCCGGCGGAACCCTCATGGAACTCGCATACGCCAGGGGTACAGTCGACAAGCTCCTGGACAAGCTAAAAGAACTAGGCTTCGACACCGTAGAGGTAAGCAATGGCATACTAAATCTCTCAAGGACTGAAAAAGATGCTCTCATAAGGAAGGCACGCCTTAAAGACTTCACAGTAATATCAGAGGTTGGAAAGAAAAACCCATTCTACAGGCTAAGCATAGAAGACGCCGCCAAGGAGGCGCTCGGAGACCTCAAGCAGGGAGCATGGAAGGTAATAGTGGAGGGCAGAGAATTCGGCAGGGCAACCTGCATTTTTGACGATGAAGGAGACATTATTTGGAATCGAGTCTACTCATTCCTAAAATCTCTCGACAAGAAACACGTGGTCTTCGAGGCCCCCCTGCCGCACCAGCAAATAGAGCTCATAGTTAATCTGGGTCCAAACGTGAACCTTGCAAACATAGACTTCAAAGACGTACTCTCACTGGAAACCCTACGCCTAGGCATCAGGGGCGACACATACGTGCTCGGCAAGGAAAGACCCCTAGAAGTCTCCCCCTCGGCGCGCTTCATATACTTCGTGCTACGCGAACGCGGCCCCCTAACCATAAGGGAGCTCCAACAGCTCACGGGCCTCAGCAGACGCACCATACACGCGGCGCTGCGAGAACTCAGGGAACACTACGCGGTAAAAGACTATGGAAGCAAAGGCAGAGAAAAACTCTGGAGCGTAACTTAGCCCTCCCTAATCAAAGCCTTATAGTTCGCATAGTACAGCCTCCTAATCTCGCTACTCGCTCCCCCCAGGCCGAGAGCCAGCAGAAGCAGTCCGGCCAAGATAAACAGCTCGTTCCTAACCACGAGGACTAGAGAGCCAAGCACTATAAGACCCCCATACTTGTCAAGCCTATCCCTCATACCCAGCTTCTTCGCCAAGTCGTGCACGTACAGGCCGGACACAACGAACACCAGCAGCTTGCCCGCCATGACGAGCATCTCAGCCAGGGGTATCACGGAGGACGCGGCATATGATGTTACGATCAGAGCGGCGCCAACCCCGCTCAGCAGAGAAGCAGCCACGTCACGCCCAGTCACACGGCCACGAAACACCGTGTAAGAAAAGAAGGCTGCCAGGAGAACCAGGTAGCTCTCAGCCGCCGCGAAAAGCACAACGTTTGAAAGCCCATAGGCTACAAGCGCGATAAACGGGTAAAGCGCTAGAAGCCCCAACGCGTCGGCCAGCCTACTGTAAAAACCCAGCTTCTCAGGAGCCACCCTAGGATATATGCGAGGAGCCTTTACCATAAGCAGGCACCTAGTAGATCGCTACAAAAAAGTAGCTAGAAACAAAGATGTTAGTTTTTATTTTACTGCGCGCTCGGCAAGCTCCTTCTCAAGCTTGTCAGTCTTGGCAAGGTAGTCCGGATCCTCCTTCTCGAGGATCTCGAGCCTCTGCAGGTACAGCTCCTCGCTGCTCTTCGTAAGTATATCTCCCGGAGTAACGCCGAGGTTCTTCGCACCCAGCTTCACGGCCCACACGAAGAGGACGGCCCACAGGATCAGGTACAGCAGCCACACTATGATCTCGCCCGTCCTGTCCAGTGTGATAAGCGCCGGGAGGAACGTTGTTGGAGCGTAGGGGCAGCAGGCCATCAGCGGGTCCCAGAAGTTCCTCGCGAGAGTGTAGGGCAGGTAGCCGAGGTAGAAGAACGGCCAGATGAGCAGGCCCGTAATGTAGAGCAGGCCCGTCCTGCCGTAGTTCCTGAACTCACAGCCGAGCATGAAGACTGTTCCAAGGCCGAGCAGGAAGCCGCCGAAGAGGTCCATGGGCAGCGTTGTCTGAACCCTTATGGTCTTCATGGAGACGCCGGTGTGGTGGAACTCGAGGCCCGTGGACTTGTGGAAGGCCTCCGCGAAAGCAGTAGTTGCCCAGTGGTGGCCCTCCATTATACCGAAAAGGGCGAAGCCTATGAAGAACGCCGTGCTAGCCACGAGTACGTGTATGGCGTAGGCCTGGAACGGGCCCATGGACTTGAACACAGTCCTTATAGAGTAGGGGAAGCCCCACTTCCTGCCATAGTCGAGCTCCTTCTCCTTGTCGGCCATGAGCTGGCCCATCTCGAAGTCGAGTATGGCGCACTCAGTTCCGAACCCTGTCTTCGCGACGCTGAGCCCTAGCAGGCCGCCAACTATTAGCAGCAGTATTATGTTGGGCAGGTTCTTAGCTGTGAGCATGTGCTTATAGATGAGCGTCTTCTCGAAGGGTATGCCGAACACCTTGACCGCGTAGGTGTTGCCGAAGAATGCCATGTAGAGGATGACAATCGCGAAGACTATCCAGAACGCGTAGAGTGCGAGCCTGATCCAGTCCTTATTGGGGTCATAGTCCTCTCTTAGGGTTAGGCCGTCCGCCCATCCCTTCTTCTTAGCGTACTCCACGTACCACTTGGTCTCCTGGCTCTTAAAATACTGGGACAGGTTCACCTTAGCTAGTATCCATATGCCTATCAAGGCGCCTATCGTGGCCATCGTCATTACAACGTAGCTTTTAACGTTCATAGCGGCCCAGCCGCCCAGCAAGTGGTGCAGCGTGCATCCTCCGGCGACACGCGTGCCCCACGCGAAGAAGAAGGCGCCGAGCCCAACGAAGGCTAGGAACTTCTTGGGATAGTAGGCCCAGGTTCTAAGCTCGCCCTCCAGCCAGGCAAATATGAGGCCTGAGAGCAGGGCTCCGAGGATTATCCACTGGATGTCTGGCTGATAGTCGGGGCGTGTCGCTATGAGGCTACCGCCTGTGAGGAGGGACTCCATGCCTGCAAGCATCCTCGACATCCCGGTGGTTACTCCTATGAACTTGTGCTTTGGATGCCCGAGGGGTATGAGCCAGAAGTTTATCGCCTCTGCCAGGCCGGTGAATAGTCCTGCTGTCCACCAGGGCCACTGCCTCTTTATGAAGCTGCTGGGCACTTCTGGTTTAGACAAGGTTTTCACCGACTATTGTTTATGTCTTGTTTAGTATTTTAGTGATTTTAGGATAGAAATGCACATAAATGAAAAGTTATGAATGCTAAATATGCATGATAAATAGTGACTAATGTGAATAATTCACACTTTTACCTGGCATCAGAGTTTCGCGGCTTTGACATATATATGCTAGAACGGTAACAGTTAAATACTAGGAAAAAGTCATAACACTCTCCCCGTTTTACCGCTGGATTCCCCATGTTAAACTGTAGACTAGCAGCCTATATCTCCCACAGCGAGGCCTTCGCAAACGACGTATTCTCGGCCCTATTATACTCGGCCAAAAACGACCCCTACGCGAAGCCCCTCGACTTCAGCTCCCACGGAGACGGATGGGGATACTCGATACTCACATACAACCAAGGGTTCACAAGCATACACTTCTACAAAACCCTCACACCAGTATGGAGAGACAGGCATAAGCCACCCCTCGCAGCAAAGCACAGCATCGGAATACTGCACGCACGCAAAGCCTCACGAGGCATGCCCATCTCAGCCGCAGAAGCACACCCTTACACAGTAGAACTACAGGACGGCACACTCCTCTTCATAGCACAGAACGGAGGCGTAAAGAAAGAGCCCCTAACACAAATCCTAGAAGAAATGGGCCAAAAACACCTGGACCCCCACGCAGTCTCCGACACACATCTCCTCGCCAAACTCCTAGCCACCCTTCAGAGCGAAAAACGCGGGACAAACCTAGTCGGGCTTCTACGCGAAGCATGGAAGCTCCTCGAAGACGCCGAAGCAGCCGGCCGCTGCATGAACACCGCCGCCCTAGCCCTGCACCCAAACGATGAAGCACAACTGGCCATCATGCGCTACATAATAGAAGATGCAGGCGAACCCCTGCTCCGCTACTGCGAACTCTACGAAGTAAGAGATGGCCCCTCAAAGGCCGTAGTCTCCAGCACGCTGGCGGACATCCTCTCCAAAAAATACGCTACAGCCCCCCTAGGGAAAAACACCGTCCTCCAACTCGCCCCAGCGTCCCAAAATAAGTGACGCGATCGACGCAGCAACAGCCAACGCCACAGGAGCGGCGACAGCCACTCTCAGAGACTCGGGGAACAGCCCCCCTATAAACGGGCCAGCAGCATACCCCAACCCAATAGCCGCCTCAAAGAACCCCGTATACTCTCCCCCCTCAGAAAACACCCTATCCAACGCATACACGTACAAGAGAGCCTCACCCCACCCCATCAAAAAACCCACAAAAAACACAGCGGCCCACCACTCAAAGCAGGGCGCAGCCGCGCCAGCCGCGAGAAGAACAGGCGCCAAAACCAGGGGAACTTTCACCCTGCCAAGCACTCTGAAAAACAGCGTCCTCGCCCCAACAACCGAGAACAAGAGCACAGAAACCATAACCGGCGAAAGCCCCGCGCGCAGCACATACAAGGGATAAAATACAAGCACGCCTCCAAGCGAGGCAGCATACGCGAACGCGCCCAGCCACGCATCTGCAAGGCGACGCACACCATGCAGCGACAAGGCCTCCCCCACCCCCTCCCCGCCGAAGAAAGAGGCAGCAAAAGCCATGGCAAGCGCCGCCACAAAAAACGCTCCAAACACCACTCGAGGATCAACCTCCACCACCAAAAAAGCAGCGGCCGACCCTACAAGCGTCCCAGCACTCCACGAGAAAGAAAACC
>JALVKT010000160.1 GCA_027027675.1 Thermofilaceae archaeon | reverse complement strand
GCCGCGGCCCCGAGGGCGGCGTCGACGGGCGTCCACGGCCCGGGCATTACGAGGAGGTCGGACACGAGGTAGCTGAGGGCTGCAACCGCGGCGCCGGCCCAGGGGCCTGCAAGCCAGGCCGCGAGGTACGCCATGGCGAGCGGGATGTTTATGAACTGGACAGTGGTTAAAGCGTTCTTGGCGTAGCGGAGCGCGACCGCGGCCCCCGCGAGCGTGGAGGCCAGCGCCACAGTCTTAGCCCTCACATGGTCTGGGATATTTATCCAATATTTATAGTGTTGTGTACCCGCCGAGGGACACATAATTTATGCGGGGCCAGCCAAGGTATACCGGGCATGCCATGACTCTCCTCGTCTTCAGGGTGATGAGGCTAGCCGGCAAAATGGTGAAGTACGGCCTAGCGAGGAACAGGCTACACGCACTCACGTTGATAGCTGGGGAGGGGTTGGCGGCCGCGGAGAAAGAAGTGGCTTTCTGGGAGCGGGCCTATAGGGGCGCTGAAGAGCTCGCGAGGAGCGGTGCAAGGCTGAGGCATGGAGGGCTGCGCCGGCTCCTCGAAATAGATAGAAGCTGCTGACAGCCCGCACGCCGAGCAGCTTTCAGGGATAGTTGTAGGCAGCCGTGCCCCCGCTGTTCGTAGGGCGAGAAAAATATACGGCTAGGCCGCCTTGAGGACGCGGCGAACGGCTTTGGTCGTGCTCGCAGAGAGGATCGGGGAGGTGCAGTACGCTATACGCAAGTACGCCCCCCTCGCCCGAAGCCTCGAGGAGAGGGGCGAGGAGGTGCTCTACCTCAACATAGGCGACCCCATAAAGTACGACTTCGAGACGCCCGGCTTCCTCGTCGAGGAGGCCTGCAAGGCGCTCCGCGGAAACCACAACTACTACGCGCCCAGCCCAGGCCTCTGGGAGCTGCGCCGAGCAATCGCCGAGAAGGAGCGCTCCTGGAACGGCAACACGGTCGACCCCCACTTCGTAATCGTAACCCAGGGCGTGAGCGAGGCGATAAACCTCCTCTACATGTCGCTTCTAAACCCCGGCGACAAGGTCCTCCTCCCAGACCCCACCTACCCCCTCTACATAGCGCTGACGCCCGTCTACGGCGCCAAGCCCCTCTACTACAGGGCCCGCGAAGACCAGGGCTGGCTCCCAGACCCCGACGACGTGCGGCGCGGCCTAGAGGCGGGGGCGAAGCTCCTAGTCGTGAACAACCCCAACAACCCCACCGGCGCCCTCTACCCCAGGAGCCTCCTACGCGAGATCCTCGACGCGGCGGCGGAGTACAACGTCCCCGTCGCCAGCGACGAGATATACGACGCTCTGGTCTACGAGGGCGGCTTCACGAGCCTCCCAGGCCTGGCCTCCAAGGACCAGCTGGTGATAGGCCTAAACGGCTTCTCAAAGACCTACCTCGTCCCCGGCTGGCGCATCGGCTACCTCTACATAAACGGCCCCCGGGAAGAGGCCGAGCAACTCTACAACGCCCTCCTCCGCGGCGCCCAGGCGAGGCTCTCCGCCCCAGCCCCGCTCCAAGCAGCGCTGGCCAGGGCTCTCTCAAGGCCCCCCAGCCACCTGGAGGAGCTTAAGAGAAGGCTCGACGAGAGACGCCGCCTCCTCGTCGAGAAGATAGGGGAGACGCCGGGCCTCGAGCTCCCCGAGCCCCCCAAGGCGGCCTTCTACGCCCTGCCGAGGCTCACCGTCAACGTGGACGATGAGGAGTTCACACGCCGCCTCCTACTCGAGGAGAAGGTGCTCGTAGCCCACGGCTCCGGCTTCGGCCCCGCAGGGAGGGGCCACATAAGGCTCGTCTTCCTCCCACCGCCGGAGCTTCTGGAGGAGGCATTCAAAAGGATTGCCCGCCTCCTCCGCTCCCTATAAGCCAGGGCTAGGCGCCGCCCGCCCTCAACCTTCTCGGCCCCAAAGCTCCAGGCCCCCATAGCCCAGCCTGCCCACGAGCCACGCCGCGGCGAGGTACAGCGCGGCCGCAGCTGCGGGCCTCCACCCGCCCAGCGGCCCCCCGAAGACGAGCGCCGCGAGCCCGAGGAAGCCGCCGGCCAAGGCCCCCAGGTACCCGCCGGCAGCCCCGGCCTTGTAGCCGAGAGCCCCTGTGACGGTGGCCACCCCGCCGGCTAGGAGCATGCACCAGTCACAGCCGCCGGCGGCCGCGCCCATGAGCGCCCACCCCAGCGACGCGCCCACCACGCCGCCGAGGACGCCGCCCGGCCTCGTGCCGGCCCAGAGGCAGAGCCCCAGGCCCGTAAACCCGGCGAAGAGGCCGCCCACGGGCCCCCCGAAGGCCTCGCCGGCGAGGGCTGCGAGGCCGAGGCAGGCGCTTCCCTCGAGGATTCTCGCCGCCAGAGCCCACTTCCGCGTGGGGAGGAGGCCTATGAGTCCTCCGGCGGCGGCGCCTAGGGCTGAGGGTAGGGCGAGCCTGTAGTCGAGGATGAACGCTGCGAGTAGGGCGGCGAGGCCGCCCATGATCCAGCCTATAACCACGGGGACGGGGGTGCGTGTATCCACGCTCATCCAAGGCTCCCCCGGTATATATTTGGTGGGGAGCCAGGATACCCGCGTCGCCCGGCCTCAACCCTTGGGCCACGCAATGGCCGCCTGGGCGCGCCGCAGAGCCCCAAGAGGGTCTGGGGTGCATAACCGTTATCAGCGCGGCCGGCCCTCTCCAAAATGTTATGCTGCTGGGCGTGGACATGCCCCCCGACCTTAGGGGCATGCTTGAGCCCGGGGAGCGCGTGCTCTGGGTTGGGAGGCCTGTCAGGGCGGTGGCCG
>JALVKT010000159.1 GCA_027027675.1 Thermofilaceae archaeon | reverse complement strand
ATGAATATGCGCTTCGCCTCCTCCATGTACTCCGGCTTTATCAGTCCGTGCGGCGTGGGCGTCTCGAAGATCCTCTTCGGGAACCTGACCTCCTCCGGCTTGAAGCCGAGCTCGAGCTTCAGCCTGTACTTCTCCTCGTAGATGCGGCGGCCAAGCTCCTTCAGCTCCTCGGGGCCGAGCTCGTAGCCCAGAGGCTTCAGCGCCTCCGACACCATCTCGGGCTTGTAGACGCCGCGGGCGAAGAGGCATATCACGAGGCTCGTCAGTATCTGGCGCCACTGCTCCTCGCCGACGAGCTTCTCGACGAGCTCCTCGGGGGTCACCTCCTTGCCGATCGTTTTCTGGTCGAAGCTGTAGCCCGCCATGTCGAGGTGGCTGTGCCTCGCGCCGAAGGCGTAGTTGAAGTGGGCGCCCGGCCCGGTATGGTAGCCGGCGGGCTCGTTGCCGGCGAAGCTCATCGCGAACTCCACGCCCCCGTACTTCTCGGCGGCCGCCTTTACGCCCCTGGCCATAGCCTTGTAGAGGTCGGTGGGCTGCTCCACTATGTACTCCACGGCCTTTATGTAGGAGTCGTAGTCGCCCCAGCTCAGCTTCACGCCTGCAAGGTCGGCCTCGTCTATGAGTCCGCGCTCATACGCCTCCGTCGCCCAGGCGAGCACGACGCCGGTCGTCATCGCGTCGAGGCCGTAGCGGTCGACCACGTCTATTAGGCGGAGCATGCCCTCCGGGTCCCTCGCGCCGAGGTTGCTGCCCAGCGCGTAGATTGGCTCGTAGTCGTAGCCGATGAACGTCGTCTTGTAGAAGTAGGGCTCGTCCACGTAGGGCTCCCTGAGGGTGGCGACGTGGATGCAGGCGACGGGGCAGTGGGCGCAGGAGACGCGGCGGCCCAGGTAGTTCTGGGCCAGGTATTCGCCGCTGATCTTCTCCGCGGTCTCCAGCCTTGTGGCCTTGAAGTTGTAGCTTGGAAGCGCGCCTATCTTGTTGAGCCTCAGAACGTTGACCGGCGTTCCCAGCTCGTGGTACTTCTTCATGAGCGGGCTGTCAACTATGAGCCTGTATAGCTTGTCGTATACCGCCCTGTAGGCCTTCTTGTCCATTATCGGGATCGTGTGCCTCCCTGAGACCACGAGGGCCTTGAGCTTCTTGCTCCCGAACACGGCGCCGAGGCCGAGGCGGCCGAAGTGCCTGTAAGTCTCCGTTATCACGCTTGCATATGTGACCATTTTCTCCCCGGCCCGGCCGATCCTCATTATGGTGCGGAAGCCGCTTCCCGGCTCGTTCTCCCTTATTATGCGGCCCACGGTGAAGCTGCTAGTCATGCCCCACAGGGCCCTCGCATCCCTGAAGTAGACGCGGCGCCCATGAACGGCCACCCACACGGGTAGGTCGCTGGCCCCCTTGATGACTATCGCGCCGTATCCGGCAAGCCTGATCGCCACCGAGCTGCGGCCGCCCGCGTGGCTCTCGCCCAGGTTCCCGGTGTGGGGGCTCCTGTACATGGCGACTGTCTTCGACGCGGTCGGGTAGACGGCGTTGAATGGGCCGACCGCGAACACTATGACGTTCTCGGGGCCCAGGGGGTCGGCGTTCCTCGGAAGCTCCTCCTTCAACAGCTGGGTCGCGACGCCCGTGCCCCCGAGGTACTCCTCGAAGAGGTCGCGCCTGTCCTCGACCCAGAACTTCTTGTGGGTGAGGTCTATGTAGAGCACATACCTGAGCGGGTCCTTCCCGTACATCCCGTTTCACCTCACAAGCTTTATCACGTCATAGGGGCAGTATGAGGCGCATATGCCGCAGTGCACGCATATAATCGGCTTGTTCGCCTCCTCGTCCCACATCACCGCCCCTATGGGGCAGGCGTCCACGCAGTTCCCGCACCCTATACACTTGGACGGGTTTAGCAGGACGCCGCCATCCTTCCTCTTCGCCAGCGCCCCCGTGGGGCACGCGGCCGCGCAGGGAGGGTCCTCGCAGGCCCTGCACACGATGACCTTGAAGCCCCTCTCCACGCCGCCGACGCTGCTCACCCTTATGGCCGCCTTCGCCACGCCACTGTCGCCGAAGCGGCGGGCGCAGGCGAAGACGCAGGACATGCATCCGACGCACCTGTCGACGTCCACTACTTCGAGGCGCGTTACCCCTCACCAACTATAACATCTCAATAGTAGTATATATCAGGCGCCCCGTAAGGCTCAGTATTAATCAGCCCCGCCGGTCTCGACGAGGAGGGGCGTCGAGAGGTCTATCCCCCGCCTCGCAGCCTCCACGAGAACGTTCCTGTAGAGCTCCGCCTGTATCCACTCGTACCTCTTAACCTCACGCGTGAACACGTAGAGCGTGTACTCGGCCGCGTAGTCGCCCAGCCCCGTCACCCACACGTACGGCTTCGGCTCCTCGGCCACGCCCCGCGTCTCCCTCGCAGCGGCGAGGAGCATCTCCTCGACCCTCTGGGGCGCCACCTGGTAGCCCACGCTTACGCGGCAGCTCATCCTCACCGGCCTGTTGCGCCCATAGTTCACAATGGTGGTTGAGAGGAGCTTCATGTTCGGCACCGACACCTGGACCCTGTCGAGCGTCGTCAGCCTCGTGTAGATGAAGTTCACCTCCAGCACGTCGGCCAGCTGGCCCTCGTAGAGTATCCTGTCGCCCACCCTGAAGGGCGCCGTGGCCATTATCAGCATGCCGGCGAGGGCGTTGCCTATGGTGTCGCTGGCGGCGAAGCCTATGATCGTGCCGCCGCTCAGGGCGAGGAGGCCGAGCAGCAAGCTCATGTTCAGCTCAAGCTCCGACGC
>JALVKT010000158.1 GCA_027027675.1 Thermofilaceae archaeon | reverse complement strand
TTTCCGGGCGCAGCTGTTATAGCCTACGTCGTGTGCGTCGTGCTTGGCGGAATGGCGCTTATATAGGCGACGCGGCACGTTTTTCTACCCGGTTTTTCTCTGAACCCCGTGATTGGTCAACAGGTTAATATCTTGTATTAGGCGCTCTATCTCTGTGAGGAAGACCAAGGTTGTGGCAACCCTCGGCCCGGCCTCTTGGAATAGAGATGTGATCAAGAGGATGCTAGCTGAGGGTGTCAACGGGTTCAGGTTCAACTTTTCACACGCAGACTACACGGTGTTTTCCCGCGTAGCCAGGACTATTAGAGAGCTAGACGGTGAGGGGGTACACCCCATTATAGGGGATCTTCAAGGCCCGGTTGTGAGGCTGGGAGTCTTTGAGCCCTTCCCCGTGAAGAGGGGCGACAAGGTGTACTTTGTCAGGGCCGAGCGGAGCAGCGGGGAGAAGGAGATACCGATACCCGACGAGGCCGTCTTTGACGCGCTGAGAGAGGGGGACGAGGTACTCGTCGAAAGCGGGCGTTTAGCGTTTCGCGTGGTTAGGCGCGAGGACGGCCGCGCGGTTGCAGAGGCGTTGATCGACGGCGTTGTAAAGCCCAGGAAGACGTTGGCTATAAGGGGCAAGGACCTGCCTCTCAGCCCTCTGACGGAGAAGGACGTTAAGGACATAGAGTTCGCTGTAGGAGAGAAGTTTGACGCTATAGCGCTGAGCTTTGTAAGGCACGTGGAGGATATTCAGAGGCTTAGAGAGATTCTCTACGACCTAGGCGCCGAGGAGACGCGGATCATAGCTAAGATCGAGACGCGGAGCGCCGTGGAGAACCTGGACGCCATTTTAAGGGAGGCAGACATAGTTCTCGTCGCGCGCGGAGACCTTGCGATCTACTACAGGCTCGAGGAGATACTCGGGGTTCAGAGGAGGATAGTGGAGGCCGCCAGGAGGAGGGGGCGCCCCTCGATAATAGCGACACAGCTCCTCGAGTCAATGATCGAGAACCCCGTCCCCACGCGCTCGGAAGTTGTCGACGTAATTACTGCCGTGGAGATGGGGGCTGACGCTCTCATGTTGGCTGGCGAGACCGCCGCCGGGAAGTACCCAATAGAGGCTGTTATGTGGCTAAACAGGATTATAAGGGAGGCTGAACGGGGGCTGGACGATTACTTGGACGTGGAGCCTGAAAACCTGTATGAAAAGATAGCTAAGGGCGTCGTGCTGCTCTCAAACATTGTGGGAGGAAAGATAGTGGCGTTCAGCGAGAGAGGCAACACTGCCCGCCGCCTTTCAAAGTTTAGGCCCCGCAGCGGAGCCTATGTTTTCACGTCGAACCCTAGGACAGCCCGTTACATGTCCCTTCTACACGGGATACAGCCCCTCATAGTGGAGGGCGTGGATAGGAGCGCCCCCGACTTCTTCGAGAAGCTACTGGCAGTGGCCGTGGAGAGAGGCATAGCGGGTATAGGAGACCTGGTAGTGTTCACGGCTGGCAGGCGTAGAGGCGCCACCGACGTTATCCGTGTAGAGAAGGTGAAGCCGCGCGTTTAAGGGTGCGCGGCATTTTTTACTTGAAAAACATTAGCGACGATAATATGTTCTCCTCCGCAAGCCCTGTGTCGAGCCCGATTATAACACGCTCCAGGTTTACTGCTTCGACGTACGCCATCATGTTGTAGAGGTACAGGAAGGGTAGCTCGACCGTGTAGGGCCTCACTATGTACCCGACGTATTTTATCAGGGAGACGGTTAGCTCGTTCATAGCCTCGGTTAGCCTGCGGCGCGCGATTAAGTCTGAAAGCTTCTCCTCGTCCACCTTTAGCTTCTTGGTGAGTGCGGAAAAGGATGACTCTGTCACGGAGAACGGCTTGGGCATCTGCGCCAGCAGCTCCCAGAACCTTTTTCCCAGGGCGCTGCTCCAATAGTACAGCTTAACCAGGTATTCCATCCTTATAGCCTCCTTTACCGGCTCCAGCCTCTTCGAGTAGTTTTTGTCCTCGATGGAGGAGAGAAGGTAGAGGTAGTAGAGGACGTCGAGGAAGAACTCCTTCTCGGCAACCGTGTTCATCGGGGGCTTTTTCACCCCCTTCATGTAGGGCGTCTTCTCTAGGAGCTCCCACAGCTCTTCCTCGCTCTGAACCTCTCTGAGCTTCGCCGGCCCCACCTTTCTACCGTAGGGGTAAAAGTATGGCGGGGCACGCCTCCCCAGAACGTTCCTCAGCTGTATCTTGAAGTTCTCTATCTCAAGCTTGTCTGTGAGCGCGTAGAGAAACTCTCCATAATCCGGCGCCACCCTGGCCAGCAAGTTCATCCTGGACACGTACACCCTGTATACCTCGTTTACCTTGTCTTTCAATTCCATGTCCTCCCTGATCGCCGAGTAGTCCATATAGTCGGAGAGGGAGCGCTTCCCCCTCACAATGTTCACGTAGTCATCCTTTCCCAGCAGCCTTGTTTTTAACCCGTGTGCGCGTACAACGAGGTAGGTCTCCATGCTTCTTCACCCCTCGCTTACTAGCTTTATCCGGACGAACTCTTCGATCTCCTCCTCGGAGACGTGCTCCTCTATCCTCCTTAGAGCGTCCTCGAGCTTTGGTATGAGGTTCTTCTCTAGACTATTGACTACGCGGTTTATGTACTGGAGCTGCTGGCAGAGCTTCTCAACCTCCAGCTCCCTGTTTGCCACGAGTATCATAGTCTTCATTGCTTCCCACAGGTTTTCCAGAGCCTCCCTGTACTCCGGGTCCGCGACCCTGGAGTAGTCGGGCTCAGAAATTATCCTCGCCTCCGGCACAGGTACTCCCTGCCTACTCACGATAACTATCTCTATCTCGGGCGGCCGGACAAGGCTTGCTATCGACTCGAAGTCGTGCTCCCCCCTGCTCATACGGAGCTGCGTAACCCTTCTCGCCGCCTCGAGGTAGCGCTTCTCGGCCTCGGCGAGCTTTTTAAGCTCGTCCATTATGGCGAAGACCTCCTTTACCAGCTGGTCCCGCCGCATCTGCAATACTTCCTTGCCTCTCTTGACGAGTTCAAGCCTCCTCCTAAGGAGGAGGAGTGTACCCCTGGAGGCTGGGAGAAATGCTAGCTCTGACGACATCTCTAGCCCCGCCTATACTTGGGATGATACTTTTCGATGAGCCTCTTAGGTATCCTGACGAGCTCCTCCTCCGGGAGTACTGAGAGAACCTGCCATGCAAGGTCGAGCGTCTCCTCTATGCTACGGTTCTCGTAGAAGCCCTGGTTCACGAACTTCCGCTCAAACTCCTCTGCGAAGCGCAGGAAGTTCCTCATCCTCTTGCTTAGGCCCACCTCGCCTATTATCCTGGCGAGATCCCTGGCCTTTACACCCCTGGAGTAGGCGTCGTACAGCTGGTCGGCCACATACCTGTGGTCCTCCCTCGTCTTCCCCTTCCCTATACCAGACTTCATAAGCCTGCTGAGGCTTGGCAGCACGTTCACTGGCGGATATATTCCCTGCGCGTTCAGCTCCCTGCTGAGGAATATCTGCCCCTCGGTTATGTAGCCTGTAAGGTCGGGTATGGGGTGTCTGAGGTCTCCGCCGGGCATCGTGAGTATTGGGAAGAGCGTTATGCTGCCGTTTTTGCCCTTTATTATGCCCGCCCTCTCATAGATAGTTGCCAGGTCGCTGTACATGTAGCCTGGGTAGCCCAGCCTGCCGGGTATCTCGCCTCTAGCGGTGCTTATCTCGCGCAGGGCTTCGCAGTAGTTCGTCATGTCGCTCATTATCACGAGGACGTGCATCTCGAGGTCGAAGGCTAGGTACTCGGCCACTGTGAGCGCTATCCTGGGCGTCATGAGCCTCTCGACGGCCGGGTCGTTCGCCAGGTTGAGTATGGCTACGAGCCTCTCAAGGGCACCCGTCTCCCTGAACTGCTCTATGAAGAACTCTGCCTCGGTGTTCCTCAGGCCTATTCCGGCGAACACCACGGCGAAGCTCTCCCCCTCACCCCTCACAGTCGCCTGCCTGGCGAGCTGCGCTGCAACCCTGTTGTGGGGCAGGCCTGAGACGCTGAAAATGGGGAGCTTCTGGCCCCTGATGAGGCTGAACATGCCGTCGATAACCGATATCCCCGTCTGGATGAACTGGAATGGGTAGACCCTGGCAACGGGGTTCATAGGCTCCCCGCTTATCTCCCTCTCCTCCCCGGCCATGATGGGTGGAAGCCCGTCTATCGGCTCGAAGCGGCCGTTGAACATCCTGCCGAGCACGTCCTCCGATACTCGGATCTTAAATGTTGACCCGGTAAACTTTACAAGGGTGTCCGTCTCGAGGCCCTCCCTGTCGCCAAGTATCTGGACGACGGCGTAGCCCTCCGATGTCTCGAGGACTCGGCCGTACCGCTCCTTGCCGTCCTTGCCGTAGATCCTGACTACCTCGTCGTACCCGGCTTCCTCGACGCCGTCCACTATCATCAGGCTTCCTCTAATCTCCCGGGCGCCCCTGTAGACCTTCCCAGGGTACCTCTCCACTATCTCCTCGACCAGCTTCTCCGGCATCCCCCTCACCCCGACGCAGGAGCCTGCTCGAGAACTATCCCGTGCTTCGCGGCTATGCTCTCAAGCTTGGACATTACACGCTGGTAAAGCTCCTTTACAGCTTCGAGGTCGCGCTCATCCTCCTTCACACGCATCATCTCGTACACCTCGGGGAGATTCACTATCTCCTCCACGCTCACCCTCCTAGTGATGAGCTCGTAGGCCTTGTCGAAGAAGTCTATCATCAGCTTCAGCAGCCAGTACTGCTTTATGGGCGGGCAGAAGATGTCCACCCCTGTGAGGGCCGTCTGCCTCAGGAAGCCCTCCTTCAAAACCTCCGCCGCGAGGAGTATGAGCCGCTGGTCGTCTGGGAGCGCGCTCTCACCTACCACGGAGGCTATGGCCTCTATCTCGCTGGACACTGTGAGAAGCCGTAGAGCCTTCGCCCTATACTTTGGAAAGTCCTTGGCCACGTTCTTAACCCACCAGCGCTCCACTATGTCCGCGTACTGGCTAAAGCTTCTCAGCCAGTTAATAGCTGGGAAGTGCCTCCTATAGGCGAGCTCGGGGTCGAGAGCCCACATCGCGCCGACGAAGCGGAGCGTGTGAATAGTCACGGGCTCGTTGAAGTCTCCGCCGGGCGGCGACACGGCGCCGAGCACGGTGACCGAGCCCTCCCTCTCAGGGCTTCCAAGCGCGCGCACCCTGCCTCCCCTCTCGTAGAACTCCGCTATCCTGTCCGGCAGATAGGCCGGGTAGCCCCTCTCCACGGGCATCTCGCCGAGCCTGCCGGAAATCTCACGCAGAGCCTCCGCCCACCTGCTCGTCGAGTCCGCTATCAACGTGACGTGGTATCCCTGATCCCTGTAGTACTCGGCCATCGTCACACCCATGTATATGGATGCTTCACGCGCTGAGACAGGCATGTTCGAAGTGTTCGCCACTATGATGCTCCTCTCCATAATCGACCTGCCGCTGCGGGGGTCTATAAGCTCGGGGAACTCCTTGAGCATCTCCGCGATCTCGTTTCCACGCTCCCCGCAGCCGATGTAGATGACAACTTGTGAGTCGCTGTACATGGCCACCTTGTGGAGAGTGACAGTCTTGCCCGTACCGAAGCCCCCGGGTATAGCTGCGGCGCCGCCCTTAGCTACGGGGAAGAACGTGTCTATGACGCGCTGCCCGATTATCAGCGGCACCTCGCTGGTAAGCCTTTCCGCGAAGGGCCGGGGCCTCCTCACAGGCCACTCCTGTATCATGTTGAGCTCCAGCTCCCCGCTTCCCGTGTCAAGCACGGCAACAGTCTCCTCCACCGTGAAATCGCCTTCCCGTATCTCCTTAACAGTGCCGCTGACCCCCGGCGGAACCATTATCCTGTGCTCTATGAGCGCGGTTTCCTGCACGGTGCCTAGCACATCGCCGGGGCCGACCTTGTCGCCCTTCTTCACT
This sequence comes from Thermofilaceae archaeon, assembly GCA_027027675.1. Lineage (GTDB taxonomy): Archaea > Thermoproteota > Thermoprotei > Thermofilales > Thermofilaceae > JALVKT01. Next base: position 2,245 of record JALVKT010000158.1, on the reverse strand, counting down.
CGGGGCTTAAAGCTCCACTTCTTATCCCTTGGCAGCGCGTTTATCTTCACACCCCTCCTGATGAAGGGGCCCGTCTCCTCGAGTATAACGTTCAGGGGCCTCTGGACACCGTCGAACACCGAGGACATGAGACCCGGGCCCAGCTCTGCTACGAGAAGCTTGCCGGAGGCGAATACCGGCTCCTCCGGCCTTACGCCGCCGGTGTCCTCGTAGACCTGTATGATAAAGTGGTCCCTCGCAACCCTGACGACCTCTCCCAGGAGCCTCTCCTCGCCGACATACACCACTTCGCCGATCTTAATGTCGGGTATGCCCTTGGCGGTCACCACTGGCCCTGAAATCTTGACTATAGACCCTCTTCTCTCTGAGCTCATCAAGTATCAAACACATTACCTCCCTCGCCCTAATAAATAAGCTACCTTACTTTCGTCCCGCAAAGAGGCGCCGGTAAGCCTCCACGCATATTTACCTGTACCAGGTATTCTGCAGATAGAGCTATGCCTGGAAAGAAGCTTTTAGCCGTTTCCCTGCTGGCCGCAACGATGCTCCTAGCGGCACAGCTCTTAACGGCAGGATATCAGAGCATATATAGGATCCAAATAACGTACGTCGCCGAGGGGAGGGGGAGCATAGGGGAAGACATTTTCTCCAAGACCTTCTTTCTAGCACCCACAATTGACGGCTGGCAGAAGCTGGTAAACTACACGCTAACCGTGAACGGAGCCCCCCTCCACGCCAAGGTTAAAAGAGACGGCCAGGGCAACATGTACCTCTACCCCGGCACCCCCGTGCCCTTAAACGGTAAGGTGAACATTACGCTGGTAGAGTATGTCCTCGTAACCCCACCCCCGCAACGCGTGAGAAGAGAGCCTCCCTTGGAGCCGTGTAGGCCCACAGGCAGGCCCGACATGCTAAGCCTCGAGGGGTTCTGGAGCAGAAGGTACGACGGCGCCACAATAAAGGACCTGCGGGGCCTCGCGTCGCTACTAGGCGGCGAGGGGGTAGAGTATGTGTACAGGCTTATAGCCTGGGTGATAAGCAACACCCACTATAAGCTTGGCGTGCGTGGGGGCGTGAAGACGCCTACAGAGTTCTACGTGGAAAGGGTTGGCGCGTGCGGCGACATACACTCGTTCATCGTGACAATGCTTAGGATAAAGGGGATACCCTCCTACCTGTACTACGCCTTTATCTACAGGGAGAACGCCTATACGAGGATCGGGGGCCACAAGGCGTCCTTCGAGCTGCGCAACGCGCTCCCCCACATGTTCGCGATGGCGAGGCTCTGCGGAAAAGACTTTCCGATAGACGTGACCTACCCGGCGGCGCAGAGCCCAAGGAGCGCGGTGCTTGACGCCGGCGTGAACAGGGGGGACAACGTAATAGTGTTTCTAAGAATTATTGATGCAGACCCGAACGACTACTTGCTTGTCTACGCGCCTTCGAACGAATCCACCGTGAACGTGTACGTCAAGGTGTCAAAGTATACCGCCTATGAGAGGGGGGAGCAGAGCATAGTGCTGCCGCTTCTAGCCTCGATACTCGTCGTCGCCTTGGCCGCGTACTCGCTACTTAAGTCTACGGCCACAGTAGGGGCAGATGACGTGTAAGTCTCCGTATGGGAGCTCGCGGCCGCAGTAGGGGCAAACCTTTTTCCCGCTGGAGGCTGGCTGCGACGGCACGGCAGCCGGCGTTGTGGGAGGCTGGACCGGCTTCAGGGGCTGCGGTGAGACCCGGGGTTCTTCGAAGCGCGGCTGCACAGCGCTGGTTGTTGCCTGTTTAACAGGGGGTTGCGGAGGCCTTACTTCGACGGGGGGCGACGTGGGAGCCGCCTCCTTAATCTCTATAACCGGCTCTTGCGGCTGTAAGGCTTCGCCGGGCTTTTCCTGGGTGACTGCTGCTGGCGCAGGCTTCGGCTTAGCCTGCACCACAGGTGGGACTTCCACGTTTACGGTTGGCCTAGATATTGGCGGCGCCGTCTCGACCGGGGGAACCGTGATTCTCTGTACTGGCTGTGGAGGCTGGGGGGCGGCAGGCGGGGCTTCCACGGCCTGCTTGGGGGCTGAGAGCTCCATTTTCAGCCGCATGAAGAGGTAGTAGCTGTAAGCGTTTAACGCCTGGTTTACCGCTAGGTAGGCGAAGAGCACGGCCACCGCGGCTGTCGCTCCAATTGAAAGTCCCGGAAAGCTTGGCAGTGCAGCGTTAAGTACGAAGCCTACTACCGCGGAGGCCGCGGCGCCCAGTA
>JALVKT010000157.1 GCA_027027675.1 Thermofilaceae archaeon | reverse complement strand
CCGGGGCGTTGACGATGAGTGGGAGCGCGGGGTGGACGCTGGGCTCCTTCCTATCGGGCATCGTGTACGGCGCGTGGGGCCTCGGGGGCTCGGCCGCCCTGGCCGCAGCCATCCACGCCTCCTCGCTGCCACTTGTCGCCTACGGGCTGGACGGCAGCGAGAATATGCCTCTGCTGGAGGCGCTCAAATCCCTAAGGCTCACGCCCCGCGGCCCAATCCACCTGGCGCCTGCCCTGCTCCTGGAGGCCTTCTACGTGGTATACCTTGGAAGCTACGAGCTCTGGTGCATAGTGCTCTACAAGTCCCTGGAGAACCCGGGCCTCTACGGGGCGCTCCTCGCGGGGGCAGGGATAGTGAGCTCGGTTGGGGCGCCGCTCGCCTCCTACGTGGGCGAGAGGAAGGGGCTGAGCGGCCTCGTCGCCGCGTCCCTCGCCACCTACCTGGCCGTGAACGCGGTCTTCGCCGCTGAGCCAGCGCTCCCCCTCATGGCTGCTGCCTTCCTCGCGCCCCTCTGGCCCTTCGTGAACGTGCTCTCATACACCTATGCTAGGAGGCTCTGGGGCGGCGCCATGGCCGCGGGCGTGATAGACGCTCTGTGGAGCGTTTCCGGGCTGCTGGCGCCTCTCCTCGGCCTGGTGGGCGACGCGCTGGGCGTGCCCGCGGCGCTCGGCGTGGCCGCGGCTATAGGCGCGGCGTCGCTGTGGATGCTCGACGCGTATGCTAAGCGTTATATCGGTGGCGGAGAGCAGAGAGGTGATGAGAGTTGAGGCTTGAGTACAGCGTCTGGAGGGAGTACGTGCAGAGGGGCGGCGCGGCCAGGCTTAGCCTGTCGCTTAGGGGCGTCGCGCGGGGAGAGGAGGTTGAGGCGTTCGTGTTCCCCGTGAGGCCCCACATGCTCTCCGTTACGGGCGAGCAGTTCAGGGGGATACGCGTGGAGGAGCGCGCCGGGGGGAGGTACGCGTACATACTTACGAGGTGGTCGGGGGAGCGGCGGAGGGTTAAGGCCCGCGTCGCGGTGAAGGGGCGTTACAGCGTGGACGTCTTCGACGGGCAGGTTTACAGGGTGGAGGTTGACTGGCGGGGCAGGCACCAGCACATACTGGAGTTCCACGGGGGCTACTCGCCGCGCCTCGTGAGGCCCCGCGGGTACAGCGTTTCGAGGAGCAAGGGCAGGCTCGTCATATCCTGGCTGTGGGAGGACGGGTATCGGGGAGAAATATACGTCAGGCTTGCCTCGGCCTCCCGTAAAGCGTGAACGTGTTTTCCAGCACGGCTTCCCGCACCGCCTCCAGGGTGACTCCCTTCTCGGCGGCGACAAGCCGGGCGGCCTCGGGGATCATCCTGGGAGACAGCTCCAGCCCCCTGTAGCGGTATGGGCCGTCGCTCTCAAGCACGATGCTCTCCAGGGGGGCCTCCCTGGCCACGCGCCTCATCTTGGCCTGCACCTTGAGGGCCGCGTTAACGGACACGTAGTAGCCCGCGGAGACTATTTCGCGGAGAAGGTCTAGGGGGCCGGTGTACCAGTGGAAAACCGCCTTCTCCACGCCGTAGTCGCGGAGGACGCGGTAGACGTCGCGCCAGGCCCCCGGGGAGTGTATGTTGAGTGGGAGGCCCCTTTCCACGGCGGCCTCGACCATGCGCCTAAACACGGGGAGCTGCTTCTCAAAGGTCTGCGGGACGAACTTCTTGTCAAGCCCGACCTCCCCTATGCATGAGGCCCTGCCAGCCAGCGCAGCCACCCTTTCAGCCTCCCCCAGGGGGTCTTGGAGGCCGCCCACCTCCCAGGGGTGGAGGCCGACGCAGGGCCAAACTCCCCCCAGGCCGGCCAGTCTAAGCGTCGCCAGCGAGGTCTCGTAGTCCTCTGAGACCGCGGCTATGTAGTACTCACGCGTCAGCGAGGCGGCCTCTTCCCCGAACTCGTGGAGGTGGCAGTGCGCGTCAGCGTAGAGGCGCAGCCCCCATCACCTCGAAGACCCTGAGGGGCTCCCAGCCCAGGGCCGCGCGGTACGCGTCCTCCAGCTCCGAGGCCAGGCTGGGCGTGGCCGCTACGACCATTGAGAGCCTCTCGTCAAGCTTGAGGCTGGGGTCTCTGGACAGCTTGCCGGCCATGCGCACCTCTGCCCCGGCCTCCCTGGCTATGAGGAGGGCCGCGGCCACGTCGACGACGCGCATCGTCCCCCAGGCTTCGAGGTAGGCGTCGAGGCCCCCCGCCGAGAGGAAGGCGACTTCGACGCTCACGCTCCCCCAGCTCCGCAGCACCGCGCCGCGCCTCGAAAGCTCCTCCGCCACGAGGTAGGGGAGGAACTGAGCCTTCGGGGTGGTGCTGAGGCCGACGAGGCTGCCGGGGAGGCGCTCCGCCCCAGACGCGGAGATGGGCTCGCCGTTGAGGTACGCGCCCCTCCCCTTTACGGCGTAGAACTCGGCCCCCAGCCTGGGCGCGTATACGACGCCTGCCACCACTGAGCCGAGCGTGGAGCCCTCGGCCGCCGCTATCGAGACCGCGTAGAGGGGGATGCCGCGCTTATAGTTCCTGCTGCCGTCCACGGGGTCTATGACGAAGGTGTATCTCGGCTTTTCCCCGAAGTCCTTCTCGCCTGCCTCCTCGGACACTATCCTGGCCGAGCCGAGGCGGGACAGTATCTCCCTTATTGCGGCGTCCTCCGCTGCCTTGTCGGCGGCCAGGGTAGTGTCCCCGCTCTCGCCGCGGCCCACCACTTCCAGCCTGCGGCCCTCAGCCTCCACCTCTAGGGCGGCCTCCGCGGCCTTGCGGGCGGCTGCCCTCAGAGTATCCAGCAACGCTTCCAGCTCCATCGCTATACCTCCGCGACCTCCGCGACGCGCTTCTCCATGTCCACTACCGCGTAGGTGCGCCTGTCGGCCAGGTAGCCGGCCAGTGTGCCAGGGTTAACTACTAGCGTGTCGCCGACCTCCCTCACGTCTACCTGGTGGAGGTGGCCGTAGACTACGAGGTCATAGTCCCCGCTCCTGGCTAGGGAGTTGACGAGCCTGTGGGTGTCCTCGGCCCCCCTGACGCCGTGTAGAACCGCTATCCTGTAGCCGTTGAGCTCTATGAAGAGCGGCTGCTCCACGAGAACCATCCCGTTGTCGGCGGCGACCCTTGAAAGGGCTAGGCGTTCGCCGTCGTTGTTCCCGAAGACGCCGTAGAACTTGTGGCCGGCGAACATTTTCAGGGTGAAGGGGGAGACTATGTCCCCCGCATGTATGAGAGCGTCGAACTCCTCCCCCTTGAGGGATGCGAGGAGCCGCTCCACGGCCTCCAGGTTGTCGTGGCTGTCCGAAACTATGAGCAGCTTCATTTCCAGCACCTCTAGCTTCTAGCTTGGCTCCACGTCTTAAACCCTTTTCCCGGGGCGAGGGCTTACGCTTATATCGGCTTGACGCCTTGAAGCATGGAATGCCTCAGGAGACCCGGGAGGATAAGGTGGATAAGAGGGGGGAGGAGGGCAAGGTAGACCTCTCAGAGGAGGCCCTCAACAGGATGATAAGCAAGGCCGCGTGGCTCCTCGAGGAGGGGCGCGTCGTCAAGATAAGCCCCTACCTGTACTACGTGATAGGCAAGAGGAACAAGCACATGGTGCGCTACGAGAACGGGAGGTTCGTCTGCACATGCAAGGGGTTCAAGAAGAAGGGTATATGCAGCCACGTGATGGCAGTGCTGGCGTTAACAGAGATCAAGGACGCTGACAAGTTCCTTGCCGAGAGAGTCAACAGGAGGCTTATGAGGGAGCTTAGGAGGTTCAGATAGTAGGCCCTCGACAACCGCGCGCGTGGAAGAGGTTAGGTCCAGCTTTAACGCCTCCCGGGGCTCCAGCCAGGCGTAATCCTCGACTTCCCCCGGCTCCGGCGCCACCTCGCCGCCCACGTACTCGGCCGCGAAGACCGCGATTACGTAGTGGTAGCCGCTCTCCGGGCATATAATCTCGACGAGCCTGTAGAGGCAGAGGAGCCTGACGCGTATGCCGAGCTCCTCCATAAGCTCTCTCGCAGCCGCGTGGGCGAGGGACTCGCCGTACTCCACCTTGCCGCCGGGTAGGGCCCACTTGCCGAGGCAGGGCTGGGACGCCCTCTTTATGAGGAGTATTCTCCCCTGCCTATACACGGCGGCGCTAACCGCCAGTACCGGGCGTTTCGCCTTCTTCACCACCGCTTCCAAGTATTATGTCTGCGAAGGGCATGTTAATGTTATACTCCCTCAGTATCTTCTCCAGCGTTGCCTTGAGGTCGTTCAGGTTGTTAACGGAGAGAACCCTGCGGGCATAGTAGATGCCTATCGGGTATATCACGGCTATACTCGTCGTGATAGTTATGCTCCTACCGATTATGGTGGCCGCCAGGGCCCTCTCCTTCGGAACGCCGAGAAGAAGGTACAGGGTTATCAGAGCCGCGTCCACGCTCCCCACCATGAAGGGCAGCCCCACGGAGGCTAGGGAGAACACGGTGAGTATCGAGTATCCCGGGGCTATGAAGATGGGGTTCACGTAGACGCCTACGGCCTGGAGGGAGAAGAAGGGCGTCAATATGCCGCTTATCCACTGGAGGAAGAGAAAGGCCACCGTGCCCCATATCACCACGGAGCTCTCGTGGGCCTCGCGGAGCGAGTCGTGCATCGAGTCGAGGAAGCGTATGACGTCGCGCTCCAGCTTGTCTATGAAGACGTGCTTCCCCGCGAACCTCCGTATCACCCTTATCGTCAGCCTCTTCACCCTCTCGGTGTCGTAGATCAGCATGGCCAGGAGGAACGCTGTGAGGATGAGCAGTGCTATCACTATCACGTAGAGCAGGTAGTACTGCTCGTAAAGTATCAGCACGTTTATCGAGGCCAGGGTTGTCACCACGATGAATACCGTGAATGTCACGTTGGAGAGGAAGCGGAAGAGCAGCGTATAGCCCACCGCGGAGCTCCAGTCCCCCTTGGTCTTGAGGAAGAGCATCCTGGCGATGTCCCCCTCTATGAAGGCGAGGGGTATCAGTATGTCTACGAGCCAGGCGAGCATCGAGGCGCCCACGCCCTCCGCGAATGTGAGGCCGAACCTCCTCCTACAGAGGATCCAGAACGCTATCGAGTTGGAGAGGAAGTAGAGGAGCTCGAAGACGGCGATATATGCTATGTCGTAGACGTCGATGGACGTGAGAACGGTGTAGAGCTCGGCGAAGTTCACGTCGTAGATTACGTAGAGGAACACGAGCGCGACGACCAGTATCTGGGCGAGCTGTAGCGCGCGGGACTTCTTCATCACTGTTCCCCGAGGCGGCAGGGTACGCGACAATTCTAGGGGGCGGTGTGGGATTAACTTGTCGCTTAAACGGGGTATGGAGCTAAAAGCAAAGCTTATCCGCAGAGAAGAGAAAAGGGCATGAGGGTTCATGAAGATAGTGGTTCTCGGCGCAGGCCTGGCGGGCCTAAGCTTCGCCTTGGAGGCCACGGGCCTCGGCCACGAGGTCGTAGTCCTAGAGAAGAGCGGGGAGCCCGGAGGCCTCCTAAAGAGCAGGGAGGTTGACGGCTACACCGTGGACCTAGGCGGCAGCCACATACTCTTCTCCAAGGACCCGGAGAAGCTGGACTTCCTCCTCGGCCTCGTCGGCCCGGAAAACCTCGTCAAGCACCGGAGGGACACGAGGATCTACTACAGGGGCATGTACGTGAAGTACCCCTTCGAGAACGGGGTCTACATGCTCCCCCCAGAGGAGAGGTTCGAGATACTCCGGGGCGTGGTCGAGGCATACGTGAAGAGGAGGTGCGGCGAAGTCGAGCCGCGCAACTTCGAGGAGTGGATATACGCGGTCTTCGGCGCGCCCATCGCCGAGAAGTACCTCGTACCCTACAACAGGAAGCTCTGGAAGCGGCCCCTCTCCCAGATATCGCTGGAGTGGGTGGCCGGCAGGGTCCCGATGCCCCCCATAGAGGACGTCATGAGGTCTGCTGTCGGCCTGCCCACGGAGGGCTACCTCCACCAGCTCAACTTCTACTACCCACTCAGCGGCGGCATAGAGAGCGTCATCAGGGGCCTCCTCTCGAGGCTTCGCGGCCGGAGGTTCAGGCTTGTAACAGGCTTCGACGCCCAGGCGATATACAGGGAGAACGGCGAGACGAGGGTGAGCGACGGGAGAGACGAGTACGGGGGCGACATCCTCGTGTCCACGGCACCCATGCCGGACACACTGAGGCTCCTGGACGGCAGGGAAAGGCGCCTGGCCAGCGGGGTCTTCGACTACAACTCGCTCTCAGTCATAGCGGTCGGCGGGCCCGGCGAGGCGCCGCCTTACCACTGGGTGTACTTCCCGCAGGAGGAGATACCCTTCCACAGGCTCGCCATCCTCTCAAACTACACGCCTAGGGCCGCGCCGAGGGGCCACGTCCTCCTGATAGCCGAGTCCTCCGCGCCCCCCGGCTCCTCCTTCCCCCCAGGCCTCGCCGAGCGCGTAGCCGAGTGGGCCGTAGACCTCGGCTTTATAGGTGGGGACGCGGAGGTAGTAGCCGTGGAGGAGTGGAGGTACGCGTACATAGTCTATAGGCACGGCTACGGTAGGCTTGTAGGGGAGGCCTCGAGGGTTCTCCGGGAAAACGGCGTGCTGCCCGTGGGCAGGTTCGGCTCCTGGAGGTACATGAACATGGATGAGACCGCGTACCGCGCCCGCGAGGCGGCGAGGAAGGTTTCGCTTGGAGGTGCCGCGGATGGGGGACGGGGAGAGTGAGGGGAAAGAGGGCTTACCCGACGCCAAACCCAGGGTCTCAATAATCATTATAAACTTTAACGGGACGAGCAACCTCTTCCGGAACATAGAGTCCATACTCTCCTCCGGCTACGACAACTTCGAGATCATAGTTGTCGACTGCCTCACCCCCAGCCTCGATGAAAAGCTCAGGGAAAGGTTCGGGGACCCGCGGATAAGGGTTGTACATTTCGAGCGCGACATCGGGGCAGCCGCCAGCCACAACGTGGGGGCCCTAGTCTCAGACCCAAAGTCCAAGTACCTCGTGTTTATGGACGACGACATCGTGGTGACGCCTGGGTGGCTCGACAGGCTCGTAGAGGTTATGGAGTCGGAGCCCCACGTCGGGGTGGCCCAGGCGAAGCTTGTCTCCATGCGGGAGAAGGGGAAGATGGACCACCTCGGCCTGGCCCTCGACGCCCTTGGCACCTGGTACACGGCGTACGGCATGGACGAGGGGGAGTTTACGAGGCCGATGTACGTGTTCGCCGCCAGCTCTGCAACCCTCATCACGAGGCGCGACCTGTACTTCGAGGCAGGGGGCTTCGACTGGGACTACTTCATATACGACGACGACACCGACTACAGCTGGCGTGTCAGGCTCCTAGGCTACGAGGTGCGCTTCGTACCCGAGGCAGTTGTCTACCACAAGGGGGGCCTCGTCGGCGGCCTAAGGCAGGACAAGCTCTTCTACGGCTTCAGGAACAGGCTGACCAACCTGATAAAGAACCTTGACACGTGGAGCCTCCTCCTACAGCTCCCCCTAACGCTCTTCTTCGGGTTCGCAAACATACTCTTCCTCGCCGTCACGGGGAGCTACAGGGAGACCTCCGCCTACGCCCTGGCGACGCTGGACGTCATGAGGAACTGGCGGCGCATAGCCGCGAAGCGCGGGCAGGTGCAGTCGACGCGGCGCGTGGGCGACGGCGAGCTGAGGAGGCGCGGCTTCCTCAGGAGGAGCATCTACGCCACCGTCCACATGTCGAGGCTCCTCGCGATAGAGTACGTCAAGAACCACCCCAAGCTCAGGGTGCTCTACGAGAGGTTCACGGGAAAAGACTAGGCGTTTTTACTCCTCCTCAAGCCTCCCGATCAGGCTGTCCAGGAGCTCCCCCGCCTCCTCCAGGTGGTAGAGGACGTCCTCCAGGCTCTCAGCCAGCTCCTCGTTGCTCTCCACGAGGCCCCTGACAATGTCTATGGCCTCGTCCACCCTGTCAAGGGCCATCTCAAGCTTAACCTTAACCTCGTCGCTCACACTAGTAACGGCCCCCACCAGCCTCATAAACGGTGCGGCCCCCGGCCGAGCGGCTCCACCACCCTCACCCCGTAGACCGCCGCGAACACCCTCAGCCCCCACCCTGCCTCCCCAGGCGCCATGACCACGTGGTTCCCCGGGAGCTCGTCGAGGAGCCGCCAAGGGTCTCCGGGAAGCCTCACCCTCACCTGGCTCCTACACAGCCCGGGAAGCCCCATCCCGCTCCCAGCCA
>JALVKT010000156.1 GCA_027027675.1 Thermofilaceae archaeon | reverse complement strand
TTGAGCACTACTGGGAGGACTTCGGCGGGGTCCTCGACAGGTTCGCCAGGCACGTGGACGTGGTAACGACGAAGGAGCTCTACGAGTCGAACCCCAGGATGAAGGAGTTCGTGTTGAAGTCTGTAACAGAGCTGCGCGAGAAGGTTGTAGATACTATCAACAAGTACCGGGGGGAAAAGAAGCTCCCAGAGACCTATATACCCTTCCAGCCGGTATGCGAGAAATGCGGCAGGATCGACACCACGGAGACGCTGGAGGTAGACGCCGCCGGCTACAGGGTAAGGTACAGGTGCCGCCACTGCGGCCACGAGGGCTGGCAGAGCCTCACCAGGGGGAAGCTTAACTGGCGCGTCGAGTGGGTGGGCGTCTGGTACGCGCTTAAAGTAGACTTCGAGCCCTACGGGAAGGACCATGCGACGCCGGGCGGCTCCAGGGACAGCTGCGTAGACCTTGCAAGAAACGTCTACGGCTTCGAGCCGCCCATGGGCACAGCCTACGAGTGGGTCGGCTACAGGGTGAGGGGGAAGGACATGGGGGACATGGGTTCCAGCGACTTCATAGGCTTCACGCCCCGCCAGTGGGTCGAGGTGGCGGAGCCCGAGGTTCTCAGGTACCTCTACCTCAGCGTGCCGCCAATGCGGCGGGTCGTCCTGAGCCTGGAGGAGGTGCCGCGCTACTACGACGTCTACGACAAGGCGGAGCGCGTCTACTATGGCCTGGAGGAGGTGGAGGACGGCGAGACCATGGCGAAGGCTTACAGGTACGCGCTGCTTTCCGAGCCTCCGCCCAGGCCGCCATTCCAGCTGAGATACCTTCACGCGGCCATTCTCTCGCAGCTACTGCCTAGCGGCGGGGAGGACGTGGAGGAGGTTATTGAGAGGCTCAGGGAGACGAAGCAGCTGCGGGGCGAGCTGTCCCCGGAGGACTTGGAGAGGATAAAGACGAGGATTAGGCTTGCCAGGCGCTGGGTCGAAAGGTACGCTCCAAGCTACTATAGGATAAAGCTTGTCGAGGAGCCGCCCCTCGAAGAAATAGCCGGCGTGGTTGACGACGAGGTGGCAGGCCTCCTCCGCGAACTCTACTCGAGGCTCGAAAGCCTCGACGAGTGGAGCGAGGATAAAATAAAGGAGGCCATGGTGGGGCTGAAGAAGAGTAAGAGCGCCGAGCGGCGCATGTTCAGGGCGTTGTACCTAGCATTCTTCGGCAGGCCTTATGGCCCGAGGATAGCGCCTTACCTCGCTATGCTTAATAGAGATGTCGTGCTTGAGAGGATAAAGAGAATACTTGAGGCCGCGGGTAGGTAGAGTTGGCGTACGACGACTTTGAGATGGACTATGGATACATGGGCGAGGGGGACAAGCCCAGCGGCGTCCTCCTAGCCCTAACGGCGATCCCCCTCCTACTCGACGCCGCCATATACTACCTCACTGACGGCTTCAGCGTGCACCCGCACTTCTCACACTTCATCTACATGGTTGTAACCCTGGCGCTAGCGATAATAGCGGGCGTCGCAGCTGTGTTCGCGTTCCTCCTGGCCAAGGACGAGGAGCCGGAGTGGGGCAACCAGCTGCCCTTCAAGCTGGTTGAGGGCATAAATATGGCCTCGCTGGCCCTCACGTCACTCTTCATAATACTTTTAATCTACATGTACTACCTCAGCCCGCCAAAGTAGGCTCGACAGAAACTTGGGGGTAGGAGGCTACTGGCCACAGCTCTCCCTGAGCCTGGCCAGCTCCTCCTCCAGCCTAGCTTTTTCCTCCTCTAGCCTGCGTATCCTCTCCTCGGCCTCGCGGAGCGCAGCCTCCTTCTCCGCCAGACGCCGCTCCCTCTCGTCAAGCTCCGCCTTCCTGGCTTCCAGCCTCTCCCTGAGCTCGGCGAGCGCGCTCTCCTTAGCGGCAACCATCCTCTGGTAGCCGACGAGCTCGCGCTCCTTGTCGAGAAGCCTCTTCTCCCACTCCGCGAGGCGCTCATGCTCCTTCAGCAGCTTCTCCCTGTAGGGTTCAAGCTCCTCCCGGATTATACGTTCCCTCTCCTTGATCTCCTCCTCGAGCTCCTTAAGCCGCGCTTCCTTCTCCGCCAGCTCCTTCCTGAGCTCCTCCACCTTCTCCATGAGAGCCTTTACCTCGGCCTCCTTGGCGCTCACCTCCTTTTCCCTGGCAGCTAGCTGCTCCGCCTTCTCCACGTACGCCTTTTCACGCTCCCTAAGCTCCTCTTCCCACCTCCTAAGCCTCTCCTCAAGCTCCTTAAGGGCAGCCTCCTTGTTTGAAAGCTCTATGCGCAGCCTCCTCAGCTCCTCGTCCTGGCTGGCGAGGCCCTCCTCAAAACTCTTAAGCTCAGCCTCCTTCTTGGCCAGCTCAGCTATCTTCCTGTTAACCTCGGCCTCCCTCTCCTCAAGGAACTTTATGTACTCCAGCAACTCGCTAACCGCCTTCTGGAGACTGCTCAGCGTCTCCTTGCCGCTCTCCGCGACCTCGGCCAGCTTCTCCGTCCTCGATGAAAGCTCCTGGAGACCCTGCGAGAGGATCTGACTCTGCCTAGATAGGCCCTCTCTTAGTAGCGAGGAGTGCTCTTCACGGCTCCTCTCGAGAACAGAGGAGATCTCGTCCATCGACTGGGAGAGAAGAGCCCTCAGCTCGTCGTGACCGCTCTGCAGTATCTGCTTGACCTCCTGCTTGCCGCTCTCAATGCTATTTGAAATCTCGCCTAGGCCTCTCTCAAGGTTTTCCCGTATCTCCCCCAAGCCCCCCTGCAGGACGCTTTTCTGCTCCTCCAGGCCCGTACCCAACGCGTCGGAAAGCTCCCCGAGGCCGTTCTCAAGAGTCGTTGAGAGCTGGCCCATAGAGTC
>JALVKT010000155.1 GCA_027027675.1 Thermofilaceae archaeon | reverse complement strand
GTCGACCCCAAGTTCGGCCGCACCGCCGCCGTGGCGGACATATTCGCGTTCTTCAGGCCCGGCACGGACATCGCGTTCCTCCTCTACCTGCTCCACTACGCCTTCTACGAGAGGAACCCGCCGGTCGACCAGCTCGAGGAGTTCAAGGAGATGCTGCCCAGGCTCAACGCCACGATGGACGACATAATGGAGTTCAAGGAGATAGCGAAGGAGTACGACGCCGAGACTGTGAGCAAGATCACCGGCATACCCGTCGACAAGCTCAGGGAGATCGCGAAGCTCTACGTGGAGAACAGCGGCGTGACGACGAAGTGGAAGAAGTTCGCGAGCATCCAGTGGGCCATGGGCCAGACACAGCACCACATCGGCACCCAGATCACGAGGATGAGCACCCTGCTCCAGCTCACCCTCGGCAACATGGGCTTCCCCGGCGGAGGCCTCAACCCGTACAGGGGGCACAGCAACGTCCAGGGCACCACGGACATGTGCATCCTGAGCCACATCCTCCCAGGCTACGTTAAGCAGCCGCCTAACACGCTGAGCATTAGGGTGTACCAGGACTGGAAGAACCAGGGCTTCCCCGACGCATGGCACTGGGAGATACCCGAGTGGGCCGGCAACGGCTTCGGCCCGCACGGCAAGGGAGAGGTGAACGGCACAAAGATCCTGTGGTCCTGGTGGTTCAACAACTGGCGCCGCTTCGAGCTGACGTGGGGCATATTTGTGGGCACAGACCCCGAGGACGACCCTGAGCACGGCAAGGTGATAAGCGACCTGCCCTTCGGCAAGGGCTACACGGAGAACACGTGGATCGACGGCGCCCTCTTCGACGGCGTCATCAAGGCTGCCTTCCTAATGGCTGAGAACCCGGCGGTGAGCGACGCGTTCGGAAAGCTCACCTGGTCCGCGCTCGCCAGCCTGGACCTCGTAGTTGTGGTCGACCTCTGGGAGACCGAGACGGCGTGGTTCGCGGACGTCCTCCTGCCAGGCGCCACGCAGTACGAGAAGTACGGCAGCATAACCAACAGTAACAGGTGGCTCCAGTGGACGGACCGCGTCGTACCTCCGCCCGGCCTCGCAATGGCCGACCTGTGGATCATGAAGAAGCTCTACGACTACCTTCGCGACGCGGGCATCGCGAAGCTGCCGCACGAGGTGGCGGGCAAGTACAAGGAGAAGGTGGCGATAAGGAACCCGAAGACCGGGGAGATGGTGCAGCTCTACGAGAGGAAGATCGACGTGTTCATGGACTATGCGACCCACAAGTTCCCGGACAGGGACTACGGCGAGGTTGACCCCGAGCTCGTCTACAAGGAGATCGACCTTGCGGTGGACCTCTACTACGGCATGTATGACTGGGTGAGGCACGAGAACCTCTCCAAGAGGAGGAAGAACATCCTCCGCACCCCCGACAGGATAGACGGTATACTGGACGCGAAGTATGAGATGCACAAGGACTGGGGCTGGACCTGGCCTAGGAACGTGAGGATACTCTACAACCTCTGGACCCTCGAGAAGACGCTTGGCATGACGAAGACCTACGTCGCGAAGAACGACATCTACGCGTTCGCCAAGGGCCCGACAACGGAGAAGATAACCGGCGAGACGGGTGAGATGAGGGACGCCATTACGGGCGAGTGGAGGCCGGCCTTCCTGCCGGGACACAACTTCCTCATCGGCAAGTTCTACAAGCGCGCCTGGAGCGGGATGACGGACATATTCACCGGCGCCGTGACGCCCAAGGACCTCCTGCTGAACGAGAAGGTTGTCGGGAAGTTCGTGATATTCAAGGAGGACGGCAGCTACGAGATAAAGACTCTCGACGAGATGGGCGTCAAGTACCCGCTGGCGGAGAGCTTCTACTACGACCCCGAAGTGATAGCCATGGGTAGGGCCGCCTACGTGAAGCCCTACTTCAAGGGCACGAAGACCATCGGCGGGAAGACGGTCAAGTTCGTGGGCTGGAAGGAGTGGAGCCAGGTCAAGGACGCGTTCAGCAAGGAGCTCGCCGACTGCGCCGCGAACGGCGACTTCAGGGAGTGCGTGCTGAAGATGATAGAGAAGTACGGCATATGGTACGCCTACACCGGGAAGGACGGCGCCATATGGGCGTGGGACATGCGCTACCCGATACACTACGAGCCCGTTGAGAGCCCGGACCTCGAGCTGGCGACGAAGTACCCGGCCATGGCTTGGCGCCGCGCCGAGAACATGAGGTTCCTCGAGCCCGTGAAGGGCTGGGAGTTCCTCAAGGAGACTGTGAGCATTACCCCGAGGGAGCTGCAGCCGCCCGAGGGAGCGCAGGTAGCGGTGCTCACAACTAACAGGCTTGTAGAGCACTTCCACACGGGCCAGCTGACGAGGAACATCCCGCTGCTCGCCGAGCTGGTGCCAGAGCCCTACGCGGAGATACCTGAGGAGCTGGCCGCCAAGATAGGCGTGAAGAGCGGCGACATCATAGAGGTCGGCAACAAGAGGAACAGGATCTACGTGCGCGCCTTCGTGACGAAGAGGCTGCCCAAGCTGAAGATCAACGGGAAGGACGTGTTCGTGATAAACATGCCGTGGAACTGGGGCTTCGCGGGCGCCCACAGGACGCACGCCGTGGCCAACAGCGTCACCGCGCTCTACATGGACACCGTCACCACGATGCAGGAGACCAAGGTGTGCCTCGTCTACGTGAAGAAGGCGAGCCCCGAGAAGTACGACTACTGGATGCTCAACCAGTACAAGATTGGTGAGGTGGCCGAGTAGGAGGGGTGGTTGAGATGGCGGTTGGAGAGAAGGTTATAACCGTAAATGTGGACAAGTGTATAGGCTGCAGGGCCTGCCAGGTCGCCTGCCACGTCTGGAACAACACGCCCGCCATTTTGACGGGCTTCAGCCCCAGCTTCACAAACCCTGAGGACCTGACGCCGCACACATGGATGATAATGAAGTTCAAGGAGGTCGAGGACAAGGGCGGCGTCGCGTGGCTCTTCAAGAAGCACCAGTGCATGCACTGCAGCAACGCGCCGTGCGCCCAGGCGTGCCCCGTCGGCGCCATAGAGGTTCACCCGAGCGGCGCCGTCGTGATCAGGGAGGAGAAGTGTATAGGGTGCCGCTACTGTATCGAGGCCTGCCCCTATGACATTCCACGCTTCGACCCAATCAAGAACAAGGTTTACAAGTGCACCTTCTGTGTCGACAGGATACAGAACGGCCTCGAGCCCGCCTGTGTCGCCGCGTGCCCCACCGGCACGCTCCAGTTCGGCGACTACGACGAGCTGGTGGGCAAGTACAAGAAGGAGGGCTACGAGGTCTACGGCGACAACGTCAACGACTACGTGGGCCACACCCACTACGTCTACGTCACGAAGAGGTGGAAGGGCAAGCTGAAGGAGTACTTCGACCTCCCAGCGGACCCGAGGAGGCCGGTGATAGAGTTCAACAAGAACGTGGTGCGCCCGCTGGGCTGGGGCCTCACGGGCCTGACCCTGGCGGCTCTGGCGGCGCACTTCGTGTTCTGGCGCGCCAAGCGTGTTGAGGAGAAGAAGGAGAAGGGTGAGAAGCAGTGACGGGTGAGGTTGAGATGAAGGAGGTAGAGGCGTTCGCGGAGAACCAGATATGGTTCCACAAGCACCTCATACACTTTATGACCGCCTTCATAGTGACTGGGCTGCCGCAGATATGGCCTGAGTGGTTCGGCTGGATAGGGGAGCTGCTGGGCTACCCGTTCACAGTGCTGATACCGGGCGACCCCTACTCTATCGGCATAGCCGTGGCCAGGTGGATACACAGGCTCTCAGCCGTTGGCCTGACGCTGGTGCTGATACCCTTCATATGCAAGCAGTGCGCCGACATCAAGAAGTGGGAGATATGGCCTGAGTGCTGGAGCGGAAGCTGCCTCAGCAAGGGCATAAAGGACCTCTGGGACTACTACGTGCACAAGAAGCACGTCGAGTTCGGCAAGTACAACCTGGGCCAGAAGTTCTGGACCTGGCTGGCGGCGATAACTCTGTTCTTCATGGGAGTCTCCGGCTTCATAATGTGGTTCAGGGACATCTTCGGGGCCGACGCGTGGCGCTGGGCCCACATGATACACGACATCGGCTTCTTCATCTTCCTGATAATGCTGCCCGTGCACGCGTACCTGGCGGTGCTGATACCGGAGCACAGGCCCATGGTCAGGGCTATGTTCAGGACTGGGAGGCTGCCAATCGACTTCGTGAAGGAGCACCACCCCAAGTGGTACAAGAAGATCAAGGGGGAGGAGTAAAAAACACGCCTCTTTTTTATACCACTTTACGCATAGGTTTCTACACGCTAGAAAAGGATGGTTTATATGGAGAGCCTAGATGAGCTGCTGGAGGGACTAGAGAGGATAGCCCCCGACCTCCCCGCGGAGGAGGAGGCCCTGAACTTCTACGTTGAGCTTTTGAAGACACAGGCAAAGATAAAGGCGCGTGCCGCCGAGGACTTGGAGAAGGCTGAGGGGCTCGTCGACAAGGCCCGGGAAGCCGTGGCCCGGGGGGAGCCCGCGATCGCGGGCGTCGGAGTGGACTGGATTAGCGAGGAGCTCCTCGCGGACGCATTCACGGAGATAGGCATGCTCGTGCAGGCCCATAAGCCTGAGAACGCGGAGGACGCGAGGAAGTTCCTCGCCGCCCTCGGCAGCGGCGCCTTCTCTCTCCGCGAGCTCGCAGAGTCCGTGCTCCGGGGCCAGGACGACATTATGAGGGGCATAGCGGCCGGCATTATACTGGACATGGGGTTCGTCCAGGCCATGGTGTACTGGGCGCTCCAGCCCATAATGGAGGCGCTCGCCGACGCGCTGGCTGGGAAGCTCGACCTGTCGAGGTGGCAGCGCGGCACCTGCCCCGTCTGTGGCAGCCAGACCCGGCTGGGCTACATGACTGGCATGGGGAACGCGCTCTACCTAAAGTGCCAGGTGTGCGGCGCGGAGTGGAGGTTTCCGCGGATAACGTGCCCGTTCTGCGGGAACAATGAGAGCGGCACGATAGGGTTCTACACGCTGGGCGGGGACAAGAGGTTCAGGCTGTACGAGTGTAAGAAGTGCCACCACTACTGGAAGGTTGTAGACGAGAACGAGGCCGGCACTGTGGTGCCGAGGCGCCTCTACGACGTGTGGACGCTGAAGCTGGACTACGTGGCCAGGGAGAAGGGGCTGCTGTAAAAAGATTGTTTTTTAGCCGGATACTGTGACGCCGTCTACGAGTAGGGGCGGCGTCACGACGGCCATGTAGGTGCTCCTGGGCCTCCTGCCGGGCGTTATGCGGCCGGCTAGCTCGTAGAAGTTTCCGGCCAGGGTGACGGGCTTCACTGGCACTTCTTCGCCGCCGCGGAGTATGTAGGGGTTGCTGGCTACCACGCTGAAGTTGCCTGTGACGTAGTTTACGGTGTGCACGCTTAGTAGGAAGCCCCTGGCGACGAGCTTCGCCGCCGAGGCGAGGGTGTCCCAGGAGTCCCTGCCCCGCGCCACCACGAGGTTTGAGTGGGAGACGCCGACCTTCTGGCGCCTGCTGGCGTTGCCCGTCGACTCTGCGTTCATCCTCGCAGCCGTGTAGGTGTTGTGCAGAAACGCCTTGACGACCCCGTCCTCGGCGAGGACTGTGCGGCGCCTGGGTACGCCCTCGTCGTCGTATAGGCTTGTCCCCATGGCCCCGGGCAGGGTTCCGTCGTCGTAGAGCGTGAGGCCTCCGAGGACGCGTTGGCCGAGCTTCCCGGCGAGTGGGCTGTACTTCTCTACGACGAGCTCGCCGTTGAACGCCGTGGAGAGTATCATGTTGAGCAGGGGCGCCACGGTGACGGGGTCGAAGAGCACGGGGCCGGTGAAGGTTTCGCCGAGCTTCTCAGCCTTCGAGGCGTCCACTGTGAGGCGCGCGGCCTCGTCGACTATACGGGCGAGCTGGACGTCGCTTAGCAGCGACCTGGAGACGTCGAAGCTGAAGCCGGTTCCCTCGCCCCTTTTCAGCTCGAGCATCGCCGTCATGCCGGTGGCCCTCTCAGAGACGTCTAGGCCGGCCGAGTTGACTATCGCCTTCTCGGAGGCGTAGGCGCCCACCTCTACGCTTGCAACCATGAGGTCGGCCCCGAGCGAATCCACTTCTCCCATCACCTGCTTGGCCAGCTCCACCATGTAGCCCGGCTCAAGCGTCGCGACGCCCTCGTCGTAGCCTATCCAGCCGTGGAGGGGCTTCGCCGGCGCGGGGAGGCCGGGCCAGTGCTCGTCCCTCTCGGAGACGCGGGCCGCCGAGACCGCCTCCTCCACCGCCTTTTCGAGGACTTCCCTGTCGAGGCTGGAGGCCCTGGCTATTGCGACGCGCTTGTCCGTGGATACGCGCACCCAGGCGTCTATCGTGGCCAGGCTTGCGGCCTTAAGCTTCCTGCCCTCGGAGCTTACCTCCCTCTTCCTCGTTATGGATGCGTAGACCTCGGCCTCGTCGGCGCCCAGCTCGAGGGCCCTCTTAACCGCCCAGTCGAGAAGCGACCTGTCAATCATTTCCTACCACCTACGAGGAGCTTTGCGGCGCGGAGGGTCGGGCCGCCCAGGCCTACGTAGGCGTGCTGGCCGCCCTTGCCGCACCCGCCGAAGGGGCTCGTCCTTATCTCCACGTTGCCGGCTACGGCGTCTATGTAGCGGAGCATTTCGAGGATGTTCCCCGCCAGGACGACGTCCCTGACCGGCTTTACCCGCTCGCCGTTCTCGATTAGGTAGCCGAGCATGGCGTTGAAGGTGAAGGTTCCGTCCAGCTGCACCTGGCCGCCGGCCGGCATGTCCAGTATTAGCCCGTGCCTAGTGTCCTCGACTATCTCGTCCTCGCTCCAGTCGCCGGCCTCGAAGAAGGTGTTCCTCATCCTGACAATGGGGTCGTGGGCGTAGTCCTGGGCCCTCCCGTTGCCCGTGGGCTCCATGCCCATCTCCGCCGCGGACTCCCTGCTGTGCAGGTAGCCCCTGAGCACGCCGCGCTCGACGAGGACTGTGCGCCTCGTGGCGACGCCCTCGTCGTCTGCGAGGAGCCTTACCCCGCCCCTCTCGTCCCAGCCGGCGTCGACTATCGTCACGTTCTCGCTGGCTATCTCCTCGCCAAGCCTCCCGTGGAGGGGGCTGGCGCCTGTGTAGACGTGGTCGGCCTCTGTGAGGTGGCCGAAGCTTTCATGGGCGAACACGCCTGTGAGGTCAGGCCTCGTGATCACGGCCATCTCGCCGGCGGGCGGGGGCGAGGCCTCGAGGTGCAGCTTAGCCCTCTCAAAGGCCTTCTGGGCCACGGCTTCGGGGGACATGTCGCCCTGGAGCAGTTCGAGGCCCCCTGTGCCTCCGACGCTCTCGTAGCCGTTGCCGGTCTTCCCGTTCTCCCTGAGGACTACGCTCGCGCTGACGCCTACGAGGAGCTTCTCGAAGGAGGCCTTGAAGCCGCCGGTAGCGTAGACCTCCGTGGCCGCGTAGTAGGCGCCGTACCTAGTCGTCACCACCTGGCCGCCCAGCTCGACAGCCCTCCTGTAGGCGCGCATGGCGATGTCGAGCTTCTCCTCCCAGCCGGCAGCCGATGGGTGCTTCTTCACGCCTCCGAGGCTGAGCCTCCCGGCGGGCTGGGCGTCGGCCACGCGCCTGTCCCCGCCTCCCACGGCCTTTGCGACGTGGTAGGCCTCTAGGAGGGCCTTCTCCAGCCCCTGGGGGGAGAGGTCGCTGGTGGCGGAGAATCCCATGGCGCCCCCGTAGAGAACCCTTATCCCGGCCCCCCTCTTCCTGGTTGTGGTGAGGGCGGATACGCGGCCGTTCGTCACCGTTATGTTCTCCGTGACCGCGTCTTCAACTCTTATCTCGGCGAACGATGCGCCGAGCCCCGCGGCCCTTTCTAGGAGCCGCGCCGCGGTGTCTTCATGCATCAACATGTAGAGTATTATAAGGTATAAATATGGTCGCGCCGGGGCACCTATAAAAGCCTTCGAGGCGCAGAGAAGACGTGGCAAAGTGGAGGGTTATAGACGGGCTCGTGTGGACAAGCTGCCCCGACGCGCAGACCCTGGAGAGGGCCCTGGAGGAGGGGGTGACGCTCATAGTAAACCTTGCTCCGGGCCAGTGCGGCTACACCCCTCCGGGCGGCGTCGACTACGTCGAGCTGGACGTGGAGGACTTCTCCTTCACGGCCCACGAGTACGTCTACGGGGAGGCGCTGGCGGAGGCCCTGGCGAGGGCGCGTAGGGGCGAGAAGAGCCTCGTGCACTGCCTGGGCGGGGTGGGGCGCAGCGGGACGGCTGCTGCGATGTACCTCGTCGCTAAGGGCTTGTCGCCCGAGGC
>JALVKT010000154.1 GCA_027027675.1 Thermofilaceae archaeon | reverse complement strand
GTAAACGGTGGCACAAGCCTCTCCATCACCTCGCCTCTAATGTAGAGGCCTCCTATCCCCATGGGGCCCACCATTTTATGGCCGGAAAACGCTAGAAAGTCTGCGTCAATCCGCTTCACGTCTACGGGCATGTGAGGCACAGACTGGGCCCCGTCAACCAGGCAGAGGGCACCGTGCTCATGGGCTACGCGGCAAATCTCCTCCACGGGGTTCACGACACCGGTGACGTTAGACACGTGCGTCAAAGCTACGATCGTCGTTGAATCGTCGACGAGCCTCTCCAACTCGTCCATTAGAAGCCTGCCCTCATCATCCACGCCGGCAACGCGAAGCTCAGCGCCCGAAATCTCCGCCACGCGGGCCCAGGGCAACATGTTGCTGTGATGCTCCATCACGCTTATGACAATGTTCTTGCCCCTGCCGAGGAGGCCGGAGGCCAGCAGGCTGTACGCAGCCATGTTTATGCCCTCAGTAGCGTTCCGCGTGAACACGAGTTCACCTGGCCTGGCGCCGATAAACCTGGCTACAACACGCCTGGCCTCTTCGTACCTACGCGTGGCCTCCAGGGAGAGCTGGTAAACACCCCTGCCCACGTTCGCGTAGCTGCTCTCGTAGAACCGCTTCACAGCCTCGATCACGCTTCTAGGCTTCTGCGTCGTGGCGGCGTTGTCGAGATAAGCTATCCTCTTGCCACGGAATGTCAATGAGAGCACGGGAAAGTCGCTCCTAAGAGACGCGGGATCTAGCATGGCTCGCCGCTATGACATATGCATTTCAGGCTCATTTCCCTTTCTACCGGCCACGCCGTGACACTAGCTTTATGTTCCATGCCTCACAGGCACATAGGGAACTAATAATAGGCCGCGGTGAACATCTTGAGTGGTGAAGGGGGATATGGAGCGCCAATTTTAGGCCCGGTATACCTTCCACCCCGGCAAAAAAGGATCGTCGACGAGGTTCTCAGGGGAGCCGCCTCGGTGGACGAGGTCGCTGAAAGGCTCCACGTTAAGCGCGAAGACCTTATGCGCGACATAGAGGAGCTCAGGGCGCGCGGCCTCCTCAGAGTTGAGAAGCGCAGCCGTGCATACTATGAGCTAACAGGCGAGGCCCAGAAGTACCTCGAGTCCGGGCTTCCAGAGGCCCGTGTTCTCATGGTCCTCGAAAAGGCGGGCCGCCCGGTGAAACGGGAGGAGCTCTCCTCAGAGGCGGAGAGGCTCGGAGTAAGGCTTTCCCCCAAGGAGGCGTCTATAGGCGTCTCTCAACTGGCCAGGACAGGCGCCCTAAAGTTTACCCCGGAGGGGATAGTGCTGGGCAGCCCCGAAAAGGCTAGAGAAGCCGTGTCAAAGACCGCTGAGGCGCTGCGCCGGCTCAAAAGCGGGAAGCCCGTGGATGAGAAGGTCCTCTCAGAGCTCAGGAGGAGGAAGCTCGTCATCCGGAGGGAAAGAGCCGAACTCCTCCTCTCACCCACGGACACGCTGCGCTTCCTCGAAGAGAGGGGGATGATAAAGGTAGGCCGGGTCATAACGACGCTTACACCCGAGGACATAGAGAGCGGGGCGTGGAGGGAGGCATACTTTAAGCCCTTCGACCTCTCAGTCGAGCCGCCCACACCCAGCTATGGGAGGAAGCACCCCTACCTCGAGTTCCTCGACTGGATAAGGGAGATCCTAGTATCCATGGGCTTCGAGGAGATGAAGGGCCCCCACGTCGAGCTGGAGCTCTGGAACTTCGACGCTCTCTTCCAGGCGCAGGACCACCCGGCGCGGGAGATACATGACACCTACTTCGTCAAGGGAAGGCCCAGGGGCCGCTTCAGCGACGCCGAGTACATGGAGAGGGTGGCGCGCACCCACAGGGACGGCTGGCTCACAGGCTCCAGGGGCTGGGGCTACGAGTGGGACCCCGAGAGGGCCCTAAGACTGGTACTTAGGACTCAGACCACGGCCGTCTCCATGAGAACCATATACAGCCGGGGCCCCGGCGAGTACATGTGCTTCTCCCTGGACAGGGTTTTCCGCCCAGAAAACCTCGACGCAAAGCACAGCATGGAGTTCTACCAGCTAGAAGGGATAATCGTTGGGCGCCACGTAACCTTCAGGCACCTGCTAGGCTTCTTCAGGGAAATGGCCAGGAGGCTCGGCCTCGGCGAGGTGAAGGTGAAGCCGGCCTACTTCCCCTTCACAGAGCCGAGCGTGGAGGGCTTCATAAAGCACCCGCACCTCGGGTGGATAGAGGTCTTCCCCGGAGGGATGTTCAGGCCCGAGGTTATAGAGCCGCTGGGGCTCAAGGGCTTCAACGTTGCTGCGTGGGGCATAGGGGTTGACAGGATAGCGATGACCGTGATGGGCATAGACGATATACGCCTCCTCTTCACGCAGGACGTGGAGTGGATAAGGAGCCAGCCCCGCCCCCTGATACGTGAGATGCTGAGGTGATAGGCGTGCCGGTCATAGGGGTGACGTGGTGGGACCTGGAGAGGCTTCTCGGGAGAGACCTCTCAAGGGAGGAGATAGAGGACTCGCTGCCCAGGGTTAAGTGCGAGCTGGAGGAGATAGAGGGCGACACGATATGGTACGAGGCCACGCATGACAGGCCCGACCTCTACTCCGCCGAGGGCCTATCCATAGCGTTGAAGGGGCTCCTCGGCGTCGAGGAGGGGCTTGTCCGCTACAACGCCAGGGACGAGGGCGTGTCGGCGGTCGTAGAGGGCCCCTCGTACAGGCCTTACGCGCTCTTCGCGGTGGTGCACGGGCTGAGGCTTGACGACGAGGCGATAAGGCAGCTCATGCAGCTTCAGGAGAAGGTTCACATAACCTACGGGAGGGACAGGAGGAAGGTGTCTATAGGGCTCTACGACCTCCGGGGCATAAAGTTCCCCGTCCGCTACATAGCTGTGAAGCCTGAGGAGGCCCGCCTCGTCCCCCTGGACATGGACGAGGAGATGAGCCTGAAAGAGGTTCTCGAAAAACACCCGACAGGCGTGAAGTACAGGCACCTGCTGGAGGGCAGGCCCGAGTTCCCGCTCATAGTCGACGCGGAGGGCAAGGTGGTGAGCTTCCCGCCCATCATAAACAGCGAGGAGTTCAGGGTCACCGAGGAGACAAGGGACGTGCTCATAGACGTTACCTCGACGGACCTGGAGGCGGCGCGCCGCGTCCTAGCGATAGTGGCGACCGCCGCCTACGTCAGGGGCGAGGAGATAGGCATCGTCACCGTTAAGGGGCCCTGGGGCTCCGAGGCGAGCCCCAGGGTCGAGCCGGACGCCATCGACTACAACGTCGAGCTCAACGAGAAGCTCCTCGGCCTCTCCATAGGAGTCGAAGACACCGTCAGGCTTCTCTCGAAGATGAGGATGGAGGCCGAGCCGCGCGGCGACACCCTCACGGTCCGCTTCCCCTACTTCAGAACCGACATCCTGCACCCCGTGGACATAGCCGAGGAGGTGGCGATGGCGTATGGCTACGACAGGATAGAGCCGCTAACGATGAAGCCGCTTCACCCGGGAAGGGAGGCTGGAATAGAGGTGTTCACCCGGAGCATAAGGGAGAGCATGGTGGGCCTAGGCTTCACAGAGGTGAACAACTACATGTTCACAAGCACGAACCTCCTCTTCACGAAGATGGGCATACAGGGAGAAGCCATAGAGGTGGAAAACCCGAAGCACGAAGCATACCATGCCCTCCGCACATGGATAACGCCCCAGCTCCTCCAGACACTGTCCAGCAGCAAGCACGCGGGCTACCCGCTACGCATATTCGAAGCCGGAGACGTAGTCATACCCGACAAGGACGCCGACAACCTCTCTAGAGAGGAGAGGCACCTAGCCTACGCGGTGGCCGGCCGCGGAGTAACCCTCACTGACGGGCTAGCCTACCTCAAAGCACTCCTAAACCTCTACTCTATGAAGTACACTCTAAAGCCCCTGCAGCACCCAAGCCTGATACCGGGCAGAGCGGCCAGCATCCACGTCGGCGAGGCAGAGATAGGCTTCATAGGAGAAGTGCACCCCCGCGTACTCACAAACTTCGCCCTCACAGTGCCCGTGGTGGTCGCCGAGATAGACCTCGGAGCCCTAAGAAAGGCCTACCTTTCAGGGCGGGAAAAGTGAAGCTCCTACTACTAGACCTCTGGGGGACAGTTTTTTACCCAAAAGTCTCTATGGAGGAGTTTTGGAGGGTGAGGGCCTCCCACCTGAGAGACGCTCTAGAGGAGGCCGGCTACACCTTCGCGTTCCAAGAAGTATACAGGGCCTGCCGCGCCGGCCGGGCCGTCACGGACAGGCTCAGACGGGCCACGGGAAGGGAGGTCGACGTGAAAGGTGAGCTCGTACTCGTACTCCACCACCTCGGAGTCCCCGCCGACCCCACTGAAGCCATGGTGGAGGCATACCTGCACCCCTACGTCCACCTCCCAGAGAAGGCCCCCGGCGTAGAGGCCCTGGCCGAGGAGGCCCACAGCCTAGGCTACGCCGTGGCCGCCGCGAGCAACGTCATGAGCTGGAGACACGCGGCCCAGGTCCTGCGGAGGCTAGGCCTCCAAGCCCTCTTCGACCACCACTTCTACTCCGACATCATAGGGTGGAGAAAGCCCACCCACCACTTCTACATGCACATATTCTCCACGCTCGGAGCCACGCCCAGCTCGACAGTCATGGTCGGGGACGAGGAGGGGGACGTCGCCGTGGAAAGGCTTGGCGCCAAGGCCATAGCATACGAGGGCTTCCACCCCTACACAGGCGAGCTAGAGCCGACCGCACGAGTCAAAAGCCACGTGGAAGCGGCGCGCCTCCTAAGGGGTATCACCTATGGGGCCAAAACTGCTTAGACTATTCTACCGCCTCGTACCGCAAACCTACTACTCCTGGCCCCTCAACCTGCTCCACGGAGACGGCACAATCCTAGACGTGGGGGCAGGCCCCGGAATACTAGCCAGCCACCTCGAGAAACGCTACGACTACGTGATAGCCCTAGACGTCGACCTAGCACTACTCCAGCGGTGGAGGCCGCAACGGGGCGACCGCGTTGCCGCCTCAGCCTGCCTCCCACCACTACGCCGCGAATCCATAGACGCCGCCGTCCTCCACGACTCGCTACACCACCTCCCAGAGCCCGAGAAGGGGCTCAGAGAGACGTGCAGCCTCCTCAAGCCAGGGGGCCGGCTAGCAATATTCGACTTCGACCTCGAACAGCTGTCAACCAAGGCCGTGGCCATCGCGGAGAAGCTCCTAGGCTTCCCCGCCCGCTTCTACAGGCTAGGAGAACTCCTCAAGCTCGCGGCCACATGCATAGACGTGTCAACGGTTCAGCGAGGCCCCCTAGGGGCAGTCGCCGTAATAGGCGTGAAACGCAGAGACGCCTAGACCCTGTCCTGGACATACTCCCTACCCAGCCGCGCGAGAAGCCAGGCCCTCGCAACCTCCCTCCCAAGATACGCCGCGTGGCTCGGCATCGACAAGAGACTGTCAAGCCCCATCCTGGCGAGGAGGACTCTCACATCCCCGCCGCTCCACCGCGACACAAGCCTGCCCCGCGTATCCCTGTGCTCGACGACCACGGCCCCATCCTCCACGCTAACCAGGAAGTTCCCCCTAGGGTCGGGCACGAACGCCGCGTGGACACGCCTCTCCTCCTCGCGGAGAACCCTCTCAGCCTGAAGCCAGTCATGCTCATACACGTGCGCGCTACTGCTGATAACCGTGAGGAACCCCGGCTCGGCCTCCACGCCCCGCCTCCGCAGCCCCTCCACTATGCGGTGCGCGAGAACCATCTGCCCGTACGCGTTGCGCGGCCACCCCCTGTACACGTCGTGGCTCCTAAAGTACACGGTGTGGTTGTAGCGGCCCCCCGAAAGGTCTCCCTGGACGAGCAGGAGGCATGGAGGATTATCCGAGGCCTCGTCGACGCCGTGGAGCCACGTAACAGCCACCGCCCTCCTCGTCGAGGGCCTCGAAGCCAGGGCCTCCACCATCCTGGAAACCTGGTCGCCGCCCAGGGGGTGAGCGTTAAGCCTCTCCCCATACGTGTAGGACACGTCGCCGGGCTTCTCCCCAGTGAGGAGGCTTCGCGCATGCTCCTCAAACTCCCTCAGCGGCAGGTACCTCCCAAACTCCTCCTCCAGCATCGGGGAGCCGGGCATCCTAACCACAGCCATGAGGTTCAAGAACTGCTTCTGCCTCTCCCCATACTCGGAGCCCTTCACAAAGCCGAGCCTCATAACCGTGCCCAACAGCTTAACCCAAGCCCTAAACAGGCTAGTCTCATACACCACGTGCCCTGCAAGCTGCACAGGCCAGCTATCAACCCCCGGCTCCTCCCGAAGCTCAAGCCTGACAGGGGTACCCCCGCCTCTACGGGGGGAATAGTGCTCCACAACCGCGCGCCTAAGCGCCTCCCAGTCCCCCCTCCTGTACTCATCCCTCAAGTCGACCACGCGAACACGCTCCAGGATCGGCTTGACCTCGCCCAGATCCCAGAGAAGCTCAAACCCGTCCACCACCTTCTCGGAGAAAAGCCGCACGAGCGCGTCGCCGCTGCCCGAGAGGTCGGCGCCGAACACTATCAGCGTGTCTATCTCCGGGTGCTCGCCAAGGGTCTGCAAGAGATAGTTTATCCCGTGCCTGCTGTACAGCGTGCCAACAATGTTAACCTTCCCCGCAGCGTCCCCCAGCCCCTCCAGCACCTTCTCCTTCAACGTCCACAGCGTCGCTACAGCCACGTTGCTGCGGGGGTCGAGTCTCACAATATCCTTCTTCACGGGCACGCTCTCACATACACCGGCTGCAGAACCCAATGTTTTCCCGGTCAGACCGTTAAAGACATTGCATATCTGTATAAAAATGGGGTTACGGATAAATTACCAGCATGCCGAGAGACACGAAGTACTTCAAAATAATCGGGCAGGAAGTCTCCGTAATAGGGCTGGGCACCTGGGGCATGGGCGGAGGCTACTGGACACGCGACACAAGCCGCGACGCACAGGAAGTAGCGGCCCTCAGGCGGGGAATAGAGCTGGGAGCAACGCTCATAGACACAGCCGAGATGTACGGCGCAGGCCACGCCGAAGAGCTGGTGGCCCAGGCCATTAAGGGCTTCCCACGCGAAGAACTATTCATCGTGACAAAGCTCTGGCCGAGCCACGCGGCCGCGGACCAGGTCGAAAAGGCCGCCAGGGCCAGCGCCAAGAGGCTGGGCACCTATATAGACCTCTACCTCCTCCACGCGCCGGCCGACGTCCCCATATGCGAGACCATGCGCGCCATGGAGCGCCTCATAGACCTGGGCATCGTGAGGCACATCGGGCTGAGCAACTTCGGCGTCGAAGCCATCGAGGAGGCTAGGAGCTGCCTCAGCAAGACGGACATAGCGGCGATACAGAACAGGCACAGCCTACTCTACAGGAGAGACGAGCGCACAGTAATACCCTACGCCGCCCGCAACGGCATGATGTACATGGCCTACACCCCCCTCGAAAAGGGAAGGCTCGCCAGAGACCCCTTCCTCGCTGAAATAGGCAAGAAGTACGGCAAAACAGCGGCCCAGGTAGCCCTCAACTGGCAGATAGGCCTCGAACCCGTAGTCTCCATACCCAAGGCCTCAAAGATAGAGCACGTAGAAGAAAACGTGGGGGCCATGGGCTGGCGCCTCAGCCGCGAAGACTGGGAGCTGATCTCGGAGCACTACTCAAGCTACCTCTAAGCCCGTCCCCTCCTTTTTCTCGCCACTGCGGCCTTCTGCGCCCCTCCGCCCGGCGTACGCTATCAGTGGCGCACACGCCAGCAGGGAGACGCCGCTGGCCAGGTACGGGTAGGAGGGGCCGACAGCCTCCGCCAGCCACCCCGACACAAGCGGCATGCCAAGCATCAACGTCTCGCGGGCAGCCGAGATGCCCGACGACACCACCGCCGCCTCCTCCCGGCCTATAAGGCTGAACACCCACTCCCTCGCAAAGACGAACCACGCGGCGTCGACACCCCTCATCAGGAACGCCAGGGCCAGCAGCACCCAAAACGGGGGAGCAAAGTAGAAGCCCAGCACCGCCACCGCCGCGCCCAGCGTCAGAGCCTCCATCGCCCGGAAGCCGCCGCCCCTCGGAACCCTGTCCACGAGGAACATGGACACCACCGCGGCGAACCCCATAACCCCCTGCAGCAGGCACACGCCCAGCACGCCGCCACCGTAAACCTCGATCACATAGTTTTCAACCACGAACAGCGGCACAAAGCGCCACGCCAACAGGTAGAGGAGGTACACCGCGGTGAACAAGGCCAGCCTACCCCTCAATGCCTCAAAGAGGGCGCGAAGCCCCGGAGCCTTCTCCCCCTCGG
>JALVKT010000153.1 GCA_027027675.1 Thermofilaceae archaeon | reverse complement strand
GTCGCCCCCACCAGCGCTATCTCCGCGTCGTGCCGCACGAGCACCCGTCGAGCCGCTATCCTAGGCGCCGCCTCTCGCTCGAAGAGCTGGAAGTCGTACTCCGTGTCCATGCCGGCCAGGCCAACGGCCGCGACGTCCACGCCGCCCGGCGAAGCCTCCCCCAGGCTGGCGTTTATGTTCTCCACGGCCCCGTCCAGGCCGACCACGTGGTAGTTTGAGGGGCCCGCGCGCCCCACCCCGAGCACGCGGCCCTCCTCGTCGGCCGCCACAGCGAGGGTCTTCGTGGAGCCGCCGTCGACGCCGGCGTATATCAAGGGGCCGCACCTCGGGGCTACGCTAGGGGCAGCTTCACGGGCCTGCCCGTCTCCACAGACCTGTACGCGGCAAGCGTTATCTCAAGCGCCTGCCTCCCGTCCCAGCCGGAGGCGCGGGGCTCCCCGTCCTCCTCGACGACGCGCACGAAGTCGGCTATCATGTTGTAGTCGGCGTCGCTGCCGAAGTACTCCCAGCGCAGCCTCTCACCCTCCCTGACCACGTCCACCGCCGGCCTGAACGCGTCGACTATCACGTAGCCCTCCGTCCCTATAACGCCGAGCCACACGTCGCCCCACGTGGGCCACGTGCTCGGGCGGGACCAGCTGCAGTCTATGCTGCCCAGCACGCCGTTGCGGAAGCGGAGCGAGACGAGGCCCGTGTCCTCGACCTCCAGGTAGTCCCTTATGTTCGCCCCGCTCACCGCGTAGACCTCCTCCGCCTCGCTCCCCGTGTACCAGCGCATGAGGTCGGCCGTGTGCACCGTGTGGTCCATCATGCTGCCGCCGCCGGCCAGCTCCTTGTCCCCGAACCAGAGGTCGGGGTAGGTGCCGTGGTTCGTGGACGTGATGACGAGGACGTCGCCGATGTCGCCCCTATCGATTATCTCCTTCAACGCGACAGTCGCGTCGTGGTAGCGCATCACGAAGGCCGTCTGGAGCTTCACGCCAGCCTTCTCGGCCGCCCTCACGATCCTGTCCGCGTCCCCGAGGGTGGTGGCTATAGGCTTCTCGACTATCAGGTGCTTCCCGGCCTCGGCCGCGGGCACCGCGTGCTCCACGTGCTTCGCGTTCTCACTCGTAACTATCACGGCGTCCACGTCCTTCCTCGCCAGGAGCCTGTCGAGGTCTGTGTAGGTGTCGTGCACGTTGTAGCGCTGGGCCGCCTCCCTGAGCCTCTCGGGGTCGTCGTCGTATATGGCTACGAGCTCGGCCCCCTCCAGCTCCTTGAGTACCCGGGCGTAGCTCCACGCGTGTATGTGCGCGAACGATACTATCGCGAACCTCACCGTCATCACCACTCCACCTCCTCCAAAACCTCCTCCCGAAGCGGGAGCCGCACGGGCTCGCCCTCGAGGGCCGACTTCGTGGCCGCGAGCACCGCTTCCAGGCTCTTCAGGCCCTCCTCCCCGGGCACGCCGGGCTCCCTGTCCTCGACGACGGCCCTGTAGAAGTCGAGGAGCTCCAGGTAGTAGGCGTCCCTGCTGTTCGGGTTCATATATGTTGGGGGCCCGCCGGTCCACACCTTCACGCTCGCCGTCTCCTTGCTGTCAACCCTCAACGTGCCCTCCGTGCCCGCTATCTCCATGTACGTGCTGAACGGGTAGCCCGGCGGCTGCGCCCAGCTCCCCTCCACGAAGCCTATCGCGCCGCCCCTGAACTTGAAGAGCGCGTGTATGTAGTCGGGGGCGGTGGACCTCTTCTCCTTCAGCACGCCGCCCCTCGCGAACACCTCCTCCACGTCGCCCACTATCCAGCGGAGCGCGTCCACGTCGTGTATGCTCATGTCGACGAACACGCCGCCGCCCTTGTTTATGTCGAAGTGCCACTCGGCCCAGACGGGGAAGCCGGACTGCCTGTAGGCCCTGGCGACCCGGGGCTCCCCTATCTCGCCCCTCTCCACGACCCTCTTTATGGCGACGTACTCGGGCCAGTAGCGGAGGCAGTGCGCCACCATGAACTTG
This sequence comes from Thermofilaceae archaeon, assembly GCA_027027675.1. Lineage (GTDB taxonomy): Archaea > Thermoproteota > Thermoprotei > Thermofilales > Thermofilaceae > JALVKT01. Next base: position 925 of record JALVKT010000153.1, on the reverse strand, counting down.
CCCCCGCTGCGCCGGGCCGCGTCTATCATTGCCCGCGCGTCGGCGAGCCGGGTGGCGATGGGCTTCTCGGTTATCACGTTTGCCCCGGCCTCGAGGGAGTCGATGGCTATGCGGGCGTGCGTGTAGGTTGGCGTGCAGACGTCCACGATGTCGGGCTGCTCGCGGCGGAGCATCTCCCTATAGTCGGTGTAGACGTGCTTGACGCCGTGCATCCCGGCGAGCTCCCGGGCCTTCTCCTCGACGATGTCGACGATCGCGGTGATCTCGGCGCCGGGTATCCTCTTCCAGGAGGCGGCGTGGACGCGGGCGATAAAGCCCGCCCCGACGAGGGCTACCTTGAGCTTTCCCATGGCCCTCTCCTTCAATAGGTAGGGCCTGCTAGGGGATAAAAGGGTTCCGCCGGGCCTGGCGGGTATATATTTTCTATGCCCGGAAAGCTTATATTGTGTTAAGATGGGCGGGGCGACACAGTAATAAGTATGTCCCCGTACTTTCATTCTGCTGTGAGGTGCTTAGGGTTTGCCTAGGAGAAGGCGTAGGAGGCGTAGAATAGTACTCCCCGAGGAGAGGGAGGAGATAATAAGGATGCTCAAGAGGGGCAAGAGCCCGGCCGAGGTGGCCGAGAAGTTCAGGCTCAAGCTGAAAACCGTCTACAACATAAAGTACAGGTACGTGGGCCACGAGACCCGCTCCTACAGGAAGCTCACCCCCCAGGAGGTCCAGCTCGTCGACCAGTGGCTAAGGGAGGGGCGCAGCATATACTGGATAGCCAAGCAGCTCGGCCGCCACACAAGCACTATCTACTACGTCGCCCGCCGCCTCGGCTACGAGAGGCGCGGCGAGAAAATAGGGTCAAAACGGCGAAAACAAGGATGACCCCTCCCACCGCGGCCGCAGCCTCAAGCCACTCCCGATCTGCAAGGCC
>JALVKT010000152.1 GCA_027027675.1 Thermofilaceae archaeon | reverse complement strand
ATGACCGGCGCCGTGTACGCCCAGGTGGGCCTCGTCTTCCTCGGCTTCGTCCCCTTCGAGTCCCAGAACTGGGGCGTAATGATAAACCTGGCGTGGACGAGGGGGGCGATATTCTTCAAGGACAGTATATACTACATCCTGGCCCCAATACTCGCGATATCCGGCTTCCAGCTCAGCGCCATAATGTTCTCCAGGGCGCTGGAGGAGATATTCAACCCCAGGCTTAGGGAAGGGTGAAGCAGGTGGCGCAGGCAACACAGGTTGTGGAGAAGAGCGAGGCCGAGAAGGGGGAGGTTATACTCTCCGTCAAAAACCTTAACGTGGAGTACCGGGCCCAGAGGGGCATTGTAAAGGCGGTCAGGGACGTGAGCCTGGACGTCTACAAGGGCGAGATACTCTTCCTGGTCGGCGAGTCGGGCAGCGGCAAGTCGACGCTCGGCTACGCGGTAATGAACATCCTGCCCAGCCCCGGCTACATTAAGAGCGGGGACATAGTCTACCACATCGGTGGCGAGGAGATACACATTCTCAAGCTCAGCCCCAACGAGCAGCGCAAGTTCAGGTGGAGGCACGTTGCAATGGTCTTCCAGTCGGCGCTCAACGCGCTCAACCCCACGCTCAGGATATGGGACCAGCTCTACGACACCATGCAGGCCCACCTCGGCCACTCCATATCAAAGGAGGAGGCCCTGGAGAAGATACGGTACCTCCTAGAGATGGTGAGGCTGGAGCCGGACCGCGTCCTCAAGAGCTACCCGCACCAGCTCAGCGGCGGCATGAGGCAGCGCGTGATGATAGCCATGGCCCTACTCCTAGACCCCGAGATACTCATACTGGACGAGCCTACAACCGCGCTTGACATCCTGACCCAGAAGAACATTATAGACCTGCTGAAGAGCATCAGGAAGAAGCTGGGCCTCACAATGATATTCATCACCCACGACCTCTCCCTCGCGGCGGAGCTCGCAGACCGCGTGGCCGTGATGTACGCCGGCAAGATAGTGGAGCTCGCAGACGTCTACACCATATTCTACAAGCCGAAGCACCCCTACACCTACGCGTTGATAAAGACGATACCCAAGCTGACCTCGGTGGACGAGAAGCTCTACCCCATCCCTGGCTCACCGCCCGACATGATAAACATGCCGCCGGGCTGCAAGTTCCACCCCAGGTGCCCCTACGCGGTGCAGCGGTGCGCCGAGGAGGAGCCCCAGTGGGAGCGCGTAGACGACGGGCACTACGTCCTATGCCACAGGTGGAGGGAGCTCATGCTGGGTGAGCAGTGATGCCGGAGCCACTACTCGAGCTTAGGAACGTGTCGAAGGCCTTCAGGGTCGGCGCGGCCTTCCTCGGCCCCAAGAAGTGGGCGCGCGCAGTCGACGACGTCAGCTTCCAGCTCTACGAGAGGGACACGCTCGCCCTGGTCGGCGAGTCGGGCTGCGGCAAGACGACGACGGGCAAGATAGCGGCCGGCCTGCTCAAGCCCACGGAGGGCGAGGTGCTCTACAAGGGCAAGGACATCTGGAAGATGAACAGGCATGAGTGGCGCGAGTACAGGAGGAGCGTCCAGATAATACACCAGGACCCCTACGCGAGCCTGAACCCCATGCTCACGATATACAAGAGCCTCTCCGCGCCCCTCTTCAGGCACAAGATCGTGGAGACGAAGGAGGAGGCCGTCGACAAGATAGCCGAGCTACTCGAGATGGTTGGCCTAACGCCGCCGGAGGACTTCATATGGAAGTACCCGCACCAGCTCAGCGGCGGGCAGAGACAGCGCGTAGTCATCGCGAGGGCTATGAGCGTTAACCCCAAGATAATAGTGGCGGACGAGCCCGTCTCGATGGTCGACGTCTCGATGCGCCTCCAGATACTCCACCTCATGAAGGACCTCCAGGAGAAGTTCGGCGTAGCCTACATCTTCATCACCCACGACCTGGCGACGGGCCGCTACTTCGCCAGCGACGGGAGGACGGCGGTCATGTACCTCGGCAGCATAGTCGAGTACGGCCCCACAAACGACGTCATATTGAACCCGCAGCACCCCTACACTAAGGCCCTGCTCAGCGCCATACCGGAGCCAGACCCGATAAAGACGAGGCAGAAGAAGCCCATGCAGCTGCGCAGCCTCGACGTCCCAAGCCTCCTCAACATCCCCAGCGGCTGCAAGTTCCACCCCAGGTGCCCCTTCTACAAGCCCGGCCTCTGCGACGCCAAGAAGCCGGGCCTCATAGACGTCGGGGGCGGGCACATGGTGGCCTGCTGGCTCTACGGTGAGTGAACAGTGCACCCCAAGCTGGGCCAGGTGGCCTTCAACCTCGCCTTTTTCTTCACATTCATGTCGGGCATACTGCTCCCATTCCTCCCGAGGGACTCCGCCTCCTTCGTGGTCGACGTCCTAGCCTTCCTCTTCAGCCTCCTGTTCCTCCTCCTCGTCATATGGGAGGTCAGGCGCGAGGCCCGCATGGGACACTTCGCCCCCAGGCCCCCCGACTCGGCGGCGTAACCCCTATCTTTTCCCACGCAATAGGCTTCTGATGAACACCTACAAGGCCGCGGCCTGGGCCCTAGCAATAGCCCTAGCCGCACTCACGATGACGTACGGCTACGCAGCCGCCTTCTACAGGCCGCGCTACCGCGTCTACTACACCTTCGTGCTATCCGGGAAAGCCCCCACCACAGCCACCGCGGCCACGCCGGTGCCCGGCAGCCGCGTGGCAGTCGCCGGCACGATAACCCTGGGCAGGGAGGTGCGAGACTACGTCTCACTTCTAGGCATGGAGGGACTCGCCGAGTGGACCCGCACAGTCCAGCTGGGAAGCCTCGACTACGCCCTAGCCCTCGCCCCCACGCCCGGCGGCGTATACCTGGCCCTCCACTCGATGCGCGGGAACACGAGCATCGTCGCAGTCTCCCTCATCGACGAGGACGGCGAGGA
>JALVKT010000151.1 GCA_027027675.1 Thermofilaceae archaeon | reverse complement strand
GTCACCACGGGGAGCCTGCTCCTCCACCTCATATATGCCAGCGCCGCCTCTACGGAGAGCCTCTTTCCACCGGGCGACGCAGCCTCTACGAGACGCCCCTCCCCCACAGCCTCCCTTACAAGCCTTATGTGCCTCCTAGCCCTCCTCGCATACTCCTCGAGGCTCACGGGGGCGCCGCCGCCCCTCTCCACGCCGTAGAGGTAGACGAGGCCGGGCGGGACTACGCCTCGCTCGCCGGGCGTGGCCACCGCGAAGACTGCGAGCCATCCGTACGCGCTCTCCACAGCCCTTTTAAGCCTGATATAATCCCGGACAGGGGCGCCGTAGTCGGTAAACGCTATCAAGGGTTTGCCCCTAGCGGCCCTCGCTGCAAGGCCGACCGCGTCGCCTATCCTTAGCCTGCCGCCTCCCGCTTGCTCGCAGATCTTTCTCACGGCAAGCCATGCGGCCTCAGCCGGCCTCATGGGAGGGTAGCTGTCGACGCTCGACGCGTAGAAGACTGGCTGGACGGTGTCGCCGAGCTTCTCGGAGAGGGTTGAGGCCACGCCTACGAGGAAGGCGGCTGCGAAGGGCTTCCACAGGTGGAACATGGATCTGGAGAGGTCGACGAGCCACGCAATCCTGGCCTTCCTCTCGGCCCTGTACACCCTCATGTAGAGCTTGCCCTGTGAAAGCCCCAGCCTCGCGGAGGCCCTCCAGTCTATGTGTTTGGCGTCGTCGCCGTACATGTACTCCCTGTAGTCGAGGAATTCTATACCCGGCCCCGCCATGTCGACCGGCGTTTCGCCGGCGAGTAGGCCTGCAGCGGCCATCTTGCCTGCAGCTAGCCCCAGCCTTGCCTGCTGGCAGGTGTCTCCGGGCACCACTGATAATAATTACTGTACCACTGTATAAGTTTGTGTCAAGCGAGGAAGGATTGGTGGAGAAATTTTACAGCCCCCAGGAGCTCAGAGGAGCCCTCGTCTACGACAGCGAGGGCCTACTCCACGGCGAGATAGACGGGGTGGAGTTCTCGGACAAAGTGTATCTCGTCGTAGTTATTAGGAGGAAGGTTGGCGAGCTAGTTGTCGACGAGCCGGGCCTCAAGGCGGCCCTCGAGAGCAGGGGCAAGCCCCTCTCCGGCGAGGCGACCCTGGAGGAGCTCGTGGCACTGGCCAAGGAGGCCGGCATAGAGGTGCCCCGTATAGTTGCTGGCAGGGAGCTCGTCTTGACTAAGTCGAAGATTCCCGTGGGAGAGGTTAGGTGGATAGACTCGAAGCACGTGGACGTGCCCGGCCTTTCCGGGGAGGTAAGGGTTGTCCTGCTGCGTACGCCGAGGGAGGCCAACTATAGGGGCTCGGTGAGGGCTGAGAGGCCGCCGTCGCCCCAGCCGGAGGAGCTTGAGGGGAAGCTTCTCCTCAGCCTCTCCCGGGGGATCCTGGGCGTGATAGGGGAGGTGACCGTGGGCTTCGGCGCCCCCGGCTTGAGGGCGTTCCTGAAGAGGAGCCGTGACAGGGAGGTGCTATGGATAAGCTACCTGAGGGCCCTGAGGAGGCTGGGGCTCACGTCGCTCGTCGACAGGCTCTATGAGTACGCAGACCCCTACAAGTTTCCCCGCCTCCCAGGCGAGAAGCTCAGGGAGGTGAGGGAGATTCTGCGCGAGGTAAACGCTCCAGAGGAGGCTTACCGGCTCCTCGACGAGCACATAAGGATTCTGGGTGGCGAGCGCGTATACATAGACGTCCCCTGGCCAAGCGTTATTAAGGTGGGCGACGCGGTGATATGTGAATGAGGACTCTCTCGCCAGCAGAGAGGATACTCAGGGGCCTCGACAGGGCGGTCATCGGATACCATGCTGAGAAGAGGCTCCTCCTCGCCTCCCTCCTTGCGAGGGGCCACGTCCTCCTCGAAGGCGTCCCCGGCGTCGCGAAGACCACCATGGTCAGGGCGCTGGCGAAGCTGCTCGGCGTTTTAGGCGTGGAGCAGGTTATAGGAGGGGTCAGGTACAGGGGCTACACAAGGATACAGTTCACCCCAGACCTCATGCCGGGCGACGTCACGGGGAGCCTCATCTATAACCCTCACACGCTCGACTTCGAGCCGCGACTCGGCCCCATATTCGCCTACATAGTGCTCGCCGACGAGATAAACAGGGCCACCCCGAGGACGCAGAGCGCCCTCCTAGAAGCCATGCAGGAGCGGCAGGTGAGCATAGGCGGCCGCACATACCCCCTCGAGAGGCCCGAGCAGGGCAAGTTCTTCTTCGTAGCCGCCACCCAGAACCCCGTGGAGCAGGAGGGCACATACCCGCTGCCCGAGGCACAGCTCGACAGGTTCGCCGCCAGGATAATAGTCAGCTACCCCTCCTCCCTGGAGGAGGAGAAGAACATTCTCCGCCTCCACGCGGGCAGGCTCTCAGAGCCCCTCGAAGACCTCGAGCCCGTGGCGACCCCAATGTGGGTTGTGGAGGCTCAGAGGAGGGCCGCGTCGATCCCCGTGCCCGATGGAGTGCTCGACTACATAACGCTCCTCGTCAGGCTTACGAGGCCGGCCTCGAACCCCGAGATCGCCCGCCTCCTAGAGATGGGTGCCAGTCCCAGGGCGGGCATAATGCTTATGCGCGTCTCCCAGGCACTCGCGATGCTCGACGGGAGCCGCGCCGTCGAGAGGAGGCACGTCGACGAGGCCCTCTTCCCAGTGCTGAACCACAGGGTAGTCCCCAGGCTCGAGGCGATCCTGGAGAGGGACAAGCCCCAGCACGAGGCCCGCTACGAGGTGCTGACAGAGGCCCTCGAGGCCGTACGCGAGGCGGCGAGGTAGCGCCTATGGGCGTTGCAGAGGCTGTGGCGTCGCTCGCCAGGGACGAGAGGAGCGGTGCGAGGGAGATAGCCCTCCGGCTTATAGACGCGCTCCTAGCCGGCACCCCTAGCCCAGGTGAAGCGGCCGAGGCGGCGGCAAGAGTAGCCGCGGCCCACCCGGAGATGAG
>JALVKT010000150.1 GCA_027027675.1 Thermofilaceae archaeon | reverse complement strand
CGTAGCTTCTCTACCTCAATTCTCCTAGGAATTATTCTCACGAGAATTATTCTTCAAAGAATATTATTTGTTTTTCCCAGCCGCAGCCCCCACGAACCCCAGGTAAACGGGCGAAGGCCTGTTAGGCCTACTCTTAAACTCGGGGTGAAACTGCACCCCCACAATCCACCTTTTACCCAGTATTTCGATGGAGTTCACGATCCGCCCCTCAGGGTCAGTCGAGGACACTACGAGGCCGTAACGCGACGCCTGCTCGGCATACTCGGGGATTATGTGGAAGCGGTGCCTAAACCTCTCCCTAACCCTCGTCTTGCCGTAAACCCTGTGGAGAAGGCTCCCCTCCTTGATCACTATCTCGTGGGCCCCGAGCCTCATAGACGCCCCCTTGTACTTCACGCTCCTCTGCTCCGGGAGCAGGTCGACCACCGGGTGGGGCGTCCCCGGGTCGAGCTCCGTGCTGTTAGCGTCCTTAAGGCCCACCACGTACCTCATGAAGGCGACGAAGAGGAGCTGGGCCCCGAAGCATATGCCTAGCAGCGGCGTGTCCGTCTCCATGGCCCACCTCGCGGTTAAAATGAGCCCCTCGGCGCCCCGCCGCCCAAACCCGGGGGTCAAAAGTATCCCGTCGACGCCTGCATAGAGGTCATCTATAACCCTGGGGTCTCGCTCTATCTCTTCGCTGTCCACGTAGACGGTCTCCAGGTCGACCCCGAGCGCCGCGGCCGCGTGGCCTAGGGCCTCGAATATGCTTATGTAGCTGTCCCTAATGCTCACGTACTTGCCGGGCACCGCTATCCTCACGCGGCGCCCCCACCTCCTCTTAAAGCGCGACACGACGCCCTCCCACTCTCTCATCGGCGCCCCGGGCCGCCCCCTGAGCCCCAGCTTCTCGGAGATGTAGCGTCCAAGCCCCTCCCTCTCGAAGAGGAGAGGCTCCTCGTATATAGTCTCCAGGTCCGGGGCTGAGACCACGGCCTCCAGGGGTATGTTGGAGTACAGGCTTATCTTCTCCCTAGCCTCCCTGGTCAATGGAACCTCGCTCCTAGCAACGATGACGTCCGGCTGAAGGCCCAGCCCAAGCAGCGTCTTAACGCTGTGCTGCGTAGGCTTAGTCTTAAGCTGCCCCACAGTCTTAAGGTAGGGGACGAGAGTCACGTGCACGAGGAGGGAGTTCCGCGGCCCCTTCTCCAGCCGCATCTGCCTCACAGCCTCGAGGAACGGCATCGCCTCTATGTCGCCCACCGTGCCGCCCACCTCTATGAGTAGGACGTCGGGGCTGCGGCGCCCCTCAACCTCTGCGACGCGCCTCTTAATCTCCTCTATAATGTGCGGTATGACCTGGATAGTCCTCCCCAGGTACGCCCCTCTCCTCTCGGCGAGTATTACGCTCAGGTATACCTGGCCGGAAGTTATGTTATTGGAGGGATGCACGTTCCTATCCAGGAAACGCTCGTACGTGCCAAAGTCCTGGTCAACCTCTGCGATCTCAAACCTGAGCCCCTCCAGGGGCTCAAACCTCCACCTGTCCTCGCACACGAAGACCTCTCCGTGCTCTATGGGGTTCAGGGTGCCCGGGTCAACGTTGAGGTAGGGGTCCATCTTTATGACGTCAACGTCGAAGCCGCGCCACTGGAGGAGCTTCGCTATAGAAGCGGTGACAACCCCTTTTCCTATACCGCTTAGGACTCCACCCGTAACGTATATGTGCTTAGACAATAACGCCCCGGAAATCTGCGCAGAAGCGGGTAAAAGCCTTTACGCCCCACGCCGTTCCTATATAGAGGCTGTGACGAGGGTCTAAAGCTGGGAGCCCCTCCGGGGCTGTGACCGCGGCCATCGCTCCTGAGCCTTAACTTTCACCCTGCTTCTCCCTAAGCTCTTTAACTAGAAAAGCGAGGATCTTTGAGAGCGCCTCAAAGTCGTCCGTGCTAATGTTTGTCTCCACGGCTATGATGTTGTCGCCGTCCTTGAATATGTAGGCGCGCCGGCCACTGTTCTCTATCATCGTCCACGGCTCTATCCGCGTGAAAAGGGCCAGGTACGCGTTGACGAGCCTGTAGAGGTTGTTGCTTGCCTCGTCGTTCGGGTAGGAGAAGACGCGTTCACCGTTAGTAGTCATAACTATGACCCGCCGTACCTTGAGGGACTTCAATGTTTCCTCTGGGTGGTCAAGGTCTATCACGTACTCCTCGACGGGGCTCTCTGCCATCTCTATCTTCCCTCTTCCCCTGCAAGTATTAATCTATATCTCGTGGGGAGCGTGTGCAACTTGAATTGTCATTTTCACTGTTTTTCCTATTTGACTTACAAGAATTAAAAACCTGGACCCGGGGCATATCTGACAGAGGAGACAAAACCCGTTCCGGCGCCACTGTTAGGGAGAAGCGAATATATACCACCATCTACGCGGGATAGATTGAAGGGCCATGAGGCCTATACTCGACGAAGAGGAGGAAGACTGGGAAGAAGAGGAATGGGAGGAGGAAGAAGAGGAGGACTTTGAGGACATAGACGAGGACCTCTGGGACGAGGAGGAAGAGCTGGAAGAGGAGCTCGAAGAGGAGGAGGAAGAGGAACTTTAAGGTTTTTTGTGTCGCGAACTTTTACATCCGCTAAAAGCCCTGTCCCCAGCCTCTCTAGTATTCATGGCTGTGCTTATAAGTGATTAGAGAAAAGCTTAAAAGCAGACTGGTTATAGGTAGAGTCTTTGTTACAGCTAATTCTTTATATTTTACTTAAGTAAAGATACACTTGATAGAAATGACATATGAAAACGACCCCGTATATCAAATGGCGGTAAAGCAGCTCCGCGAAGTAGCCGGGCTGCTCCAGATACCCGATGACGTGGTAGAGGTTCTCGCGCACCCCGAGAGGCTCCTCCGCGTAAAGATCCCCGTCCGCATGGACAACGGCAAGATAAAGGTATTCTTCGGCTGGCGCAGCCAGCACAACAGCGCCCTAGGCCCCTACAAGGGCGGCGTACGGTACCACATAAACGTCAGCGAGGGCGAAGTCGTCGCGCTCAGCATGTGGATGACCTGGAAGAACAGCCTCGCCGGCATACCCTACGGCGGCGGCAAGGGCGGCGTAAAGGTCAACCCCAAGGAGCTCTCACGCCGCGAGCTGGAGGAGCTCTCACGCAAGTACTTCCACGCGATATCACGCATAGTGGGGGAGAACGTCGACATACCGGCTCCAGACGTCTACACAAACCCCCAGACCATGGCCTGGTTCATGGACGAGTACAGCGGAATAGTCGGCTACAACGCCTGGGGCGTCGTAACGGCAAAGCCGAAGGAGCTCGGCGGCCTCTACGCGCGCATAGTCAGCACGGGCCTCGGCACCGCGATTGTGGCCAGGGAGGCTGCGAAGAAGCTCTGGGGCGGCGTAGAGGGCAAGACGGTGGCCGTCCAGGGCTTCGGTAACGTGGGCATATACGCCGCCAAGTACCTCGCCGAGTGGGGCGCCAAGGTCGTGGCTGTCAGCGACAGCAAGGGCGCGATATACAACCCGGACGGCCTCAACGTGGAGGAGGTTATAAAGGTCAAGCAGGAGACTGGCCGCGTCCAGAACTATAAGGGCGCGAAGAAGTTCATCACGAACGAGGAGCTTCTCGAGCTGCCGGTAGACATACTCGTGCCCGCAGCCATAGAGGAGGTAATAACGAAGGAGAATGCTGACCGCATAAAGGCCAAGGTGATATCCGAGGGCGCAAACGGCCCCACCACGCCCGAGGCCGACATCATCCTGAGGAAGAAGGGCGCCATAGTCATCCCCGACATACTCGCCAACGCGGGCGGCGTCATAATGAGCTGGATAGAGTGGGCGAACAACAGGATGGGCAACTGGCTCACCGAGGAGCAGGCGCTTGACAGGCTCGAACACAAGATGGTTGAGAACTTCAACAGGGTATACGAGGAGTGGCAGAAGAGGTTCTACGAGCACCCGATGAGGACCGCCGCCTACGCGCTGGCTGTTGAGCGCGTGCTAAAGGCTATGGAGCTTCGCGGCTGGATATAAGAAATAAACGGTATAAATCCAAAAATTTATTTTCTCTTTTTACCCTTCTTTCTCGTCTTGAGCCACCAAGCCGCCACGGCAGCGGCCGCTACAACCACGACTGCAACTCCGGCCATGAACAGTGGGTTGCTCGTAGGCTGGGGAGGCGCGACCGCCTGGAAGTCCGCCTTAAGCATCAAGGGATCCGTGTTCTCCGCGATCACAACTATCCTCAACGACGCGTCGCCGGGCTCCAGCGCCTTATAGTAGATCTTCACCTTGTCCTGCTTGACAGGCTGGAGGTCTCCAAGCTTCACTGTAAGCGCGCGGTTCCACGTCTTCCCATCCGTTGAGAGCTCAAGGTTTGACCCGACGAACTGGACCATCAGGTTCTTAGCGGAACCGTTGCCGAGGTTAGATACTATCAGCAGAGCCTCCTTCGCCTCGCCCACGAGTATCCTCCTGTCCGCCGCCACGAACCTTGCCTTAAGGGCTGGGAGGTAAACCTCCTTCTTCGCGGGCGGCTTGGGAGCTGCGCTGCTGGCCAGCGCTGAGAGGAGGTTTTCGAAGAACCTCCTGTTTTTCTCGTAGGCCTTCACGCCGTAGTAGTAGTCCAGCACGGGGGCCACGCCGCCCACAGCCACTATGTAGCCGTCTCCCAGCTTGGCCACGGCCACAGCTACAACCTTGCTCCCGTTAGCCAGGACGTTCCCATCCTTGTCCACCACGTAGGTGCTGTCGTGGCCTACAAGTATGGGTACGGCGTCGCCGCCGAGGGAGAGCGAGGTTCCAGAGAAGAACACCTCGTCGACGCCCTTCGACGCGGCCTTGGCGAGCGGGTTGTCGGGGAAGCTTGAGAGGTACACGAGGTAGTCGCGCCCCTCAACGTTGTGCTTCTTGTCGCGCACGCTGCCGTCGAGCCAGTTTATCCCCGCGGGCGAGGTCACGGTGTTCAGGGCGACGGGGTTTAGGTATGCGTAGTAGCTGCCGAAGACGAGCAGTATGCCGCCGTTCTTCACCCAGTTTCTCAGCGTGCTCGCCTCGCTGTACGTGAACTTGTCCCTCGGGTTTAGGAGAACGAATATCTTCGCGTATTTAAGCGCCTCATCGATGGGACGCTTGCTCGCGGCCACCGTCCCGTACTTCGAAAGCGTCTCTGCGAAGCCTTTCAGCCTTGAAAGCCAGTAGTACTCGCCGTGCGTGTAGTCGAATATTACTCCGCCCCCCTCCTCGACAGCGTAGACGTTGTAAGTGTAGGTCTTAGTGCCCAGAGAGGAGGACACAGTCACGGTTATCGGTATCGCGCCGGGCTTCGAGGGCTTAGCCTTAGACTGGAAGCTCATCGTGACGGCCTCAGTGTTGTTCAGCACCGGAACAGTCTTCGCCGCCTCTACCACGCTCGACTCCACCTTCACGGTCAGCCCCTTAAGGTTCTCGCCTAGAGCCTCAACCGTCACGTTCACCTTAACGTCGCTCTCCACGCCTACGGGGAGCATGTAGGGGCTAACCTGGATGCTAATCTTTACGGGGAGAACCGTGTAGCCGGCCTGTTTAACGGCCCACGCTATCAGGGCCAGCATGAAGGCCCTGTTCCCCAGGTTCTTGTCGCCGTAGAAGTGGCTCGTCGCCGCAACCCTGCTGCTACCAATAGCTATTATGTAGCCCTTGCCCGCCTTCACGTACGCTGCCAGGGGCATCGAGCCGCTCTTCACAACCTTCCTGTCAGGATTATACGCGAAGGCGCTGCCCCAGGAAACGAGGAACGTCTTCGCAGACCCGTTGACCTCCAAGTAGCAGCCGCTGAACTTTACGGGCTTCGAGACCAGCCTCGAGAGGTAGCTGCCGAGGCTGCCGGAAGCGTTGATCCGAGCCAGAGGGTAGTAGTAGCGGTAGTCGTAGTGCTGCTTGTCCCACACACTAGTCCTCGTAAACCTTATCCCAGCCCACTCCGTCACCTTGTTCAGCGAGTCCGCGTCTATGTAGCGGTACCAGTCCCCCATAATCACGGCCACGCCGCCACGCTCAACAAACCTCTTTATCGCAGCCGCCTCCTCGTCCGTGAGGGGCGACCTGGGGTTAGTCAATATGTACACCGTAGCGTTTGACAGAAGCTCGTCGCTCACGGGCTGCCCGCTGATATACACGGAGTATACCTTGCGGAGGTCGGATAGGAAGTAGTCTAGCCGCTCAGCGTTATAGTACTGCCCATGGGCGTTGTCAAACACTATCAGCGGCCTTTTCTCGCTCTGGGCCATGAGGGGCGCCGCTGGGAGAAGGGACGCCAGCAGCAACACTATCAACGCCGCCGACAACTTCGCCGTCTTTTTTATCATCGAGTATTCCAAACACCCTGAGGCTATTATAACCCTAGGCCGCGGCTAGCAGCCCCTACAGGCAACCACGCCGTCACCGTCCATAAGCCTGAAAGAGCCCGGCCTAGCCACGGGGATCCTCTCACCCCCTCTAACCACATATACCCTCCACGGCCCCTCCACGCCGTTTATGGCGGCCACCGAGCCGTTGCGCAGCGTGACGTCGACCACCTGGCCCAGAGCGTCCAAAACCGTGGCGCCCGGCCAAAGCGTAACCCTCACGCGCCGGCCAACGGGTCCCTCCACGCGCACCTCAACCTCCACGTCCCCAGTCATGTTCCCCAGCGACTCTATTCCACGCCTAACCCCCCTCAGGGCCTCAGTGGCGTTCCACAGCGCGGACTTAAGCTCCTCAACGCTCCTCCTAAGCTGGGCCGTCTCAACGCTCAGAAACCCGGCGTACACGGTCACCAGGATGCTCCACGCCAAGGCGACGGCTAGAAGCGCCTTATACCTGTCCATAAACACCCAGGGAGTAAAAAGCGTGGACGGGAAAAAGGGTTCCGCCCCTACTTGAGCAGGGGCTCTACAAGGTTCCTGATAGCCGCCTCCCAGTCCTTAGCCTTAACCACGCCCGACGCCAGGAGCACGCCGACCGTGCCGAGCTTCAACGCGGCCACCACGTCGTCCCCAGTCGTAATCCCCGCGCCGCAGAGAACCTTCACGTTCGGGTTTACCTTCTCCACCAGCTTCACGGAGTCGGTGACGACCTCGGGCTTAGCCTTGGAGACAGGTATGCCCGTCCCTATCAGCTCCGGCGGCTCGATAGCCACCATGTCGGGGCCGAGCGCCGCCATAGCGGCGGTCACCTCGGGGGTGTTGCTGCACACGACGGTTAGGAGGCCGAGCTCCCTCGCCCTCTTTATCAGCCAGTCTATCTGGTCAGCCCTTATCCTCCTCTCACTGTGGTTGAGCATGGTGCCGACGGCGCCCGCGTCCCTGATCGCCTCAAGAGTTACGTGCCCCGTCTTGCTCCCCGGCTCAACGGCGTCCGCGTGCTGGGAGAACACTGGTATCTCCACGGCCTGGGCGACCATCGCGAGGTCTGTGAGCTGGGGGGCCACGGCTATCGTTATCCCAGTGTCCTTGCTGACCTTCTCGGCCACCTTGGCGAGCTCGACGGCCTTCCTGCCGCTGGACTGGGGGTACGCCTTGAAGTTTATCATTATCAGCGGGTACTTGACCTGCATTTTTCTCAGCCGCTAAACACTGTGCCGGGACGAGATATAAGGCCTCCCCAGGTCCGAGGCGAGATATATATTGTTTAATGTTAACGCCCCTACTAGGAATGCTGCCCCTAAGGCCGGACGCCGTAGCCGTGTGGCGACACCCCGAAGTAGCCAAGAGGCTCTCCCACTACAAGGCAGTGCTCGACGGCGAAAGGCCGCCCCTATATCGGGCCGCTAAGAGGCTGCCCGTCGAGTACGGGGAGACGTGGAGCCTAGAAGAGCTGCTCGAGGCGCACAGAGAGGCGTCCAGGGAGTTCCAGGAGTTCTACGCCGAAATCGTCGAGGGCGGCAAAAGGCTCGGCCGCACGGCCAAGCAGAGCTTCCTCGACCTAAAGGTACGCATCGCCTGGCGCCTCGTCTCGCCCTGCAGGCTGTGCGAGTGGAGGTGCGGCGCAAAGCGGCTGGAGGGGGAGAGGGGCGTATGCGGCCTCGACGCAAAGGCAAGGGTGGCCTCGGCCTTCCTCCACTGGGGCGAGGAGGCGCCCCTCGTGCCCAGCGGCACAATATTCTTCACAGGGTGCAGCTTCAAGTGCGTCTACTGCCAGAACTGGGACATATCCACGCGGCCGGGGAACGGGGTGGAGGTGTCGCCCCAAGAGCTGGCGGCGATAGCCGTCAAGCTGTACCTGCGGGGCGCCAAGAACATAAACTACGTGGGCGGAAACCCCGACCAGAACCTCCACGTGATACTCGCCTCGCTCCGGTACATGGACGTCGACGTGCCCCTCCTCTGGAACAGCAACATGTACATGACCCCCGAGGCCCTCAGCCTCCTCCTAGACGTGATAGACATATGGCTCCCCGACTTCAAATACGGGAACGACCAGTGCGCGAGGAGGCTGTCAGGCGTGAAGAGGTACTTCGAAGTAGTCTCCAGGAACCACCGGGAGATATGCTCCAGGGGCGACGTGATAGTCAGGCACCTCGTACTCCCAGGCCACCTCGACTGCTGCACAAAGCCCGTGCTCTCATGGCTCGCCGAGAACTG
>JALVKT010000149.1 GCA_027027675.1 Thermofilaceae archaeon | reverse complement strand
TGCAGTCCGGCTGGGAGAGCCTCTTCTTCACCACCTCGACGACTATCTCGTCGGGCACCAGGAGGCCCTTCTCCACGTACTCCTTGACTTTGCGGCCCAGCTCCGAGCCCCTAGCTATCTCCTCCCGGAAAATGTCGCCGGTCGATATGTGGGGTATCCCGAACTCCTTGGACACGGCGCGGGCGTATGTGCCCTTGCCGACGCCCGGCGGCCCGAGAAAAACCATTTTCATCTCGGCCACTTCTCAGCACCGGGAGATACACGGCGTAGTGGGAAAAATAGGTTCCCCGCGCGCGTCTACGGGTAGACCCAGAGTTCTCTTTCGCGTCGCCGGGCCCCCACCTTGTAGGAGACTGTGAAGACTGCGGCGAAGAGCACGAGGAGGGCTATCAGGTAGTATAGGCCGTTCAAGCGCACCACGAGGGGCTTCCCGGGCCCCACGAGCTGGCTGTCAAGCTTTACGTCGCCTGACCACAGCTCCACCTTCGAAGCCCTGGTCACCCCGGGGAACACTAGAGTCCTCGACTCGCCCTTCCACAGCCACACCTTCCTAGCCTGCGTGCCCTCAGGAGTCCTTACGACGACTATCGCGTATCCGGAGCGGGTAGAGTTGTTGGCCACGGTGACCGCCAGCCCCTCCTTCCTCTGCTCGACGCCGAGAATCTTGCCTGCTATCTCGGCGGGCCGCCCGACGTACTTGAAGCGGGGCAGCTTAAGCGTGAAGACATAGAAGTCGGGTGCCTCCTGCTCGTTAAAGTTTATCCACAGGAGATAGGTGGCGTTCTTCTTCGCGGGCCCCTTGGCGAAGCTAGGCTCCCACCTGTACTTTACGAGCTTGACGCCGTCGGCGAACTTGAAGGATATCACGTCTATCCAGCTCCTCGGGTCGAGGCTTGTGAAGCTGTCCCTAACCTTAACCTCGTAGACGTCCCCGCCGTACCGGGACACGTAGTTGCTGGTGTTGAGGTATACGAGGAGCTTCACAACGTACGCCCCCTTGAACCTGCTGATCTTGCCGGTCCCCGCCACGTCGCAGAGCACGGTGGCCTCGTCGTCCCGGGCAAACTGGGTTACAACCTTGAACTTGAGCGTCTTAGGGTTGTCCGAGAACATCAAGAGTATCTCGTAGGCGGTCTGCTGCCACCCCTCCCTCATGTCCTTCTCTATGTCAGGCTCCCCGTAGAGGCTCCTGCCGCTCACCGTGAAGGGGTGGAGCTTAGCCGTCACGAGCACGGTGCCGTCCGCGTGGAAGACGAGGTCGAAGTTAAGCGCTATCCAGTACTGCGGCTGGCCGGCGACGAGGGGTGCAGGCGCCAGCAGTAGCACGGCTAGGAGAAGCGCGGCAGCCCTCCTCACGGCGTCTCACCCTTGAATGTGTACTCTACGTACTGGAGGGTCATGTAGCTGGGGACGCAGCTGCTGGTAAGCGAGGTGCCGTAGTACTTCGTCTCCTCCACGCCGAAGAGTACGTGCCTCTCAGAGTATATGCCGAAGTTCGGCTCCATCCCGTCGAGCATGTCGACGTCTATCCAGCCCCAAGGCGGGATGTACACCTGGGGCCACATGTGGCCGCCCCAGTGGCTGAGGAGAGCGTTCCCCTCCTTGTCCACGGTGGACATGTTGAGCCACATCTTCTGGTTGTGGCTTGTGAGTAGGAAGCCGTAGGCGGTCCGCGCCGGCAGGCCGAGTATCCTGGCGAAGGTCACGTAGACGTCGGCCACCTCGACGCAGTCCCCCCTTATCTGGTAGTAACCGTAGCGCTGAACCAGGGCGTGGTCGCTGCCGTAGCGGCCCATGTTGACGCTGTAAGCAACACGTTTAACAACCCAGTCGGCGATGTTCCTCGCCACTGTGACGGGGTTGTCAGCGTACATCTCCCCGTAGGCTAGTCGTATCAGCGTCTCGTTGTACACGTCCCAGTAGCCCGTGGAACGCGTAAACCTCTTCTCCACGTCCAGGCTCGGCCACCTAGCCTTGGCCTCGTCCGCGTAGAGCACGTACCCGGAGACCTCCACCCTGTACCTGACCCGTATCCACGCCTTCTCGCGGGGCTTCGCGTCTATGACTACGACCGCATACCTGTTCCCGTCCTCATCGGTCATGTAGCGTATTGGCTTGGGGTCCATGTAGAGCACGTAGCTCTTCTGGAAGGTCGTGTTCTGCGGCAGGGCGACGTACACGTAGTCGTGCACCGTCACGTTGTTCTCGTTCACCAGGAGGAAGCGCCCCTCAAGTATGTAGGTCTCCCTTGTAAAGGAGAAGTCCGCGGCCGCCCCACGCGCCTGCGAGAAGAGGAGCGGCGCGGCGACGGCCACGGCTATGACGGCTATAGCCAGTACCCGTGAGACACGCATACGTGTATGTGTGGCCGCAAGGTGTTATATGTGCGTCACTCGCCCTCCTCACGGTGCTTCTCGCAGAACTCCTCCACGGCCCTCTCGACTGCGCGGTGGAGCTCCGCGTAGAGCCTCAGCAGCCTACGGGCCTCGCCAGTAAGCATGGTTTCTCCCCCGTGCACCCCGCCCCGGGAGCTCTCTATTAGCTTCGCCCCGAGCAGCTTCTCCCTCTTACGTATATAGTTCCACGCGAAGGTGTAGGAGACGCCCATCCTGCGCGCGGCCTCGGACAGGGAGCCCGTCTCCTCTATCAGGCGGAGGAGCCTTGCCCCACCCTCGCCTAGGAGCGGCCTCCCATCCTTCTCTAGCCACAGTTTGAAGCGGGCCTTCACGCTCTCGCACATATCCAGGTTGATAGGGGCAACGACTCTATTTATCGACAACTAGCCGCCAGCTATCGGCGGAAACACCACTATAACGTCTCCGTCCTTCAGCCTTATCTCCGGGAGAAACTGTATGTGCCTCCCATTGACAAGTATTATCCTGTCGTCCCGGGGCTTGCCGTCCCTGAAAACCTCGGAGACAAACTCGGGGCCAAGCACCTTAGCGGCCTTCTCCACCGCGTCCCTCAACGTGCCGTCGCACTCAACCTC
>JALVKT010000148.1 GCA_027027675.1 Thermofilaceae archaeon | reverse complement strand
GTGGACGCGGTGATGCTCCTCCCCGGCATGGCCGCCCTCACGAGCGACGTGTGGGCCGGCAAGACGGCCCTCATAGTGAAGGTTACGAGCAAGACGAACCTCCGCCCACCGGCTGAGAGGCTCCTCCAGAGCCCCTTCGGCACCGTGGAGGAGGCTGTTGCGCTGGGCGCCGACGCCGTTGCCGCGACGGTCTACTGGGGCAGCGACAAGGAGGACGCGATGCTCCGCACCTGGGTGGGGGTCAAGGAGAGCGCCGAGTACTACGGGCTGCCCTGCCTCCAGCTCGCCTACCCGAGGGGGCCGGCGATACAGAACCGCTACGACCCCGAGGTGGTGAGGTACGGGGCCAGGGCGGCCGCGGAGAGCGGGGCCGACCTGATAAAGACCTACTACACGGGCAGCGAGGAGACGTTCCGCCGCGTCGTGGAGGCCGCGAGCGGCGTCCCCGTGCTCATGAGCGGCGGCGCCAAGGCGAAGACCCCGCTCGACTTCCTCCGCGTAGTGGAGGCGGTCATGAGGGCCGGGGCGAGGGGCGTCGTGGTGGGCAGGAACATCTTCCAGAGCAGGGACCCGCGGGGCATGGCGGAGGCGATAGCAGCCGTCGTCCACGAGGGGGAGAGCCCGGAGGAGGCGGTGCGGCGCGTCCACGAGTAGGGTGCGCGGCATGGTACGCGTGGTGACGCTTGGCCACATACTCATGGACCTAAGGTTCTGCGTGGACGAGTTCGCCACGCCGGACAGGGAGAGCGTGATTAGGAGGCAGAGCAGGGGCGTGGGCGGCAGCGCCGCGAACGTCGCCATAGGCGTGAGGAGGCTTGGCGGCACGAGCACCGTTATAGGGAAGATAGGGTTCGACGGCTTCGGAAAGGCCGTGCTGGAGGACCTGGCAAGGGAGAGCGTCAACGTGTCGAACGTGAGGATAGAGGCGCTTGAGGGGCGGACGGGCTTCACAATAGTCATCATAGACGCTGAGGGCAGGATCATAATGTACGGGTTCAAGGGCGTCGCGGACATGCTCCTCCCCGACGAGATAAACCCCAAGGTGCTCGGCGGCGCCGACTTCCTCCACATAGCAAGCATAAGGCTGGACACCGCGGTGCACGCGGCCAGGCTCGCCCGCGAGAGGGGCGTCAAGGTCTCCTGGGACCCGGGGAGGGTCCAGGCGGCCATGGGCCTCGAAAAGCTGAAGCCAATCATAGGGCTAAGCCACATAGTCCTCCCAAACGAGAAGGAGGCAAGGCTCATGACGGGCGAGGAGGACTACAAGGCGGCCGCCCAGAAGATCCTCGAGGCCGGCGCCGAGACCGTGGTGGTCAAGCTTGGCGGGCGGGGCGCCTACGTCGCTACGCGGAATGAGTCGTTCCACGTGCCCCCCTACCTGCCCGGGAAGGTTGTCGACACGACCGGCGCCGGCGACGCCTTCGCCGCGGGCCTCCTCGTCGGCCTGGAGAAGTACGACCTGAGGGGGGCTGCGAGGTACGCGGCGGTTGTAGCGGGCATAAAGGTTACAAGGCTGGGCAGCCACGAGATCCCGAGGGCGGAGGAGATAGAGCAGGCGATATTCGAGGAGCACGAGCTGGAAGACTTCTAGCCTATGCGGGGGAACACTTTTTTCCTCCCGCGCGGTTTTTCTAGCAGAGAATGAGCCGATGAGCGGGCACGGGATAATAAAGACGCTCTCGAAGCCTGTGAACATAAGCATCCTAGCTCTCCTCAGCACCGGGCCAAAGTACCCCCGCGTCCTCGCAAGGCTCCTAGGCAAAAGCGAGGCCTTCATTGTTAGGAACCTGAAGGAGCTGGAGCGGGAGGGCCTCGTGGAGAGCTACTGGCTCCACGTCTCCGGCAGGAACGTGAAGATGTACAGGCTCAAGACCCGCAGGCTCGTCATAAGCTTCTCCACGGGCGCCGTCAAGGTGGTGGCCGAGGACGGCAGCGAGAAGCTCCTCCTCTCAAGGGGCTACAGCGACCCCATACCCGACCCCGGCCTCTTCGTCGGGCGAGTCAGGGAGATAGAGGCGCTCCAGTCGGCCCCCGGCGTAAGCTTCGTCTGGGGCCCAATGGGGATAGGGAAGACCAGCCTGGCGGCGGTGGTGGCGAAGACCCGCGAGGCAAAGCTCTGGATAAACGCCACGCAGCTCACCCTCCCCGACGAGGTGGTGCGCAGGCTCTCCCTCTTCCTAGCCGACAAGGGCCTCCCGCCGCCCCCCGCCGCAAACCCCCTCGACGCCGCCCAGCCCATCGCCGAGCGCCTCGACGCCCTCGACGCGCTGATAGTGATAGACGACTTCCACAAGCCCGTCGAAAAGGAGGGCCTCTACGAGCTACTCGACAGGCTCGACTCCAGCCTCAACGAGGCCTCAGTCATAGTCCTCTCCAGGGAGCCGCCCCAGATGATCCCCCGCAAGGGAGTGCTCCTCCCACTCCAGCCCCTAAGCCTCGAGGAGGCCCAGGCGCTCCTCGAGATGCTCGGCGCCCACCTCGACCCCGAGGCGGCCAGGTGGCTCTACGAGGCCGCGGGCGGCAACCCCGGCCTCCTCTCCGCGATGGCGAAGCTCCTCGCAGCCGGCTACACCCCCGAGGAGATAGTCTCCGGCGGCGCCCTCGACGGAATACTCTCAAAGATACTTGCAAGCCTCGACCCCCACGAGTACCGCGTCCTCGCGGCAGCGAGCGTCTTCCTCTCCCCGCCCACGGCCGAGGAGGTCTCCGAGGTCTCAGGCATAAGGGCGGCCGACACCTACATCTCAAGGCTCGCCTCCAGGGGCATCGTCAAGGTGGCCGAGGGGAGGATCATAGTCCACGACGCCATAAAGGGCTATCTTGAGCGCAGAGACCCAGACGCCGCCGCCCACTACCACAGGGCCCTCGCGAAGAAGCTCCTCGAAAGCGGCTCCAGGGACGACATGTTCCGCGCAATATACCACTACTGGCGCGCCGGCGACTACACCGCGGCCCTCGACACGCTAGAGAAGTTCAGCGCACAGGGCCTCA
>JALVKT010000147.1 GCA_027027675.1 Thermofilaceae archaeon | reverse complement strand
GAGCTTCTCGGATAGGCACCTATAAAACGCGGCAAGCCGATTTTTTCTTCGTGGAAACTGCAGTCAGGGATAGAGTGGTTGTGTGGGAGGGCCGGCCCACGGCCGCCTCCTTCTCAGGCTACTACGCCACCTACTCCATGCCGCTCCTAGGCCTCGCCGCCGTCTGGCTTCTCATCCAGTACTCCCCGCCCCGCGTGGTGGACGCGCTGTCCACCCTGGCCGGCCTGGCTTCCTGGGCGTTCCCCGGCCTCTCGGGGCCTCTGCTGGTGGTGTACATGGGCGGGGCGGCGTTGACGCTGCTCATAGGCATTGCCGTGTGGGTTGTAAAGGTGAGCCTGAAGCCCCT
Source organism: Thermofilaceae archaeon (assembly GCA_027027675.1). Lineage (GTDB taxonomy): Archaea > Thermoproteota > Thermoprotei > Thermofilales > Thermofilaceae > JALVKT01. Next base: position 2,705 of record JALVKT010000147.1, on the reverse strand, counting down.
CCTCTACTACTCTGCGCTCTACGTGGGCGTCGAGGCCGCCCGCTACCTCCTCGCCGCGGCGTGGGGCTTCTGGGAGAGGGCGATGCTGGTGGGCGCCGTGACCGTGGCAGCGCTGGTGGCGGTCGACCTGTACAGGAGGAGCTTCCACTACGTGATAACGAGGCACACCGTCTCGATAAGGGGCGGCCTGCTGTCGTCGACTGAGAGGTCGGTGATGATCTCCAAGATAAACGACGTGGTGGTCGTGAAGCCCTTCCTAGGCAAGCTTCTCGGCTACGGCCACGTCATCCCGGTTACCGCGACTCAGATAGGCCTGGGGGAGACGTTCAGCCTGACGGGCGTCGCGGCGAAGGTGCCTAAGACCCCCGTGGAGGTTGGCGTCGGCGGCGGCAGGAGCATCGTCGACTTCAGGCCTAGGCCGAACAACTCGCTCTTCGGCGTCAGGGAGCCCGTGATGGTGAGGGAGATACTTGTGAGGCTCGCGAGCCTCGGGGAGGAGTACCTTAGGGAGAGCGCTGAGAGGCTGAGGAGTATAGATGAGAAGCTGGGCCGCCAGGGGAGCGAGAAATAATACCTAAAAAATATGTTTTTAGAGCCTCAGGCTCAGCTCGTCGAAGAGCAGCAGTGCGAGCAGGTTTGCCAGCATAATCGATATACCCTCGTCCAGGGTTAGCACCGAGTCGTCCGTTATGCTCCTCTCCGTGAGCCAGAGGGTCAGCGCAGCGACTAGGAGCTGGTAGACGACGAAGCCGTCCAGCTTGAGGGGCACGACAAGTGAGAGAAGCGGGAATATCACCATTACCGTCTGCACTATCCCGGAGACGAGGTTTGAGACGCCGATGTCCACCTCGCCCTTCAGGCCCCCGGAGACGGCGACGAAGTGCTCGGGCACGCTGCCGGCGAAGGCGAGTATGGTCGCTACTATGCCGTAGGAGAGGTGGCCGGCCGAGGCGAAGTGCTCCACGCTCCCGCTGAGCAGCTCGGAGCCGAGTATTATGCCCGCTATGCCCAGGGCGAAGGGGGCTGCCCAGCCCCAGCCGCCGCGCGGGCCTCCCTCCCTCTTGCCTGCGCGTGAAATGAACCAGGTGTAGGCGAGGTATGCGGCGAGCATGAGGAGCGCCGCTTCGGGCGGCAGGGGCGTGTTTGCCCCTTGGAGCGCGAACATTATGGCGGCGAAGGCTATCAGCATCGCGAAGACCGTGGTTATCCTCATAACCTCCATGTCGTAGATGAGGGCCTCGCGGGGTATCTCTACGCGGCCGTTCCTCCTGGAGAGGAGCACTATGAGGAGGCCTAGGAGGAAGCCGTTGAACGTGGCCGCCAGGAGGACTGTGAGGACGGCTATCTCCCTCAGCTCCGGGTGGGCCGCCATGAAGAGGGCCAGCACGGCCTCTGGAAGGTTTGAGGCCAGGCTGGAAATCACGCCCCCGACGTAGTCGCTCACTCCCAGCCTCGCGGCCAGGCCCTTGACGCCCTCCACGGCGTAGTCGTTGACGAGGGACACCGCCGCGAGCCCGACGGCGCCCATTAGCAGGTAATAGGCGTCGCTGGGAACCTCGTAGACGGCCATGAAAGCGGCGGCAGCGACGAGGGCTAGGGCCGCGGCCATGTGCCTGTCAATCCTCAACTCTACGGGACACCCTTTGAGAAGTGTAGGAGGGTGGCGATAAGCATTACCGCCGCCACGAGCGCGGCGAAGAGGGCGTCGCGGCGCGAGAACCTTGGCGGGTCGACGTAGCTCCTATCCTCGTAGGCGCCGAAGCCGCGGGCCTCCATGGCTATGCCCATGTACACGGAGCGCCTCACCGCCACTGCGAGGAGCGGTGAGAGGAGCGACGCCAGGCGCGAGGCCGGGCCTCCGCGGGGCCTGTAGCCCCGCACCCTGCGGGCCGCCCTTATGTTTTCGAGGTCGCGGGCGAGGAGGGGGAACATGCGTAGCGTAACGAAGCTCATGTACGAGTAGGTGTAGGGGACGCGCAGCTGGGCTGAGAGGGCCACGGCGAGGTCCCGGGGGCTCGTGGTGGCCACGACGGCTATGGAGTAGAGTAGTATGACTGCGACCCTGGCGGCGAGGGGCAGGGCCTCCGCGGACGCGGCGCCCCAGTCGAGGCCCAGGTTGTAGTGGTAGAGGGCCGCGTTCACCCACCACTGGCCTAGAACGGTGGCGGCCGCGCCTAGAGCTATGAGGCGGTTCAGCCTCGGCCTAGCCCACGCAGCGAGAGCCGCGGCGAAGACTGTGTGCACGGCGAGGGCCTGGGGCGAGCCTAGGGCGCCCGCGTGGAAGACGGCGGCCGTGGCCGCTAGCAGCTTTGTCAGGGGGTTGAGCCTGTGGAGGAAGGTGTCCCCCTCGTAGTAGAGGCTCACGCCGCCGCACCCCTCACCCTGGCCCTGTACTCTGGGAGGGCCTCGGCGCCCCCCTCCTCCAGCATCCTTGGGGGCTTGAAGGAGAGAGCCTCCCAGACCCTCCTGTCCTCGAGTAGCTCCTCGAAGCTCCCCTCGAATACGACCCGGCCCTCCGCGAGCCCGTAGACCCTCGAGTCCAGTATCGCCGGTAGCCAGGAGTCATGCGTGACTATGACCACGGCCTTGCCTCGCGCCGCCAGCTCCTCTGCTTCACGCGCAACTATGAGGCTGTACCTCATGTCCAGGCCGAAGGTTGGCTCGTCGAGCAGGTAGACAGGCCTGTCGAGGGGCTCCATGGCTGC
>JALVKT010000146.1 GCA_027027675.1 Thermofilaceae archaeon | reverse complement strand
ATGCCTATAAGCGTCAGGGGGACGTGGCTCGACGCCTCGAGCCGTGAAGAGCTCAGTGCGGAAGCGCTGGTTACGCGCCTGAAGCCCGGCTACCACGTCATAGTGAGCTTTGAGGAGAGGGGCAGGTGGGGCGCCATGGCGGATAGGATCACGGTGGAGGAGCTGGGGAAAACCTTTGTGAGGGTCTGAGGTGGTCGGCGTGGCTAGGGTCAAGGTATTGTTGATGGCAAGAAAGATTAGCGTTATACTGCTAACAACGCTGGGGCTAGCCGTGCTGCTCACGGGGATGCTGCTCGCCACGATGCCCTCGGGGCCCGGCAGCGGCGAGGCCGTGGCCTTCGGCCTGACCAAGGAGGAGTGGAAGCTCATACATACGTACACGGGCTTCGCCCTAGCAGGGGCGGCCGTGGTGCACGCGTACACGAACTATAGGGGCATACTCTACCACCTGGGGCTTCTCAAGCTCAGGGGCAGGCTGACGGGGAAAACAGATGCTTCCAAGTAGTTTTTTATACGTCTCCTCGGTAGCGGCGCTCGCCGGCACTGCTTCAAGCCTCGTCATATTTGCCAGGCTGAGGGAGACCTCTAGGGTTATAGGCGACGAGAGCGTAATGCTCGCCGCGCTGGGAATCCTGGTGTTCGGCGTCGCCCTCGCCCTGGAGGCGGTCGGCAATGCTCTGCTCCACCCCGCGTTTCCGCAGCCGTTTCTGGGTAAAAGGCCGGCCCAGGTCACGGCGCTCATAGTCAACAGGGGCACGCTCCTCTCCCTGCCCCTATACATGGTGTCCTACGTGTTAATGGCGGTGTCACAGTACGTGGGCAGCGTCGACGTGAGGCCTGGGCGCCATGCAGCGGTAGTGCTCCCCGCGATACTGCTCGTATACGTAGACATAAACATGCTCAGCCTAGCCGTGCTGGCAGCGGCCTCCTACATGGCGATAGTCAAGTATGGCAGGGCGAGCCTGCCCTCAGCGGCGTTCTATACCGCCAGCGGGGCCAGCCACCTCCTACCGTTCCTCCTAAACACCGGGTACCTGGACTGGTGGATAGTGCCCACATCGACGGTGCTGCGGGGGCTCGCACCCGTGCTGCTCTTAGCCCTCTCGACGCGTGAGAAGTGATGGAGGCATGCCCAAGAAGTACCGGAGCCGGGCCGGCATAATCTACGACGTCCTGAGGATAGTGCTGGCCGAGGGACCCCTGCCGCCGACCAGGATAGCGACCTACGCCAACCTCCCCTATGACAGGCTGCGGGTCATAATAGACAGCCTCGAGGAGAAAGGCCTCATAGAGAGGACGGAGAATGGGTACGTGGTCACCGAGGAGGGGCGCAGAGCCCTAAAGATACTAGAGGAAAGCGTCGTCCTCCTAAAGTCGCTGGGCTTCCGCCTCTGACACAGCCGCGGCCCCGGCCGCAGGCGGCCAAGAGGTTCCTGGGGAAAGGCTTGGGCTGTCAGCCGAGCAGGGCCAGCACCTCGGCGGCCAGCGGCGGATCCCCGTAGAGCTGGGGCCTTAGGCGGGGAACCATGGCCATGAGAACGGCCGCCTCCGTGAGCTGCTCCCTCGTCACCACGCCCCGGGTGAGGAAGCCTATGCCGCCCTGCTTGTCCGCTATGGCCTCGACGCCGCTCAGCCTAACCATCTCCTCCTCCATCTCCGAGGCCTCGCCGGAGACCACGCGCCTCACAGCCTCCGGGGGGAACTCGAAGGCGGGGCTGAAGCCCAGCGTAACCCTCCCCTGGGGGTCGGCGACCGCGCAGGCCTCCACGTCCACGTAGCCGCTCATCGTCCCCGGGGCTTCGACGAGGCCAGCCTCCACCCCGACGCCGAAATCCGCGTCTACCCTGCGGAGCGCCCCCACCGCCCGCTCCACGGCGCCCCTCACAACGGCCGCCACGCCGATGGGCTGGGGGCCGACGCTCGTCTCGACCGGCGCGGCCGTGACTGTTACGGCGTAGCCGAGCCTCCTGTAGGCGGACTCTATCCCCCTGAGCTTCGCGGGGTTCCTCGTGCCCGCGGCGACGCGCACCCTCACAGGTTTGGAGGGGCTGGGTAAGAGATATTTTTCTCCCCGACCAGAGGTGCACGGTGACCCTTTTTGCCGGCGCTGCCCCCTCAGCTGGAGCTCTTCGCATACCTGCTTGGCCTGGGCGTAATCCTCTCGGCGGTGTACGGCGTGGTCGAGTACTTCTCCCTGGACAGGGTCCTCAAGATTGTTAAGGGGACGCGGGCCTTCGTCTTCCTAGGCGGGGAGGTGCACTACGGCCGACTCCACATACCCCCGAGGAGCGGCGGGGGCTTCGAGGTGTTCTACGAGGAGAAGGGCCTGGAGAACATCCCCACGCTCCTGGCCTTCTACCTGGAGAACTACAGGGAGACTGGGGACAAGAAGTTCCTCAGGTACGCGGAGAAGCTCCTCGAAATGTTCAAGCGCGACGGGATACTCCCCCCGGACTACACGCTCGACAAGGTGGCTTTGAACCCGTGGGCGCCGCCCAGCCTCGTCTCCAGGAAGGTCTACCCGCAGGAGCTGAAGAACCTCTGGATGATACTGAGCTTCGTCGACTTCATGGACGAGAAGGAGAAGAGGGGGAGGTGGCGCCGACTCGCAAAGCTCTACTCGCCGAGCCTGCCCAGGCGCCTCGCCAGGAAGCTGGAGAACGCGCTCAGCTACGTCAAGGACAAGCTGGCGGCCGCGCTCATAGCCCAGACAAAGGTCGTGGTGGGCGCCGTGCCCAGCGAGGTCTCCAAGGCGATAGAGGAGGCTGAGAAGAAGGCGGTGGCCGGCGCGTTGACGCCCAGCTACGACGCCCTCCTAGAGAACAGTATAGGCCGGCTCGTGACGGTGCGCTTCAAGGACGTGGAGGGCGAGGAGAAGCTCTACCAGGGCGTGCTCTGCGAGTACAGCGGCAGCTACATCTACGTTATGGACGTCGACTACAGGCTCCAGCTAGAGGCGACGGTGGAGGGCGACGGCCTCAAAGTGTCCCCCGTCGTCGCGTTCTACGGCTTCAGGCTCCCCCTCAAGCCCGAACTCGGGGTGGAGCGGCGCGACGGCAA
>JALVKT010000145.1 GCA_027027675.1 Thermofilaceae archaeon | reverse complement strand
GTGGGAGGGTTCGAAGCAGTCCTTTCACGCTTTTACGAGACGGCCAGCAGCGAGGGCCTGGTGGAGAGCCCCGAAGATCTGGTAAAAAGCGGGGAATGGTGTATTTTCGACGACTACGCCTTGGTCACGCTCATGCGTAGCGTGAAACACGGGTATCTCCGGGAATTGGCGGAGATATTTCTCGAGAGGAAACCCCTAAAGCTTGTCGTAGAGGTGAAAACCTATACGCGTAGGGGCGGCAGAGAACTTGTAGACAAGAAACTGGCTCCGCTCTATAGGCTCTGGAAAAAGGGCGTTCTTTTGGAGAAGCTGGAGGAGCTCGGAGTGCCGTCTCGCTGGGTTTTCATACACGTGCCCAAGATCAGCCTTATAAAGGGCGACACGCCGGTCTTCATAATATCCCAGGATGGAGAGGTTTCGCCGCTTCACGAATACGGTGGAGGCCTTCTTTCGAGGCTGCTGGGGTACGCCTACAAGCCTCTCAGAATATACACTCTCCCTAGATACGTTGACCAGATTAGGGAAGCGGTCAGCTCCATACTCCGCCGATAACCTCGCTCTCCCTTAAAACCCGCGCTCTCCTGGGAACCACTATGTGGCTCCAGGGAAGCTCGCCCCTTATTTCCTCTAAATATCTACTAACGTCAGCGCCGCTTTTCCTGACGGCGCTCCTCCACGCTCCTAAACCGCCGCCCCTATATGCCCACTCCACAAGCACAGGCAAGAGTTCCCTTCCTCCACGTGATATAACCGTCTGTATCTCGGCCCACCTTGGGTCGTAAGGCCTCACGTCGGCGAGGCCGCCGAGCCTGCGCCTAATATATTGGATGCGCCTACGGGCCTCCTCAACGCCGATCCACGGTGCACGTTCAAAGGATGTGTGAGGCTTAGGTACAAGCGGGCTTATAGTAACCTTGAGTGCCCGGTTACCCTTAAAGCCTGTCTCAGCAAGCTTCTTTATGTAGTCAACATCTGCGTCTAGGTCACTCTTCTCCTCTCCAGGTATCCCCACCATAAAGTATAGTTTTAAACCGCTGAAACCCACCTTTCTTGCCTCTGAGGCCACCTCCAGCGCTCTCTCCAGGGGAATGTACTTTCTAAGGATCATCGCAAGACGCGGCGACCCCGTCTCAGGGGCTATGGTCAGCGACTTTTGCCCAACGTTTTTCATGAGTTCAAGCTTGTCCCTGTCCAGGGTTTCAGCTCTTAAAGAGGGGATGCTTGCTTCCAACCCGCGCTCGGCCACAGCTGCTAAGAGGTCTCCAGCCCTAGAGTAGTCGAAGAACGAGAGGCTGATGAACCTGATTTTCCTTAGGCGGTTCACCTCAACGCCCCTGTCGATTATGTGAAGTACGTCGCTGAGGGGCCTTTCCCTCATGTAGCTGAAAATGTGACCTTCCATGCAGAAAGCGCACATCCTGAAGCAGCCCCTATTTGTTTCAACCATAATTCCTTCGGCGAGACCTTTTACGCGCGTTAAAGGCCTAAACTGTGCTATTGGGTGGAAGCTCCTGGGCAGGGGCACGGCGTAGCTTATAACCGTCTTTTCTCGGCCACGAGACGGGACGTAGAAACCCTCTTCCGGTTTGAGGGAGTCTAGAAGCTCCTTCTTGTCAGGGAAATACTCTAGGAGTTTCTCCACAAAAGTGGGGAGGGTAGACTCTATCTCGCCTATCACTGCGACGTCCAGTACGTCGGCTATGGGCTCCGGGTTCGAGATTATCGGCGGACCGCCCGCTATGACTATGGGCTTCTCTCTTTTCTGGGAGCGCGCCTCTACCTTGCCGCTTAACAGTATACGCAGTATGCCGGCGTAGTCTGGCTCGTAGTGAACCGATATAACGGCTAAGTCAAACCGGCTGAGAGGCCAGCCGCTTTCAATGCTTAAGGCTGACGTGTCGGGGTTCGAGGGAAGAACTATTCTTTCAACGTAGAATTCAGGTATAGAGTTCAAGTAGTAGTACAACATCTGATAGGCTAGCGAGCTAGCTGCCACGGAGTAGAATGATGGGTATACGAGGGCGACTTTCACCATTCCCCGGCGCAGCTTCTTGCGTACAAGGTTTATTTCCTTAAGCTTGCTCACAGGCTTCTTAAGTTTTTACCACCTGTGTTTTATTTGGCGTTCGAAGTTAAGTATATATAGAAGCGATAATTGTTGTCTCACGCAATAGGGTGAAGGGTGAGTAGATATGGCCGTTACCTCTCAGATAGGCGGCGTACCCGTTCTAATACTTAAGGAGGGAACCACTAGGCAGCAGGGCAAGGAGGCGCTACACCTAAACATCATGATTGCACGCGCCATAGCAGAGACGGTGAAAACCACTCTCGGGCCCAAGGGCATGGACAAGATGCTAATCGACACTCTCGGAGACATCACCATAACCAACGACGGCGCGACAATCCTCGACGAAATGGACGTCCAGCACCCTATAGCGAAGCTCCTCGTGGAGATAGCTAAGGCCCAGGACAAGGAGGTGGGCGACGGCACCACAACCTCCGTTGTCCTCACAGGGGAGCTCCTAAAGGAGGCTGAGAAGCTTCTCGACAAGAACATTCATCCCACGGTTATCATAAGCGGCTATAAGAAGGCGCTTGAAAAGGCTCGTGAGGTTATAAAGAAGAGGGCTATAAAGGTAGACATCAACGATGAGGACACTCTCAAGAAGGTCGCCATGACCTCCATGCGCAGCAAAGCTGTAGCTAGCGTCAGGGACTACTTCGCCGGCATAGCCGTTAAGGCTGTGAAGCAGATAGCTGAGAAGACCGACGAGGGCTACACCGTAGACATAGACAATATACAGATTATAAAGAAGAAGGGCGGCAGCTTCCTCGACACGCAGCTCGTCTACGGCGTAATAGTGGACAAGGAGGTTGTTCATCCTGCTATGCCTAAGAGGGTTGAGAATGCTAAGATTGCGCTTATAGATGCGCCCCTCGAGGTCGAGAAGACCGAGATAGACGCTGAGATAAGGATATCCTCGCCGGACCAGCTGCAGGCCTTCCTAGAGGAGGAAGAGAAGATACTCAAAGAGATGGTTGACAAGATTCGTGAGAGTGGTGCTAATGTGGTGTTTTGTCAGAAGGGTATTGATGATCTTGCTCAGTACTACTTGGCTAAGGCTGG
>JALVKT010000144.1 GCA_027027675.1 Thermofilaceae archaeon | reverse complement strand
ATGAACCTCTACGAGCTAAAGGGCAGGCCTCGCCTCGGCGTGATAGGCATTTTCTCCACAGTTATAGATGGGGTCGGCTTTGGCACGGCAGGCATCACGGAGAGGTTTGCGAGGAGGGAGGGCATAAACGTTGTAACGGGCATCTATGAGACAACTGATAAGCATCCTGGAAAGCTTCCAGAGGCTCATAGGCTTGTCGTGAAGCTTGTGGCAGACAAGGAGACTGGCATCATAGTTGGGGGCCAGGTGATGGGCGGCCCAAGCGCGGGCGAACTAGTAAACCTGATAGGCTTCGCGATACAAGGCAGGCTCACAGTACAGGAGGTTGTTGGGCTCGAGATAGGTACGCACCCGCTACTCACAGCGTCTCCCGTGACGTACCCGATAATCAACGCTGCTGACATTGTGAAGCGGCGGCTCTACGGAGAATAAAATTTTGTTTTTGTAAATTAAAAAATATTACCGCTTTTCCCCGATTTTTAGCTGCACCCTAATGGTGATGATGGTGATGGTGGTGCCCATGTGGGGGCGCTAGGCTGTAGAAGGCCCTCTCAACGACCTCGCTGAGAGCCGGGTGTATGTGCATTCCACGGAATATGGGCATCGCCGATTCGTCGTCGGTGTACATCAGGTTAACCACTTCCTGTATGAGTATGCTCGCCTGCGGCCCAACTATGTGGGCGCCCAGTATCCTGTAGGTCTCGTCCTCCACGATCACCTTTACAAAGTAGTCGTCGTCCGCCATCATAGCCTCGCCCTTAGCCGTGTCCTTGTACCTGTAGTAGCCGACCAGTATGTCGTGCTTCGCGGCCGCTTCTTCCTCTTTCATGCCGACGGCTGCGGCCTCGGGGTACGTGAATATCGCGTGGGGCACCGCGTGGTAGTCTACCTTCACCCTGCGGCCGAGGAACGCGTTGTGAAACACTATCTGCGACTCATAGTTTGCCTTGTGCTTGAACATGTACTTCCCGTTGGCGTCCCCGCAGGCCCAGATGTTCGGCTTCGTGGTCTCGAGGTACTCGTTAGTCTTTATCCACCCCCGCTCATCCGTCTCTACGCCGGTGCGCTCAGGCTTCGTCAAGTCGCTGTTGCTGCGCCTCCCAACCGCCACGAGTATCTCGTCGGCGTCAAACTCCACAGTGCCCTGTGGCCCCTCGGCGACGACGACCTTGCGGTCGCCCCGCTTCTCGACCGCCACGACCTTGTGCCTAGTCCTGATGTCCATGACCTCGCCCAGCTTTTTCTGCAGAACCGCGGAGACCTCCGGCTCCTCCACGGGCGCTATCCTATCCTTCATCTCGAGGAGCGTCACCTTGCGGCCACCCATGGCTAGGAAGAAGCCCAGCTCCAAGCCCACATACCCGCCCCCGATGACGACCCACCTCTTCGGCAGGCTGTCCATGAAGAAGAAGTCGTCGCTCGTCACGTAGCCGGCCTCCTTGAGGCCTGGTATGGGGGGCACGAGGGGGCGGCTCCCAGTGCAGAGGAGTATCTTCTCGCCCCTAATCTCCTCGCCGTTCACGCTTACGGTGTACTCGTCCACGAACTCGCCTACACCCTTGTAGAGGTCTATCTGCGGGTGCTCTATCAGGCTCCGCTCGATCATCGAGCTTTCCTCCTCTATCAGGTGGCGGGCCCTTCTCAGGGCGACCATGGGGTCGACTGTGTAGCCGTTAACCTTGATTCCGAAGCGGCCGGCCTGGGCCACGTGGGCCGCCATCTCCGCCTGGTAGAGTATCATCTTGGAGGGGATGCAGCCCCTGGTTAGGCATATGCCGCCGACACGGTCCTTCTCTATAACGGCGACCCTTATTCGGGGGTCCATGTTGAGAACTGCTGAGACAATGTTCATCGCTGAGCCTGTGCCAAACGCTATAATATCGTACTCTTTCATCCCGCCTGTATACGCGTGTGCTGATATTGAAGGTTTACATCAACCAATGTACACGTCTAGCGGCTCCGAAAATGCTTAAAACCCTCCGCCTGCTCATAATTCACTGGTGCAAAGGGGGGCCGGTAGCTCAGGCTGGGAGACCAGCCGATAGGCCCACTAGCGCCGCCCTCGCACGGTTCCCGTGGAGGGGGTTCGGGAGCGGCGGAGGTCGGGGGTTCAAGTCCCCCCCGGTCCACCACTTTTTGGGTGCCGACTATGAGGAGTAGGATGAGGATCGGGGTTATAACCACTCGCGAGGGGGAGGAGGTGGCGGGGCGGGTTGCTTCTAGGGTTTATGTGGCTGAGAGCGCTGAGGAGGCAAGGAATGCTTTGCGGGAGGCTTTGGAGTGGGATGTTGATATACTAATTGTTGACAGCGTGTTTTTCGGCGAGCTTAGAGAGGATGTCTATAGGATTAGGAGGGAAAGGCATTTTCCGTTGATCGTGGAGGGAGGTTTTTAAAAATTAGAAGCCTTTCAGCATCTTGGTCGCTATCTCCGGTAGTACGCGCTGCCTTATCTCTATCTTCTTTGCCTCAAGTGTGGCGTTGAAGTATTCTCTGCCGTCGGTGGATTCGACGAATACGCCGCCGCTGCTCTTTATGGTGTCTCCTATCTTTGCCTTCACCTTGCGTTTTCCGAGTTTTTTGAGGGCTTCTTTGAGGGCCGCTGAGACCTTGCCCTTCTCCCTTGGGGCTGGGTGTACGACTACGTCGCTGCTTTTAATCTCCTTGAGGGCTCTTATCAGTGCTGCTTCTAGGAACTTGTTGTAGTCGTCGCTTTTCTTCAGTTTTTCCTCTGCCTGTGAGGTTACCTGGTCGAACACGTTGAAGAGGAGCTGGTACTTCTCCCTTATGTAGCGCCTCTTTATCTCGAGCCTCTTGGGCGCTATTTCCCGCTCTACCGCTGCTCTGCGTTCATGCAGCATTCTCTGAATCTTTTCTTCTCGGAGTTCTTTGGCCTTCTGCTTCGCCTCCTCTATTATTCTCTGTGCTTCCTCCTCGGCCTCTCTAAGTATCCTCTGGGCCTCCTCCTCTGCCGCGCGGTGTATCTCTTCGAGGATTATTTTGAGGAGTTCTTCCTCCTCGGCGGCCGGCCTCGCCGCCTCTATAGCCTTCGCCTCCGCCATTACCATCTCACCAGTTCAGCGTATACCTCTTCTAGTATTTCGCCCTTCTTTTCTTCTAGGAGGGCTCTGAGCTGTTCGAGGCGCTTATTGTAGTTCTTCTCCATCTCCTCCAGCTCTTTTCTGAGGCGTTCTTCCTCTTGCTGTAGTAGCTTGTTGACTTCCTCGTCCTCCTCGACCCTGAGTGCCTCCTCTATTATCCTGCGGGCCTCCTCCCTAGCCTTGGCCAGTATCTCTTCGGCCTTTTTCTTGGCCTCCTCTATCTTCTTCTCAGCCTTGCGTTCCTCCTCGACGATAATACTGAGGTTTATTTCTTCCACTTCAGCTGCACCCCCACGGCAAGCGAGATCAAGTTATAGAGCTCCTCAAGCCTATATGTTTCACTTTTCTCGGTGCTCGGCACCACGACTAGTAGGGGAGGCTCCGCTGCCGCCTCTATGAGCTCCTTTATCTTGCTTCTCAGCGTAGCGTATATCTCTCCCTCCAGTACGACGGCCTTGCTCTCAAGGATCTTGCTCAGTATCTCCGCCTCGGCCTCCTTGTCGATCTTCCCCCTAACCTTGTATATTTTGAAGCCCAGCAGTTTGAGAGAGTCTATGGCCGGTGAGGAGCCTATCGCCACTACGCTCATGCAATCACGCCTGGTAAATGTTAACAGCAAAAATTATTTCTTCCGCAGAGTAGCTAATACTTCTTCCACGGCGCTCCTGATGAGCCTTTCCAGCCTCGCAAGCTCCTCCTCGTCCTCGGCCTCTATGGTGACCCTGACTACGGGCTCCGTGTTTGACGGCCTGACCAGGATCCAGCCCTTCTCGAAGTCTACGCGCACCCCGTCTATCGTGTCGACGCGGCTATACTTGGCAGTGAAGCGTTCCTTGAGGGCCTCTACGAGCTTGAACTTCTCCTCGTCGCCCACCTCTAGCTTGAGCTTCCTCCTCAGGGGCATGGGGACCACGTGTGCGGAGAGGGGGCGGCCCAGCTTCTCCACGGCCTCCGTGAAGAAGAGTAGCGTCATTATGCCGTCGTCCATGTTGGCGTTCCTGTAGGCCACGTAGTGGCCGCTGCTCTCCACGCCTAGAACGTAGTCCCCCTTCTCCATCTCGAGAACCATGTAGGTTCGGCCGACGGGTACGCGGGTCACGTGTCCGCCGTGTTCGCCGACGAAGCGCTCGAGGATTTTGCTGCACTCCACGTTTGCCACCACGTCGCCTATCCCGTTGCCCTTTAGCATTATGATCGCCGCCTGCTCCGCTGAGAGTACGCGGCCCTTCTCGTCTATGAATACCGTCCTGTCGCCGTCCCCATCGAAGGCTACGGCGAAGTCTACCCCCAGGTCCCTGGCGAGCTTCGCCGTCAAGCCCAGGGTGCTAGGGGTTGGCTCCGAGCCGCGGCCGGGGAAGCGGGGGTCTACGTCGCAGTTTATGGTGACGACTTCGTGGCCGAGGTCTCTGAGTAGGCGGGCGGCGAATATAGAGGTGGCCCCGTTCCCACAGTCTAGAAGTATCTTTAGCCCGCCCTTGCTGCCGGTCACTTTCTGTGCGAAGCGCAGGTACTCGGGGATTACGTCGCGCTTCTCGTAGCTTCCCTGGGAGCCTAGGGGCGCCCACTCGACGCCGCTGAGGAATATGTCGCGTATGGCGTAGACGTCGTCCTTGTACATTAGCTGGGCGTTTGGGCCGCTAAGCTTCACGCCGTTCCACTCGGGGGGCAGGTGGCTGGCGGTCACGTATGCCATCCCGTAGCCGAGGTGTTTTGTCGAGTACATTGCAACGCCTATGGGCGCGTGTCCGATGTCCACGACGTCGCTGCCGGCCCCTGTTAGGCCGGATATAAGGGCTGACTTGAGAATTGGGCTGCTGAACCTGAAGTCGGCGCCGACCGCGTAGACGGCGCGCCTGTAGTTTGACACGGCGCCCCCTATGCGGGCCATAATGTCGGGCGTGATGTCTTTCCCGTAGATCCCCCTTACATCATAGGCCCTGAATATGTGTCTCGGAAGCTCCATGACGTGATGTATAGGCTACGGGGGCACTAATAACTCCCCCTCTTGAGCGGCTTCACGTGGAAGTCGTAGACCACCTTGTAGACCCTGGGCGCGTAGGGGGAGACTATCCTGTGGCCCTCCTCAACGGCTACGTATCCCAGGCTACGCGCCTTCTCCTCGAATAGGCGGCGCCCCTTTGTGAAGAGCTCCTCCTCGGCTTCCCAGTGGTAGAAGTGGACGCGGCCGCCCCCGGGCTTTAGGACGCGGAGCGCCTCCGCTATGAAGTGGTGGGCCCCCTTGGGTAGTGGCATGACGACGCGGTCGCAGCAGCCCGTCCACTCGGGGGCTCTCTCGCGCACGTCTCCGAGTATCGGCTCCACCTTGCCTCTAAGCCTGTTTATCTCCACGTTTTCTAGCATGTAGCAGTAGGCGGCGGGGTTCAGCTCTATTGCTGGCACGCGGGCGACTCCGGGCTGCTTCTTCGCGATGGCAATGGCGTAGGGGCCTATGCCGGCGAACATTACCATTACGCACTCGCCCGGCGCTACCAGCGAGGCTATTCTCTGCCTCTCCGTGGCTTCACGCGGGGAGAAGTAGACTTTTGTGACGTCGAGCTTGAGCCTGTACCCGTGCTCCTTGTGGACTACCTCTGTGAGGGGCTCCCCAGCTATGAGTTTTAGGCGGCGGACCCTGTACTCGCCGATCCTGCCCCCGAGTTTTCTGTAGACGGCTTTTACGTTGCGGTGGAGCCTTAGTATGGCGTCTCCTATCTCCTCCTCGTAGGGCTCGAGCTCGGGGGGCACCTCGACTATCGCGACCGCCGCCTCCCTCGAGCCTATTATCTCGAAGCTTGAGGGGACTAGTGGGAGGAGTTCTTTGGGCACGATTCCCCTGAGGGCGTCGCGGAGCTTCACAGTGTGAGTAACCTGGGCCTCATATATAGGGGCCCCGGCAGGGGCAGAAATAATAGTTGTTTGGGGGAGGGTTATGCCGTGTATATAGCCGTTACGAACGCCTGGATACCGTGGAGCGACGACGACACGATAATCTACGACCCCGTTGAGGGCGTCGTCAAGACGCTCAGCGGGGGCTTTGGAGGCTACATGCCGGCTGTCACTATAGACGCGGATCAGAGGCTCGTAGTCCCCGGCCTCGCGGACACGCATATGCACCTCCTCTCGACGGCCCTGGAGGAGGCTAGGCTTGACCTGAGGGGGGCGGGGAGCGTTGAGGAGATACTGCGGCTTGTTAGGGAGGCGGCCGAGGCCAAGGCGCCGGGCGAGTGGATAGTGGGGAGGGGGTGGGACCAGGAAAGGCTTGCTGAGAAGAGGCCGCCGAGCATAGAGGAGCTTGACGCCGTTGCCCCTAGGAACCCTGTTCTCCTCGTTCGCGTGTGCGGCCACGCGGCGGTTGTGAACACGAGGACTCTCGAAGCCACTGGCCTCTTGGAGGCGGGCCTCGGGGATCTGGTCGAGGTCGTCGATGGGCGGCCTACGGGGATAATATTTGAGGACGCGGTTTACTACGTGGAGTCTAGGATTCCGCCTCCAAGCCTTGAGGAGGCCGCCAGGGCTGTAGAGAAGCTTCTCGACGACTACCTGTCGCTGGGCGTGGTGCGCGTGTACTCGATGTCAGCGTCGCTGCTCGAGCTTGACGCTTACAGCGCAGCTAGGACTAGGGTTGAGTATAGGGCGTATGTCGAGGCGGAAAGCCTTGAGGTGGCGCATAGCCTTTACCCGCGCCTAGTGGAGGGTGTAAAGCTCTTCGCCGATGGGAGCTTTGGGGCCCGTACAGCGGCTTTGAGGGAGCCCTACAGCGACGGTGATACTGCGGGGCGGCTACTGCTGGACCGGAATGGCATATTGGAGGCCGCCGCGCCTGCCGTTTCAGCTGGGCTGAGGGTGGCGGTTCACGCCATAGGGGACAGGGCAGTGGAGGAGGCCTTGGCTGCTGCGCGCGAGCTCGGCGGTAGGCTTAGGATAGAGCATGCCAGCTTGACGCCGCCAGACATATTGGAGGGGCTTGGAGAGGTGAAGCCCTGGGTGACTGTGCAGCCGCACTTTATTTTGAGTGACACGTGGATAGTCGAGAGGCTCGGCGAGAGGGCTAGGTGGGTGTACGCGTTTAAAAGCATGCTTGCTCGGGGCGTGCACTTGACCGGCTCCTCGGACAGCCCGGTGGAGCCGTACAACCCGTGGCTGGGCGTGTACGCGGCTGTCGACAGGGGGCGGGCTGAGGGGCTTCCAATATGGAGCGTGTCTAGCCAGGAGAGGCTCGAGTTCCCCGAGGCGCTGCGGCTCTACACTTCTGCCCCCGAAATGCCGGCGAGCATTGTAGTGTTCAATGTGAGGCGGGAGCCTAGGAGTAGGGAGGAGTATGAGAGGGTGAGGGCGGAGACGGTTTTCCTGGGTGCGACGCCGATAACGCCTAGCCGTGAAGGGGTGAAGGGCCGGGTAGTCTAGCCTACCCTGGCGGCCGTTTTTCGCGGCGCTTTTTAATGTTGCGCGCGACGCGTACCAGTTCGCTTGGCCCCAGGGTCTCGTCCACCGTTTCGAGGCTGGGCTTCTCGAGTAGGCTTACAATTCCAACCCGGGGTATCCCTAGTTTCCGCGCTATGCTGGAGAGCCTTTCCGCGTCTTTGCTCGTGGCTTCACCCATCTTTACCTCGTAGGCCCACCTGGGTAGGCCCTTCTCGTCGAGGAGTACGACGTCCACGTCTCCTTCACCGCCGGGGAGGATCGTGTATGCCTGCACGTAGCCGTGGTGTTCGGCTAGGAGCTCGCCTATCGCGAACTGCAGCTCTATCGAGAACCTCGTCTTCACAGCTTCTGGTCTCGGCGTGTACTCTAGCCCGGCCGTCGACTCGTCCATGTAGAGCAGCAGTGAGAGCAGGGGGGAGGCGTGCCTGTAGTACACCTTTGCACGCCGCGTCTTCCACAGCCGTATGGGGGCGGCGAGGCCCATTTTCGCCAAGACGTCCAGTACGCCGGTCACAACGCCGGGGTGGGGCGCTGAGATTAGGCGGGAGGAGTAGAGTCTCTGCGCCATCGCAGCGGCGTTCCACTCGCCGAGGGCGAGGAGCCTGAGAGTTGCCTCGTAGAGCCTGGTAAGCTTTCTCTCCTCTTCCAGGAATACTTCGCCTATGAGCCCCTGGGCTGCAGGCACTAGTGACCGTGCTTTCCGCGTAAGCTCTATCCAGGGCGGTTCTTTGAAGTTGAGATGCGGTATCGCCCAGGGGTCTCTAGCAATGGGTGCCCAGAGAAGGGCGTCTCTCGGAGACAGTTTTTCGGCGAGAGATGATACCGCGTCGGACATGGATACGAGCTTGACGTGGAACGCCGCGAAGAGGCCTAGGAGGGGGCTTCTCTTATCAAAGACTCTGTTAACTATTCCCATGCTTGAGCCGCAGAGTATGAGCGTACCCTTAGCCTCGCGACCTAGAAGGGCTATGATGTCCCAGTACTCCTCTGGGAGCCTCTGGAACTCGTCGAGCACCACTATTGCTCCCCCTCTGGCCAGCTCCTGGGAGAGGCGTCGGATACACTCCTCAGGCTCCTGCAGGCTCCACGGGGGCTTTCTCCTGTCCTCTGTGACGCATTTGCCGCTCCTCGTCACTGTTATGTAGAGGCTCCAGAGAGTGCAGTGTCTGAGTAGCCACGTTTTACCGACCTTTCTCCTCCCGTAGACCAGCAGCCATGATCTGGTGTTTTCTAGGGCGTTGCACTCCCATCTATTTATTTTCACCATAATATTATCATAGTAATATTATAGCGGCAATATAAAATCTTCACGTAACCGTTTCAAGCAAGCACTCGGGTCACGACCCTGCACGGCCACACCGCCGTAGGTGTAAATTTTATGTTGTCAGCAAAGACCAATTACATCATCCCCGGGGGTCAGGTTGACGTGCTTCATCACAGAAGTTCTAGCTTCTCGGGAAAATATTAAATAGACTGTTTAAGTGTGAGAAGGGAGAGGGGCCTG
>JALVKT010000143.1 GCA_027027675.1 Thermofilaceae archaeon | reverse complement strand
CAGCTGCTCGAGTCTATAGCCGGCAAGGCGGCCGCCCTCTCGGGTAAGAGGATAGATGCCACAGCGTTTGAGGGGACTCCCGAGGAGTATATCAGGGAGCTTCTGAAGAGCTACGGCTTCCGCAGCGACGGCAAGGAGGTTCTCTACAACGGCATAACGGGGGAGAGGCTTGAGGCCGAGATATTCATAGGGGTTGTGTACTACCAGAAGCTTCACCACCTCGTAGCCGACAAGATGCATGCGCGCGCCAGGGGCAGGGTGCAGATCCTCACCAGGCAGCCCACGGAGGGAAGGGCCCGTGAAGGCGGGCTTAGGTTCGGCGAGATGGAGAAGGACTGCCTCGTAGGCCACGGCGCCGCGCTGCTTCTCAAGGAGAGGCTTGTTGAGAGCTCGGACAAGACTACCATTTGGGTGTGCGAGAAGTGCGGCTTCATGGGCTGGTACGACGCAAGGAAGAATATCCCGGTGTGCCCCGTGTGCGGGGAAAAGGGTAAGCTTCACCCGGTAGAGGTTTCCTACGCCTTCAAGCTTCTCCTCCAGGAGCTGACTGGCCTAGGCCTCTCCGTGAGGCTTATACTCGAGGACAAGGTGCCGCGTGAAGAGGTGGAGTCGTCTAAGGAGGGGTGATTACATGTCGGAAGAGGAAAGCATGAAGGTTATTGGGGGAATAAAGTTCGGCGTACTATCGCCTGACATGATCAGGAAGATCTCCGTCATGGAGATTACGACCTCCGAGCTCTACGACGAGGAGGGCTTCCCCGTCCCCGGAGGCGTGATGGACAGGAGGCTTGGGAGCGTCGAGCCGGGTGTGCGCTGCGCGACCTGTGGCAACACCTCGGTCAACTGCCCCGGACACTACGGCTACATCGAGCTTGCGAGGCCCGTGGTGCACCCCGAGTTTGCGCCTTACATCGCGAACCTCCTGAAGGCTACGTGCTGGAAGTGTGGCCGCGTAAAGCTTCCCGAGGAGAAGATAAAGGCTGCCCGGGAGAAGATGTACAAGCTCGGCAAGCACTGGGTCATGCTGAAGTACAAGTACGCCCAGACGCTCATAAAGGAGGCGTCTAAAGCTACCACGTGCCCCCACTGCGGGGCACAGCAGTACAAGCTGAAGTTCGACAAGCCATACACCTTCTTCGAGCAGAGGGAGGAAGGCCTCATACGGCTGACGCCGGAGGACATTAGGAGCAGGCTGGAACGCATCCCGGACAGCGACCTGGAGATCCTCGGGCTGAACCCCAAGGAGGCGCGCCCAGAGTGGATGGTTCTCCGCGTCCTCCTCGTGGTGCCGCCATCGGTGAGGCCTAGCATAACACTGGAGTCCGGCGACAGGAGCGAGGACGACTTAACCCACAAGCTCGTAGACATTGTTAGGGTTAACCAGAGGCTTAAGGAGCAGCTCGAGGCCGGCGCCCCCGGCCTTATAATAGACGACCTCTGGAACCTGCTGCAGTACCACGTTGCAACATACTTTGACAACGAGCTGCCCGGCATTCCCCCGGCCAGGCACCGGTCGGGGCGGCCGCTCCGAACCCTTGCCCAGAGGCTAAAGGGCAAGGAGGGCCGTTTCAGGGGAAGCCTGGCGGGCAAGAGGGTGGACTTCTCCGCGAGGACGGTTATATCGCCTGACCCCAACATCAGCATAAACGAGGTCGGCGTTCCCATTGAGATAGCGAAGGTACTGAGCGTGCCGGAGAAGGTGACCCCCTGGAACATAGAGCGGCTCAAAAAGTTCGTGCTAAACGGCCCAGACAAGTGGCCCGGCGCGAACTACATCATTAGGCCGGACGGCGGCAGGATAGACTTGAGGTTCGCGAAGAACCGCGAGGAAATCGTTGAGACGCTGAAGCCCGGCTACGTCGTGGAGAGGCACCTGATAGACGGGGACATAGTGCTGTTCAACAGGCAGCCCTCGCTCCACAGGATGTCGATTATGGCTCACGTGGTCAGGGTTCTCCCCTACAAGACGTTTAGGCTCAACCTCCTAGTCACGGTGCCCTACAACGCGGACTTCGACGGGGACGAGATGAACCTCCACGTGCCGCAGGGCGAGGAGGCCAGGGCTGAGGCGCGGACTCTCATGCTCGTCCAGGAGCACATATTGACCCCCAGGTATGGAGGCCCGATTATAGGCGGTATACACGACTACATCACGGGGGCATACCTCCTCACACGCAAGGACAGCGTCTTCGACAAGAGCCAGGCAATGCGCCTCCTCTTCGAGGCGGCGTATGAGGGCGAGCTTCCCGAGCCGGCCATACTGAAGCCGGGCCCATACTGGACCGGTAAACAGCTTGTAAGCGTGTTCCTCCCAGACGACCTCGACTATGTGGGCAGGGCTGCTGTGGCGCCGCCCGTGGGCCGCTGCGACGAGGAGGAGTGCGACAACGACGGCTTCGTGCTCATAAAGAGGGGCAAGCTCCTACTAGGCGTCTTCGACAAGCAGGCTATAGGCGCGGAGAAGCCTGAGACCGTGCTTCATGAGATTGTGAAGGAGTACGGCTCGGATAAGGGGAGAGAGATTATGGACACAATGTTCAAGATGTTCATCGCATACCTCGACATGCACGGCCTCACAATGGGAATCGACACAATAGAGATACCTGAGGCGGCGATCAGGGACATCGAGGAGACTCTCAGGGAGGCCGAGAAGGAGGTTGAGCGCCTGATAAGGGAGTATGAGGAGGGCAAGCTGGAGGCGATGCCCGGTAAGACGCGGAGGGAGACTCTGGAGGACCTCATAATGAACGTGCTCGCGGAGGCCAGAACCAGGGCTGGAGAGATAGCTGGAAAATACCTTGGAATGACGAACCACGCGGTCATAATGGCCCGGACAGGGGCGAGGGGCAGCATGCTCAACCTGACACAGATGGCAGCCGTCGTGGGCCAGCAGTCGGTTAGGGGCAAGCGTGTAGAGAGGGGCTACTCGGGCAGGACTCTGCCGCACTTTAAGGCTGGGGACCTGATGCCGCGCGCCAGGGGCTTCGTGTACAGCAGCTTCAGGAAGGGCTTGACGCCCACAGAGTTCTTCTTCCACGCGATCTCCGGCAGGGAGGGCCTGGTCGACACGGCTGTGAGGACGGCGCAGAGCGGGTACATGTACAGGCGCCTTCAGAACGCCATGCAGGACTTCTACGTCTCCTACGACGGCAG
>JALVKT010000142.1 GCA_027027675.1 Thermofilaceae archaeon | reverse complement strand
CTCCTGGTGCGGACAAGGCCGTGTCTCGCGAGGAGGCTGAGCGCCTCGTGGGCCTTCCTAGAGTTGGGGGAGATCTGTGACAGTGTTTTGCCCTCCCTGCCAATCCTTGAGAGCCAGAACACTATCTTGGGGAGCTCGTCCACAACCTTTACTGTCCCGCCAAATATAAAACTGTTTTGAATTTTAATAACAATGTTATGATTAGAGGCATGGATAATTCCCTCTGCCACGTAAACTCCTCGGGGCTGTGAAGAGTGACTCCAATCCCGACGCGGTGAGGAGTGGTGACAAGGCTGAGCCCCCCTATTCAGGCTCCCTCACGTATGCCAGGAACACTGCGAGCGCTATGTAGCCTAGAACCGCTGACGCGAAGAAGCTTACAGCCACGCCGGGAATAGGGCCAAGCATCGTGTCGGCGTAGGCACGGTAGAGGGGGCCGCCTATGAGCGGGCCCACCACGGCTCCAATGTTGAAGAACATCTGTACCGTCCCGAAGACCCTCCCCCTCAGCTCCTTTGGCACAAGGTCTGCCTGGAGCGCCCTGAAGGCGGGCGTGTAGGCGTTGAACGTTATGCTCCTCGCGGTCGCCACTGCTGTGAGGCTCTCAACTGTCCTGGCAAACGGTATGAAGAGCGTAGTGGTTCTCGAGAGGAGTATGCCCCAGGCTATCAGGGCTCTCCTGCCTATCTTGTCGCTCAGGTAGCCGGCAGGGTAAGTTGCAAGTATCCCCGCCACCCCAGATACAAGCGTTATGTAGGCTATGGCCGCGGGGTCAGAGGTTACGAACTCGACAAGGTAGAGGAGCATGAAGGGGGCGACGAGCCCCATACCCACGCCGTTCGCGAACCCTATCACGTAGAGCGCCTCAACGCTCCTCTTGTTAACCCCCGTCAGCTCCACGGGCTTCTCGCCTCTCCGCCTGGGCTTCGGGTGGTGTGCCTCTTGGATTAGGAGTGCGAGGGCCACGGTGGCCAGGCCGGCTATGGCCATCACTAGGAATGGGAAGCGCAGCGCGGCGCCAACCTCTCTTATGCCCAGCATGTACACGCCGATCTTGTAGAGAGCGACTCCGAGCGCCGGCCCGCCTATGAAGCTGAAGGTGGTAGCGGCCATGTAGAGGCCCATCGCCCTCCCCCTAACGGTGGGGGCCACGCTGTCCATTAGGAGGGCCTCGGCCACGGGCCACACCATGGCGCTGGCGACCCCCTGGAGCGCTCTAACCACGTAGAGCCACTCAAGGGTTGGGACTACTACGTACAGGAACGATATGAGGGCGTAGAGCGCCACGCCGGCGACAACGATTTTCTTTCTCCCAGCCTTGTCGCTGTATATACCGAAGAACCTTGCCAGGAAAGCCCTTGTCAGCATGAAGAGGGCCATGAGCACGCCGAACTCTACGGCGTAGCGGGCCGCGCCGCCTATTATTCCAAGCTCCTCCGGCAGCTCCTTTAGGGCGCCGACTAGGTATAGTAGGAAGTAGGGTATAATCGCGCTCACGGCGCCGAAGCCCAGGTTCACCGTGAACGCTAGGAGGGGCAGTATGACCACGTTTCTCCTATACTTAGTCTCCATCAGCTCGTCAAGGCCGAACGGCACAGGTACACCAGGGGCTTCAAGCTCAACAGAGATATTATTGTTCCCCCGGCCGCCGTGGAGCAGTGGATAGCGTTAACTTTCACCGCCCCAGTTTAGTTTTGGGAGGCACGCCTTGGCTGGGAGAAGCTCTGCTGCCCTTATAATGGTGGCCGTGCTGGCCTTCGCGGCCGGCTATGCGGCGTCAAGCCTAACACCCCAGGCCCCGCCCCAAGCCGTACAGGTCCAAGGGAGCGTACAGGTCACGCTGCTGAACGACAGGGAGTACTACCCGGTGCTCCTGCACGTGCTCTCCAGGGCCAACAAGAGCATCCACATAGCCATGTTCATGTACAAGACGGACACCGACGTGATAGAGAGGATCACCGAGCTCCTCATCTCCAAGTCGAGGCAAGGCGTAGACGTACGAGTAGTCCTCGAAAACAGTGTCGACGTGAACGAGCTTGCCTACAGGAGGCTGCGGGACGCGGGCATACCGGTCCGCTTCGACACCAGGGCGAGGACTACCCACGCAAAGCTTGTCATAGTCGACGGTAAAATCGTGATCGTGGGGAGCCACAACTTCACCTACAGCGCTATGGAGAGAAACCATGAGGCCAGCGTCATGCTCGTCAGCGACAGGCTCGCCTCTATAGAGGAGAAGTACTTCGAAGCCATATGGGGAGGGGGGTGACGCCCAGCCTTATATATACTTGGAAAACCGGGTGCGATGAAGGGCGTGCTGGAGAGGATAAAGGTCTTCATGCTGAGAGTGGAGGTTCAACGCAGACTCAGGCGCCAGAAGAAAATTATGGGCCGCGCCGCGGGCCTCGAAGAGCTTAAAAGGATAGCCGAGGAGGCGTAGCGGCGATACTATTATAGACTACTGGTCCGCCCTACTCCCAGGTATGGGGCTCCGCACGCTACTACTGTTGGCCTCCCTCATAGTGGTCATGTTGTTCGCGCTGACAGCCTCCTATATAGCGGCTGGCACGCTAACTTCAAAGGTGTGCAGCCACATGAAGAAAAGCGTCACAGCCCCCGGCTCCGGCCCCCAGAAGGAGGGCCCCGACTGGACCCCCAGCTACCTCGTGGTGAGCTACACCTGGCTCAGCAGTGGGCTCAGAGTCGACATAACAGTGCAGAGGCCAAACCCCTGCTATAGGGTGGCCCTTGCCGGGTACAGGGCCTCCGGCAAAACACTGATAGTGGAGCTTACAGCCAAGGGCCCCGCCCCGGGCACGTATTGCATAGAGGTGGTCCCGCCCCCATTCAAGTCCACGGTTTTCTTCACCGTCGACAAGGGAGAGTACACGTTACTCGTAGTCGTCAACGGGAAGCTCGTGAAAAAAATACCGGTGACCCCATGAGCGCCCTGCCCGGCGTGGGAAAAATACCCTTCTCTCAGCTACGAGACGTGCTCCCTGTCCCGCCGCAGGGGTTAGACGCGGCGGTGGAGGGGGGACAGGCGTACGCGGCAAACCCGGCCATAGGAGTCCCCGACGATGAACTGGGCTTCTTCGCGTACCACTACACAGCGTCAAACCTGGCAGCAGCTTTCGCAGAGCCAAGGCTAATGACTGTCACAGCCCTCTTCCCCCCAGG
>JALVKT010000141.1 GCA_027027675.1 Thermofilaceae archaeon | reverse complement strand
CCGTAGACGTGAAGCGGATTGACGCAGACTTTCTAGCGTTTTCCGGCCATAAAATGGTGGGCCCCATGGGGATAGGAGGCCTCTACATTAGAGGCGAGGTGATGGAGAGGCTTGTGCCACCGTTTACTGGTGGCGGAACCGTGAGGGGCGCGAAGATCTCGGAGAAGGTAGAGCCGCTGTGGGTGGACATGCCTTATCGCTTCGAGGCCGGGACGCCCAACGTGGCCGGCGCGGTGGGGCTTGCGGAGGCGGCAAGGTACCTGGAAAGGGTGGGGATGGGCGAGGTTGAGAGGCATGAGAGGAGGCTTGTTGAAGAGCTCCTGGAGGGGCTGGAGGGGCTTAACGTCGCCGTGTATGGGCCTCGGAGCCCGGAGGAGAGGAGTGGCATCGTAACCTTTAATCTCCGCGGGGTGGCGCCGCACGACTTGGCGGCCGTGCTCGACAACGAGGCTATAGCGGTTCGGAGCGGGAACTTCTGCGCCGCGCCGCTCATGGAGAGGCTGGGGGCCCCCGAGGGGGCTGTGAGGGCCAGTGTCTATCTCTACAACGACTCGGAGGAGGTTGAGAGGCTTATTGGAGTGTTGAAGAAGATGGAGGGGCTTATGAGCTTTTAATGCTCGGTTTGGGGCGCAGCGGCGCCCTCCCCCTTTATTTCCTCCGTTCTCACTTGGCCCCGCACAGCCCTCTTCTTTGGCTCGTGTATTATCAGCTTGCCTATGGCGTCGGAGAGGTAGGAGAGGCCGTAGATGGTCAGCAGTATGAGGTATATGCTTAGGGGGTGGTCGAGCTTCAGCGCGAGCCTGTATTCTCGCAGCTCTACGGAGAGGAAGCTTATCATGGGCGCCACTATGACGTAGAGGAGGAGGAAGCGTATCAGCATCATGAAGGCTGAAATGTATCTCCTTTCTATTCTCCCCTCTTCGAAGCTCTTGCTGAAGCCGTGGTAGAACTTCTGCACCGCTACGACGAAGGATGAGACGACGACTATGCTCATCATGTAGGTTACAACCTCGTTTGTTACAACCCTCTGTATGAAGAGTGAGACGTAGTCGACGATTAGCATCACGCTGAGCCCCAGGACGTCTCTCTTGAGTGTCACGTCCTGGGCGGCGTGGTGGACGAACTCGTCTGCGCCCTCGCCTATGCGTGCCATGAAGCTCCAGAAGCTCCTCGCATGTGAGAGGAGGAGGCTTGACACGCGGTCGAGGTGCTTTACGAGGAAGCTTACTAGGGAGAGGTTGGCGGCGTACGCCACCATTGCTGAGAGGGCCAGCCAGGGGGGTACGACCCCGCTCCCTATGAGGGCTGCCAGCACTATGAGCCCGAACTCCCCCGTGTTTGCCAGGCTAACGGCTAGTTCGACGGAGCGGCCTATCCTGAGCCCGCCGAGGGTGGAGGCGAACAGGAGCATTATGAAGCGCAGCGCGAACGCTATGAAGGCGAGCGCTGTACCCACGAGTATGATAGTCGCTATTGTTGCCGGCTCCGCTAGCTGGTGCACCGAGTCTTTGAGGGTGTAGGGGAGGGAGGCCACGAAGCCGACAAGGGCGAGGACGAAGTAGCTTTCCATCGCCTTGAACGCTTCTGGGTCGTAGTCTCTGAGTGAGAGGCTCACGGAGCCTATGAAGACGGTTATCGCCTCGGGTATTCCGAGGAGCTCTGCAGTGGCTATGAGTATTGAGAGGTAGAGTATTGAGAGGAGGATCTTGGCGTCGAGCCTCTCGATCCGGTCTATGAACCTGTCGAAGGGGCCGCTGACCAGGTAGAAGAGGGGTATAAGGAGGACTATGATGGAGAAGAGGAGCGCTATGTCGGTCTCCTTGACTCCAATGTGGGGTGAGGCGAAGAATCCTATAGAGAGGAGGAATACGGCCATCGCATCTTCGAGCACAGACATTGTTATGCCGTACTGTGCGAGCTCCTTGTCCCCGTAGCGGCCGATGTCTATGACGAAGGCCTCGTTCGAGGCCACCATTATGGCCGAGATGGTCACGGCGAGCGAGAATGGGAGGAAGAACACGAGGAGGTAGAAGAGTGTGAGGAACATCGTGGCCTCGAAGAAGAACATTATGAGTACCCGCTCCTTGTTTCGCCTTATAAACTCGGGCTTCAGCTCGAGCCCCGCTATGAACACTATTAGGGCTGCCGCGAAGCCAGAGATCCCCGAGATGAAGGGGTGTATCTGGAGGCCGAGGAACACCCCTATGAGGGAGCTTATCATTATGGCCGGGAGTATCGCCACGGCCCTGTAGCGGATGTACACGAGGGATAGTATCGTGGCTAGCGCGAGGTGTATCAGGGATCCCAGGTGTACCAGACTGAAGGGCTCAGGGTTCATTTCTCAGCTCCTCTCTTCTTGCCAGCTTCCCCGCCGCCTCGTAGGAAGGCGTCAAGAGTCTCCCTTTTACCTTCCACTACTCTCTCTATAAACTCATCTCTGACCGGCTTGTAAACCTCCTCGTAGAAAGCCTGCTGGCTCAAGAGCTTCTCCCGGCTGAAGCGCTTCACGTACTCCACGGCTGCCTTCCAAGCCTTCTCGAAGGGGACGACGGAGTTTATTTTAGCGGCTACGTTGCGCTCAAAGTCTTGGGGTGTCTGCTCCTTGCCGCCCATCATGAAGTAGCCCGAGGGGCCCAGGAAGGCTTTCTCGTCTCCAACGTAGACGACGGGTTTCCCCTCTTCCTCCTCCCTTACGACCCCCCTTCTAGGCCTCCCGCTCGCCCTAACGGCGCGTCCATAGTGTTTGGCCCAGGCGTAGAATATTGCCCTGTTTAGGCCGAACGAGTAGGCCTTCTCTAGGTCACCGGTGAGAACGTAGTAGCGGGCCGCCTGGAGGAGCGCCATCGTCTCGAAGCGGCCTATCCTCTTCTTCCCTCTATGAGCCACAGTGTATAGTCGGGCGGCCGGGTATTCATTGGTATCCTTTAGGGGGCACGCCTAATCGACGGGAGGCTAAACCGTGCATTGCTTGAGGCAATGTTATTAGTGACCTGTATATTAGAGGGGTGATGCCGGAGAAGACTAGCCGTATACCTGGGTTCTACAAGCTGGGAGTCAAGGAGAGACTTGAGAAAGTGGCAGAGTTCGCCGGCCTCAGCGAGGAGGAGAAGGCGCTCCTCCTCAAGGAGGGGAACCTCGACCTTAAGACAGCTGACATCATGATAGAGAACGTCATAGGGACGATGGCCTACCCGT
>JALVKT010000140.1 GCA_027027675.1 Thermofilaceae archaeon | reverse complement strand
TACTGTCCTTGAAGAATATCGCCCCCCTCGTCCACGCCAGGTTTATCATTACGCCCCAGTTCTGGGACTCGAAGGGGACGAAGCCGAGGAAGACGAGGCCCACCTGGGCGTACACGGCGCCGGTCATCGCGAATATGAGGCTTATCACTATGTAGCTCATAAGGTTCGGCATTATCTCCGTGAATATTATGTGGCCCGTGCCCAGGTCGAGGGCCCTCGCAGCCTCTATGAAGTCCCTCTCCTTGACGCTTAGAACCTGGCTCCTAATAGCCCTGGCCAGGGCGGGCCACGAGAGAATTCCTATGATGGTCGCCAGAGTGGGGTTGTCCAGCCTCACGAGCGCGCTGAGCACCGATAGCAGGGGGAACTGGGGTATGGTGAGGAGTATGTCGTCCACTGCCATAATGGCCGCGTCCACCCAGCCGCCCTTGAAGCCCGCGAAGGTGCCCAGCAGCGTCGCTATGACGACCGTTATTATGCCGGCCAGGAAGGCTACGAAGAGGACGTCGCTGGCCCCGTTGACTATCTGGGAGAAGATGTCCCTGCCCTCGCTGTCCGTGCCCATGGGGTGCTGCAGGCTGGGCGGCAGGTACATCTGGTTTGGCTTGACCTGGGTGTCGAGCGGGACGAGTATGGGGCCAACCGTGGCCATCAAGATGTAGATTATAAGGCCTATGAAGCCTACGAGGCCCGCCTTGTTCCTAGCTATTATCTTTAGGGGTTCAATAAGGTATGTTTCAAGTATCCTCCTAGCCCTGCTCTTCCTACGCCTAACCCTTCTCTTCGACACCTTACTCACCTCCACCGAGGGTCTTCACGCGCGGGTCTATGAGCCCGTAGAGCATGTCCGCGAACAGGTTTGCCAGGACGACCGAGATCGTGATTATGAGGAAGACGCCCTGCATCACCGTGTAGTCCCTCGAGGTTATGCTCGCCCAGAGCAGGCTGCCGACGCCCCTGTAGACGAATATGCTCTCGATGAGCACGGAGCCGCCGAAGATGAAGCCCAGCGAGATGGCGAGGCTTGTGAAGAGGGGCAGTATGGCGTTCTTGCCGACGTAGTATATGGTTATCCTCGACTCGGGGAGCCCCTTGGCCTTCGCGACGGTCACGTAGTCCTCGCCGAGCGTGCTTATCGTGTTCGCCTTCATCGACAGCATCCAGCCGCCGAAGGTGCTGAACACGTACGTGATGAACGGTGCCAGTAGGTGCTTGAAGACGTCCGTGATGAACTCGAGGGTGAAGCCGGGCTTGACGCTTGCCGAGTAGGCGCCCCTCATGTACTCTATCGGCCAGAGCTTCCACTGGACGCCGAGGAAGACGATTATGAGGATGCCTATCAGGTAGTTGGGTATCGCGCTAACGGTGGCCGCGAAGGCGCTCATTATCCTGTCGAACCAGCCGCCCCTCCTATACGCGGCTATAATCCCGAAGACCACGCCGAGGACGAAGCTGACGAGCAGGGATATTGAGACGCTGAACAGCGTCCAGGGGAGGAACTCCATTATTATCTGCATCACCGGCGTGCCCGGCGATATCGCTATGCTCCTGCCAAAGTTGCCCTGAACTAGGTTGTAGAGGTAGTCGAGGTACTGCTTCCAGAGGGGCTCGTCCAGGTTTATGGAGAACATCGCAAGGGCAAGCTGCTTCGCGTCCTCGTAGCTCATCCCCGTGGCGGCCATCATGTTTGCGATGAATACTTCGATGGGGTTTCCGGGCATCAGCCGTATGATGAAGAAGGTTAGCGTGATTGCCACGTAGATTATCGCGAGCGTCCTCACGGAGCGGCGGAAGAACCAGTTCTTGTAGACCTTGTAGAGAAACGCGCGGGTATCACTCATTCAATATGCACCCTCCTAAAAAGACTTGCTAAAAAGGGTTAAATAATTTTGTTTTTACTCAGACTTCTTACCTCTCTTCGCCAGGTACCAGGCTGCGGCTATGATGATTATGATGATTACTGCTACTGTGCCCCAGAGCGCGTAGTTCGGCCCTGCAGGCTGGCTCGGCTTACTCGGCGTAGTAGGCTTGCTGGGCTGACTCGGAGTACTCGGCTGACTAGGCTTACTCGGCTGCGAAGGCTGGCTCGGCTGCTGCCCGGCCGGCATGTTCTGCGGGGTCGGCCTGAGCGCGTAGCCGGTCATGAGCATGTAGACGACGAAGTTGTCGCCGTAGATACTGTTCTTGTATATCGGGTCGCTGTCGGGCGGCCAGCCTGTGACGCGGACTCCGTCGAGCGCCGGGTTGTTGCCGTACCTGTGCCAGAGCTGGATGCCTGGGAGGAGCTCGTTGTATATGAGGGCCAGCTTGTTAACGTAGGGCTTCTGCTTCTCCTCGTCGAAGCCCTCAGCGCTCTTGAGGAGCAGGTCGGTTATGTTCACCTTGCCGCAGCACTTAGTCTCCTGTACGAGCGGGAAGGCGATGCCTGGGCCCTCGGAGCCCTTGTTCCAGTATATGAAGACGGCGCGGTAGTGGAAGTAGGGGTGCGGGTTGCTGCCGCTGCCCCAGTGCCTGATTGCGAGCTGGAAGTTGCCCTTCCACACCTCGTGCGGGTGCTGGGTGAAGGTTATCGCCCTCGGGATGATCTTTATGCCGAACTTGTTGAGCTGCTCGGCCAGGTTCTCGCCGGCCGCGCTCCAGTCAGCGTACTCGGCTGGGAAGCTGAGCTCGAACTGCACTATGCTGCCGTTCTTGTAGTGCCAGTAGCCGTCGCTGCCCTTCTTGAGGCCTATCTCCTCGAGGAGCTGGGCGGCCTTCTGCGGGTTGTACTTGTAGGGGTTCAGCTTGCTGAGGGTCTCCTTTGTGAGCCATATCTCGGCGAGCTCGTCGGGCATACCGCTCATGTACTTGAGCGGCTTGCCGGACTGGAGGAGTGAGACGTAGCCGTTCTCAGTCCTGTTTATGGCGTAGGCTATGGCCTGCCTGAACCTTACGTCGTTGAGAGGCCATATCTTCTCGTTGAAGTAGAGGCATGGGCCGGAGTAGATCGGCGCCCTGATGATCCTGATGCCCTCAGCTATGAACTGCTTCTCGGTGGCCGGCGGGAAGCCGTGGGTCGCGTAGTCCACCTCCTTGGCGAGGACGTGCGGGGTGACCTGTGGGGTCTCGCCGTTTATCAGCTTGACCCAGTTGAACTTGAGGGCGTTCTTCCAGTGGTTGGGGTTCTTCTTGAGCCACACCTCGGCCTCAGTTATCTCGCCGGTCCACATGAGGACTCCTGTACCGATGTACTCCTTGGGCCTGAAGTTCCTGAACTCCGCGACGGCCTTCTTGAACTCGTCAGCGGTTCTCGGTACTCCCTTGTCGTGGAGCTGCTTCGCGAGGTCGCAGTACTTGTGGTAGGTGGAGTAGGGCCTTATAGGCTCCCTTAGGATGTACCTGTAGAGGATGGGGGAGGCGTGTTTTATGTGGAACTTGACCGTGTACTGGTCGACTATTTCGACGTTGTCGATGAAGCCCATCGACCATACCGGGCCGTTGAGGAGGTAGAGGGCCCAGAAGGTGCATGCAACGTCCTTGGCCGTGAAGTCGTCGCCGTTGTGCCACTTGACGCCCTTCCTCAGGTGTACGATGAAGTACTGCTGGTCGGGGGTGAGCTCCCACTTTGTGGCGAGCCACGGGTAGTAGCTGTTGTTGGCCCAGAAGTAGAGGGCCATGGGCTCCTGGATCATTATGTGGTAGATGTACCATGTCAGCGCTCCCGTGACGAAGGTGTTGAAGTGGCCTCGCGGGGGCAGCTGGTAGGGCCAGGCGCCCACGAAGAGGGGCTTCCTCTCGGCGGCCTGGGTGTTCGCTAGGGGTGCTGTGAAGGACATTGCCACTAGGGCTGCCAGCAGTAACGACAATACTACTCGGCTTTTATCTGGCATCAAGATTTTTGCCTAAAATCCATATTTAAACCTTATCTAAAAACTTAAAAAGACGTTTTTTACGAGGCCCTCCACGCACGGCGCTTATCCCTTCAATAATCTTTCGAGCCCCTCCCTCTCGACTATGAGCCTCCGACTCCCGCCATACACGCTTACGACAGCCGGCCTCGGCCTCACGTTGTAGTTGCTCGACATCGCCCACCCGTAGGCCCCGGCCCCCCACAGCGCCAGCACGTCCCCCCTCTCCAGCCTGGGCAGCCGGACGCCCCTCGCAAAGACGTCCGTCGACTCGCACACCGGCCCCGCGACATCATAGCTCAACTCCACGCCCCCTCTACAGGTGACGCAGGTTATGCGCGGCCTCACCCCGTACAGCATGGGCCTGATGTAGTCGTTCATGCCCGCGTCCACGAGGGCCCAGCGCCTCCCATAGAGCTCCTTCACGTAGTTCACCCGGGTCAGCAGTACGCCAGCCTCCGCGACGAGGAGCTTGCCCGGCTCGACCACAAGCCTGTAGCCGGTGCTGGAGACACGGCTGGCCAGCGCCTCGAGTATGGCCCGCGCCGCCCCGGGCTCGGGGGCGTAGCCGCCGCCCACATCTATGTACCTCACATCTATCCCCTCCCCCTCGAGGGCCCCGGCGAGCCGGAGCGTCTCCTCCAAGGCGTCGAGGTAAGGCCTCGAATCCCTGAGGCCCGAGCCGAGGTGGAAGTGGAGCCCCTCTATGCTCACGTGCTCCAGCCCGGCGAGCCGGGCCGCCTCCGCCTCTAGTCGCCGCGGCTCGACGCCGAACTTGCTATCCCTCGTCGACGTGGCCAGGCCCCTCCTCGCCTCAACGCTTACGCCCGGGTTCACCCTGACGCCGACCCTCTGCGTCGTCCCCGCCTGGCCCGCGGCCTCGTCTATGTCGAATATCTCCTCTATGCTCTCCGCATGTACGCTGTAGAGGTGCTGCTCCACGGCGAGCCTTATCTCCCAGGGCGACTTGGAGACGCCGTCGAAGAACACGTGGCTTGGCGGCACGCCCGCTGCGAGGGCGACCTGCACCTCGCCGCCGGAGACCGCCTCTACCCAGGCGCCGCGGCCGTGGATGAAGGACACCAGGTCAACTATGGGCGCCGCCTTCTCCGCGAAGGCCACCACGTGGTCGACGCCCCTGAGCGCCTCCTCGACCAGCCTGAGCCTCTCCTCCACGGCCCCGTAGTCGTAGACGTAGAGTGGCGTGCCGTAGCTGCGTGCGAGCTCGGCGAGCGCCTGGGCGTCTAGGCTACCCGTAGAGAATCACCTCCCCCGCCTTGAGGGCCCACTCCGCAGCCTCCCTCCGCCACTCCTCAAGCGCCTCCTCGAGCGGCTCCCGGCCCTCCACGGCCATCCTCACCTTCTCCGTGCCTGCTAGGAGGTCTATCCTCGGCCTACCCCTAGACTCCAGCCACTCGGCCTCGTCGCTCAGCGTCCAGACGGCGTGGAGCAGTCGAACCGCGGCCTCGAAGGGCCTGTAGGCGTCCCTGTCAGTAACATGTATGTATACGCCTGAAACCTCGACGCCCCTGTGCTTCCCCCAGAGCGGCTTGAAGCGGACCGGCCTGAGCACGGCCCCCTCAATCCTGCCCCTCAGCGCCTCAGCGAGGCATCGGCCGTCCAGCCAGGGAGCCCCCACCTGCAGGAAGGGCGAGTAGGTCCCCCTGCCCTCGGAGAGGTTTGTGGCCTCGAAGAGACACGTGCCAGCGTAGGCGATGGCTGCCTCGAGGCTCGGAACCGCGGGGCTGGGCGGTATCCAGGGCCTCCCGGTCTCGTCGAACCACATGTCCCTGCGCCAGCCCTCCATCCTCTCCACCCTGACCTCGCCCCCCAGGCCGAGCACGCGGCTATAGTAGAGGGCCAGCTCGCCCGGCGTGAGGCCGTAGCGGGCGGGGATAGGCGCGGGCCCCACGAAGCTTTCAAGGCCCTCCCTGAGCACGGGGCCCTCGACGCGGCCCGTGAGGGGCGCCGGCGTGTCTAGGACTATGAGGGGCGTGCCCGTCTTCGCCGAGGCCTCGACGAGCTTCCTGAGCGTGGCCGCGTAGGTGTACCAGCGCAGCCCCAGGTCCTGTATCGAGTATATTAGGAGGTCAAGGCCGGCCACTACGTCGAGGGGCGGCTCCCTGGACTCGCCGTAGAGGCTGTACACCTCGGCCCCCGTCCAGGGGTCGCGTCCCCCCTCCACCTGCTCGCCGGCCTGCGCGGAGCCGTAGAGCCCGTGCTCCGGCGTGAATATCACTAGGGAGGAGGCGTCCCGTGCCGCGAGCCAGGAGAGGTGCCGCATCTCCGAGTCGAAGGAGGTGTGGTTTACGGCGAGGCCCACGCGGGCCCCCGAGACCTCCCGCGAGACGCGTTGATAGAGGTCGGCCCCCGCCCTAGTACTCGACACCCTTTATCTCCCCGGAGGCCTTCAGCCTCTTCGCCAGCTCTATGGCGCGCGTCGGTATGCCCCCGGCCTCCTCGAGGACCCGGAGGGCGTCGCGGTAGCCTATGCCCGCCTGGGCCATCACGATGGCGGCTACGACGTCGTAGCCCGCCTTCTCGAGTATCTTCGATGCCTGCTCGTAGCTCACCCCCGTCTCGACCATCAGTATCCTCTTCGCCCTCTCCCTCAGCTTCGAGCTGACCGGCTGGAGGCTCACCATGAGGTTCCCGTGGACGCGGCCCAGCCTCACCATGACAGCCGTGCTCAGCATGGTGAGCGTCATCTTCTGCGCCGTGGCCGCCTTCATCCTCGTCGAGCCGGTGACGACTTCGGGGCCAGTCCTCAAGACGATCTTGATGTCCGCGTACCTCGTCACCGGGGAGCCCTCCACGCTGGTTATGCAGGCCGTCTTCGCCCCCACCTCCCTCGCGTAGCGGAGCGCGGCGACAACGTAGGGCGTCCTCCCGCTCGCGCTTATGCCAACAACGACGTCGCCGCTGCGCAGCCTCTTCCCCTTGAGCTCGCGCACAGCCATCTCCTCGTCGTCCTCGGCGCCCTCTATCGCGCGGACCATGGCGCCCGGCCCCCCGGCTATGAGCGCCTCCACCATCTCAGGCCCCACGTCGTAGGTTGGGAGAAGCTCGGCAACGTCTATAACTGCGAGCCTCCCACTCGTCCCCGCGCCCACGTAGAACCACTTGCCCCCCTTCTCGAGAGCCTCCACAATGGTGTCGACTAGCCTGGCAACCTCGGGTATCACGGCCTCCACAGCGTACGCGACCTTCTTGTCCTCCTCGTTTATAACCCTGAGAATCTCCTCCGTCGAAAGCTCGCTCAGCCTCTCACTCCTAGGGTTCCTCTGCTCCGTGTCAAGCCTCGACAACTCCTCGAAAATCCTGCGCTCCTCCCCCGACACGGCTATCAACCCTCCAAAGCCCCCGCGCTTCTTATAACGTTTCCCGCCTCCACGCAGCCGCCCAGCCCGGCCTCCCCCAGGGCAGCGGCGAGAGCCCCCTCCAGCGGCCCGGCCCGGGACAGCCTCAGCGACACGCCGCTACGCCCCAGCTCCGCCGAGAGGAGGCGCGCGTACAGCCCGCAGCCGAGAAGCACGCCCCCAGTCCCGTAGACAAGCCCCGAGGAGAAGCCAAGGCGCCTGTACACGCGCAGCGCAAGCCCCGCAAGCAGGCCGGCGCCCCTCAGCAGCAAGACGTACGCCTCCCCGCCGCCAGCCGCGAGGCCGCAGATGCGGGGCGCCAGGCCCGCAACCCCCTCCCTGCCGGCGGCGTAGGCGGCCCTGATGCAGCCCTCCAGGCCCCTGCAGCCGAGGGCCTCCGAGACCATCCTCGAGAGCCCCGTGACGCGGCCCTCCTCCATGGCCGCGAGGGCGGCCCTGACAGCCTCCCTGCCCAGCCAGTACGCGCTCCCCTCGTCTCCGAAGAGGTAGCCCCAGCCCCCCGCCCTCGCCTCCACGCCGCCGCGCCTGCCGTAGGCGAAGCTCCCCGTGCCGGCTGAGACTATGACACCGTCTCCCCCGCAGGTGGCGGCGTGGAGCGAGGCCTCCATGTCTGTCATGAGGATTAGGCGGCGCGGCCGGAATACCCTTCGCAGCGCCTCGCCGGCCTCGGCCCTGTAGGCTGAGACGCCTGCCAGGGAGGCGGCGAGCACCTTGGGGCTGGCGGGTAGGCTTGCCCGTAGGGCTCGGAGGGCCTCCTCGAACCTCTCGGGGCCGGTGGCGGCATAGTTTAGGGGTGGCCCCCGGGCGTAGGCCACCACTCTGAGCTCCTCGTCGACGGCTATGAGGCGGCTGCCGCTTCCGCCCCCGTCAACGGCGGCTATGAGGCTTCGCACATGGTTCATGCCCGTTAGAGGTATTTGGCGGTACCTATAACGTGTGAGCAGTTATTTAACGCGCCCTGTTGCGTGCATCACGAAAATGGAGACAGTTAGGAGGGTGGATAAGCAGGGAAGAGTGGTGCTTCCAAAAAATTGGAGGAGAAAATATGCCGGCAATGGTAGAGTTATACTCAGGGTGGAGGGAGAAAGAATTATAATTGAGCCTTTAAAGCTCCCCGATCTCACAGAATTTTTTGACTACGTAGAGGTTGACTTGAAAGCCGATCTTTCCGATTGGAAGCCTGTAAAGGGTGAATTGCTTGAGGCACGTTGAGGCAAGTGTTTTCATGGCGTATTCGTTCGATAAGGGCTTCGACAGGTTTAATAGCACAAGGAGAATTGACCGGTAGATGGCTGCTTAAATCCTTGCCCGCTAAAACTTATATCTGAGGGGCGAGGGGTTAGCGTGGAGGAGAAGACTTGAGACTTGGAACCTCCACCTACTCTTTCTGGCACTTCCGGGGGCCCAAGAAGCCCCTCCCCGACTACCTGGAAGCCGCCTACAGGCACGGCTTCGAAGGGGTGGAGGTGCTGGAGGAGCACGTTGAAAGCCTAGACCCCGGGTACCTCTCAAGGATCAAGCGGGAAGCCTTCGACAGGGGCCTCGACATATACGCCGTCGCGGTCCACAACAACTTCGTCAAGCCCTCAGAGGAGGAGAGGAGGCGCGAGGTCGAAAAGGTTGCAAGGTGGCTGGAGGCCGCCCACAGGCTCGGCGCGAAGGCCATACGTGTAAACTCCGGCAGGTGGGGCACCGTGAAGAGCTTCGACGAGCTCATGGAGAGGAGGGGGCTTGAGCCGCCGCTCCCCGGCTACACGATGGACGACGCGTTCACCTGGGCCATAGAGTCGCTGAGGAGCCTCCTCCCACTGGCGGAGGAGTACGGCGTGGTGCTCGGACTTGAAAACCACTGGGGGCTCACCCGGGACGCGGAGGGCGTGCTCAGGATCCTCGACGCCCTCGACTCTCCCTGGGCCGGCGCGATACTCGACGTGGGGAACTTCATAGAGGACACGTACAGGCAGATAGAGG